>NZ_JACJEP010000002.1:169143-292437 GCF_014164135.1 Pseudoalteromonas sp. SG45-1
TGTGGTTTGCGCCAAAAATAAAAACAGTTCAAGCCAAGTCACCACCTAACTTGAACTGCTTTTTCACACTGACAACATCTTCACACACAATATAAAGATTCTGTTTACTACGCTTTGGTAGCTTTTTATTACATATCATGTGGTTTGTGCCAAAAATAAAAACAGTTCAAGCCAAGTCACCACCTAACTTGAACCGCTTTTTCACACTGACAACATCTTCACACACAATATAAAGATTCTGTTTACTACACGTTGGTAGCTTTGTATTGCATATCATGTGGTTTGCGCCAAAAATAAAAACAGTTCAAGCCAAGTCACCACCTAACTTGAACTGCTTTTTCACACTGACAACATCTTCACACACAATATAAAGATTCTGTTTACTACGCTTTGGTAGCTTTGTATTGCATACCATGTGGTTTGCGCCAAAAATAAAAACAGTTCAAGCCAAGTCACCACCTAACTTGAACCGCTTTTTCACACTGACAACATCTTACACACACAATATAAGATTCTTTTTACTGCTACGTTTGAGTTACTAGAACTCTAAAGGTTGCATTTATTGCTCTTAAGAAACAATTTAACTAAGTTGTTTTGAGCTGATAAAGCAACTTTAATATTTAACTTTATTTTCGACAAACGATAAAAACAAAACCAATGAGTGAAAAAAATTAAACTATAGACTTTAGTCTAATGCATGGTGCTAAGTTTATGTATTTAATTAAAAAAATCATTCAAATTTGCAGGGAGGTTTAGACGAGTTCAGTAATACAACACAGAGTAGGTTGTATTACTGAACTCGCCTAATAGGGGATTATTCTTGAATTTTTCTAAACGTATTTACAACCCACTTCGCAAATAAATCAAGCGGGTGATTAGGCGTGCTTGATTCGTGCTGCACTAAATAGTATTTATCTTTAGTTGTTAAAGGCTGTTCGAATAATTTGTAAAGCCATTGCTCATCTAGCCAGCTTTGGCTAATAGGCAGTGGAATAAGTGCAATGCCCATGCCTTGCTGCGCTGCACGCGCTACACCAAACATGCTATCTATTTGAATAATCTGCGAAGGAGAAAAATCATCAATCCCTGCTTTTTCGGCCCACTGATGCCAAGCCCAAGGGCGAGCTTTGTGCAAGATTAGCGGAACTTGGTTAAGGGCTTGACGATGATCGTCCCTCCACTGATCGAGCAATTTTTTATTACATGCAGGAATATATTCAAGGTTAAACAACTCAGTCGCTAACCCTTCAGTAGGTTTACCAGAGGACAATACAATAGATAAATCGCTATGACGCGTTAATTCTTTGCGTGTTTTAAGCGTGTCCATTTGCAGGTTTATATTAGGATGCTCTGAGGTCCACTCACTTAATTTAGGCATGAGTAGTTCGCTGGCAAAAAATTCAGGCAGGGTAATCGTCAAATTTGTATTTTGCTGCATCTGACTAAACTCATTAATGGTGCTCTCTAACATTGTGATGATAGGAGACACAGCATCAAAAAAGTTTTTACCCGCTGTGGTTAAGCTAATTGAACGCGTTTTACGTTGAAAAAGCTCAATACCAAGTTGTTCTTCAAGTTGTTTTATTTGATGGCTTACCGCAGACGGCGTTAAGTACAGCTCATTAGCTGCATGCTTAAAACTTAGGCTTCTTGCGGCAAAGCAAAAAGAGCGAAGGCCACGAATAGGAGTTTGCATGTTTTCCAGAATTATTTAATTTATTGAGACGCCTTACTTAGGCAAAATTTGAACCAACTATTTAATGTTTAAATATCAATAGGTTAAAAATAAAATTGACGCTAGTTCACAAAAAGGGTGCAGGCTATCCACAAAATAGTGCAAAGAATCTAAGCGCTTACATTTAGTTTATATTTGTATTATAGATAAAATTTACTACAGATGTATGAATGACGGTAAAAATAATGACAAAAGATAAAAAAAATCCCTCGTAAGAGGGATTTTGGGTAACTCAGCGCCATTGGCACTGGGAATGAGGTCGGTACAGGGTAAAGCGTTATTTTAAGCTAAAGCCTAAAAAACCATTTCTGGAACTTCACCGTCAACAAGTAATTTACCTGCTGTTTTACTAATGATTTCATCAACAGATACGCCCGGAGCACGTTCTAATAGATGAAATGCGCCGTCTTTAACTTCTAATACGGCTAAATCTGTCACTATTTTTTTAACGCAATTAACGCCAGTAAGCGGTAAAGAGCAGGCTTCTAATAGTTTAGAGTCACCATGCTTACTTGCATGGGTCATAGTAACAATAATGTTTTTCGCGCCAGCGACTAAATCCATCGCGCCACCCATGCCTTTAATCAGCTTTTTAGGGATCATCCACGATGCGATGTTGCCGTTCTGGTCAACTTCAAATGCACCCAGAACGGTTAAGTCTACATGACCACCCCGTATCATGGCAAAACTATCTGCACTATTAAATATGGCTGCACCTGTGGCTGCTGTCACGGTTTCTTTACCCGCGTTAATCATATCGGCGTCTAGCTCTGCTTTAGTTGGGTACGGGCCCATGCCTAAAAGGCCATTTTCGGACTGTAACATAACTTCAATATCATCTGGTACATAGTTTGCGACGAGTGTCGGAATTCCTATGCCCAAATTTACGTAGTAACCATCTTGAAGTTCTTGTGCAACGCGCATTGCAACTTGTTCACGTGATAATGCCATAATTTTGCTCCTGCTTAATCTCGTGTTGTTACACGTTCAATGCGTTTTTCAAAGCTGCCTTTAATAACGCGATTTACAAAAATACCCGGGGTATGAATTTGGCTTGGTTCAAGCTCACCCGGCTCTACAATTTCTTCTACTTCGGCAACGGTAATTTTGCCCGCTGTTGCCGCCATTGGATTAAAGTTCATGGCGGTGTGTCTAAACACTAAATTACCAAAGCGGTCGGCTTTCCACGCTTTAACAATGGCAAATTCACCTGTTATAGATTCTTCTAAAATATACGGGCGACCATTAAACTCTCTTACGTCTTTGCCTTCAGCAACTGGAGTACCGTAACCGGTTGCGGTGTAAAACGCAGGTATACCCGCGCCACCAGCACGCATTTTTTCAGCTAGTGTACCTTGAGGCGTAAGCTCTACATCAATTTCGCCACTTAATAACTGCTGCTCGAATAGGGCATTTTCGCCAACGTACGAGGCAACTACTTTTTTAATTTGTTTGTCTTGTAATAAAATACCTAAACCAAAGTCATCAACACCACAGTTATTAGATACTACGGTTAAGTTTTTTGTTTGCATGTGCTTAATTTGTTTAATTAAGCCCTCAGGAATACCACATAAACCAAAACCACCGGCAATAATGGTATCGCCGTCTTTTAATCCTTCCATTGCAGCTTCGTAACTCGAAACTACCTTATCAAAACCGGCCATGAGTCTCTCCTCATTGTGTGCTATTTGTTGTTAACTATCTTTAATCATCATTTCATAAGATAGCTATTTAACCTGAACTCTGGTTAATAGATTTACTAACATATGAATCAGGGTGATATTTAAATTTATTTTCTCTAGCCAGAGATTTTCAGTGAAAACAAGGCGAATTTACGCGTCAATAGCTGGCCTATTGCAAGTAAATTCAACGTAGTTAGTGCTGAAAATAGCTGCTCGAGATAGATTTATTATCCAGAGCTCAGGTTATTTTGTGTGCAGTGCCACAGATACTTTGCTCACAGGTTGCTTACCAAGTGCTTTGGTTATTTCCCAGCCAGCGTCACTTAACCTTTGTAAATCAATTGAGTGTTCAATGCCAAGCCCTTGCAGTAAGTAAACTACATCTTCGGTGGCAACATTTCCTGACGCCCCCTTAGCATAAGGACAGCCACCAAGGCCCGCGACTGCCGCGTCAACCGTTGCAATACCTAGGCTTAAAGCTGCGTAAATATTTGTGAGCGCTTGGCCGTATGTATCATGAAAATGCACGGCCAACTTGGCTTTATCAACGTGCGTTAAAAGTAACTCGATTAATTGCGTTACTTTTTTAGCGGTGCCAACACCTATGGTATCGCCAAGGCTTACTTCGTAACAGCCTAAATCTAATAGCTTTTGCGATACCTTAAGTACTACTTGCGGGTCAATCTCCCCCTCGTATGGGCAACCGAGTACACAGCTTACATAACCACGTACACGAATATTATTCGCTTTAGCAAACGCTATTACTTCGCTAAAGCGTTCAATACTTTCGTCTATTGAGCAGTTGATATTTTTTTGACAAAACGACTCACTCGCAGCTGTAAATATAGCAAATTCTTTAATGCCAACAGCGTGCGCTGCTTGTGCACCTTTTAAGTTAGGTGTAAGGGCGCTTAAATTTACATTGGGTAAATCAAGGGCTGATATTACATCCGCTGAGTCTGCCATTTGCGGCACCCACTTAGGTGAGACAAACGCGCCCGCTTCAATATCTTTTAAACCTGCAGCACTTAGGGCGTTAATAAGCGCTACTTTATCGGCTGTGCTTACTGTCTTTTCGTTTTGTAGGCCGTCTCGCGCGCCAACTTCAACAATACGTACTTTATTTGGAAAGGCACTCATTATGCACCTTCCTCTGTTGTATCTTCGACAATAGCAAGTAAGGCTCCATGCGTTACTAATTCGCCTTCACCAAAACAGTAGCTTCTTAAAATGCCGTCGTGTGGTGCGTTAAGCGTGTATTCCATTTTCATGGCTTCGATAATAACAACCGCATCGCCTTTGGTAATTGTGCTACCAATGTCGATTAAGTGCTTAACTACTGTGCCATTAAGCGGCGCGGCAAGTGGCAAAGCTTCGCTTTCGTGCGAACTAATATAATGTTTATCAACTAGTTCAAGCTTAGTTTGCAGTGCTTTATTCATAACAGTGACAATATTGCCCGCAGTACTATTACCAACCGTAGTTACGTGCGCGCTATGTTTTTCACCATTAATAAATACAGTGCACAGATTATTATTTAATGTGCCTTGTAGTTTAAATACATGCTCGTTATGCGTAATATTATAGCCCGCTGTCGTTTTTATAGCGCTTAGCTGTAAATCGGCAAAAGGGACTTTAATTGCTTGTGGTGCATTGAGTGTAAAACCACTCAGTTGTTGCCACGGGCTTGCACTGTATTGCGCATTTTGGGTGTTAGTTAGCGATTCTAAATAGGCAAAAGCACCAATAAGTTGGCTTGCTTGCAACAGTTGCTCATCAACCGCAACTAACGAATCACCCTGCTCAGCAATAAAGTGTGTGCTTGGCGCACCTTGTTTAAACGTAGGGTGGCTTGCTAAATTATGTAAAAAGCCAATGTTAGTGCTAAAACCTGCTAAATGAAATTGCTCAAGGGCTTGTTGTAAGCGGCTCAGTGCTTGTTCGCGATTGTCGTCATGCACAATAAGTTTTGCAATCATCGGATCGTAAAACGGGCTAATTTCGTCGCCTTGTGCAATGCCTGTATCAATGCGTACAAATTCACTGTTAAGGGGTGTGTGTAGTGCTTCAATAGTGCCCGAGCACGGAATAAAGTCGTTGGCTGGATCTTCTGCGTATATACGCGCTTCAAAGCTATGACCCTGCAATTGAATATTACTTTGTGTCATTGGCAATGTTTGCCCACCCGCAATATTAATTTGCCAATTGACTAAATCTACACCGGTTACCATTTCGGTCACTGGGTGTTCTACTTGAAGGCGCGTATTCATTTCCATAAAGAAAAATTCATCGCCACAAAGTAAAAACTCAACCGTACCTGCGCCTCTATAATTTATAGCCAGTGCACAACGTACAGCGGCTTCGCCCATTTCTTTGCGTAGTGCGTCAGATAAACCCGGAGCAGGGGCTTCTTCAATTACTTTTTGATGACGACGTTGCAAAGAACAATCACGATCGCCTAAATAAACACAGTTACCGTAGTTATCTGCAAATACTTGCACTTCTACATGGCGAGGTTGGTTTACATAGCGCTCTAATAACACTAAGTCGTTACCAAAACCGGCAATCGCTTCACGTTGCGCACCTTGTAGTGCGCTCATAAAGTCTTGTGCTTTTTCAACCACACGCATGCCTTTACCACCGCCACCAAAGGCCGCTTTAATGAGTACAGGGTAGCCAATTTTTTCAGCTTCACTTTGTAAAAAAGCAGGGTCTTGCTTATCACCGTAATAACCAGGCACTAACGGTACATTAGCAGCTGCCATTATTTCTTTAGCGCGGGTTTTAGACCCCATTGCTTCAATGCTACTTGCTGGTGGCCCTATAAAAGCAATGTTATTAGCTTCGCAGGCTTTAGCAAATTCGCTGTTCTCAGATAAAAAACCATAGCCTGGGTGAATACAGTCAGCGCCGCAGTCTTTGGCAACTTGTAAAATTTTGTCTGCTACTAAATACGAATCTTTACTTGGCGCGGCACCAATATGGTAAGCCTCGTCAGCCATTTTTACGTGCTGGGCATGTTTGTCTGCATCAGAGTAAACCGCGACCGTGGTTAAGCCCATTTGTTTTGCGCTGCGCATTACACGGCACGCAATTTCTCCACGATTGGCAATCAGTATTTTTTGTAATCGTTGTGTGTTCATAATCAATCCTACAGTTGCCAAGCGGGTGGGCGTTTATCAAAAAAAGCACTTAGCCCTTCTTGACCTTCTTCAGATACGCGAATTTTTGCAATACGCTCTGCGGTAAGCTCAATGAGTTCATCGGTTATTGGTTTATTTGCTACATCGTTAATTAATGCTTTTGCGGCTTTTACTGCAACAGGTCCGTTATCAATCAGTGTTTGCAGCATATTATCGAGCGCACAGTCTAAATTACCGGTTACTTGATGAATTAAGCCAAGTTGCTTAGCAGTATGTGCATCAAACACTTCAGCCGTTAAAAAGTACCTGCGAGCAGCGCGCTCACCAATAGCTTTAATAACGTATGGACTAATAACCGCCGGAATAAGACCCAGTTTTACTTCACTTAAACAAAATTGTGCATCGTCTTTACTAAGGGCTATGTCGCAACAGGCTATTAAGCCCAGAGCACCACCAAAAGCGGCACCTTGCACAGCACAAATTGTAGGATGCGGGGAGCTTGCCAATACCTGCATTAATTTAGCTAATTGCATTGAATCAGCTAGGTTATCGGTGTAATTGTTATCAGCCATTGATTTCATCCAGGCTAAATCGGCGCCTGCTGAAAAGTGTTGACCCTCTGTTTTTAAAACCAAAGCACGAATATCAAGCGTATTTGCATGTTCAATACACTGGATCAGCTCATGTATTACTTCGCTGTTAAATGCGTTTCTTTTTTCTGGGCGACTTAACACAAGTACAGCCACATTAGATTTTGTAATTTGTAGTGTTACTGACATTTTGCGCTCCGGTTACATTCTAAATACGCCAAATTTCGAATCACGTTTTGGTGCGTTATTCGCAGCTGTTAACGCAAGACCTAATACATTACGCGTGTCAGCAGGGTCTATAATGCCGTCATCCCACAAGCGTGCGCTGGCGTAATACGGATGACCTTGCTGTTCGTACTGATCAATAATTGGCTTTTTAAAATCACTGATTTCTTGCTCGCTCATGGTTTGGCCTTTGCGTGCTAAACCATCTTGTTTAACTTGCGCCATTACACCGGCTGCTTGCTCGCCGCCCATTACCGAAATACGGGCATTAGGCCACATCCACATCATGGTTGGTTCAAATGCGCGGCCACACATACCGTAGTTACCTGCGCCGTATGAGCCGCCAATAAGTACTGTGAATTTAGGCACATCAGCACACGAAACCGCCATCACCATTTTAGCGCCGTGCTTAGCAATACCTTCGGCTTCGTATTTTTTACCCACCATAAAGCCGGTAATATTTTGTAAAAATACTAAAGGAATATTGCGCTGAGCACACAGTTGAATAAAGTGCGCGCCTTTTTGCGCCGACTCACTAAATAAAATACCGTTATTAGCCACTATGCCAACAGGATTGCCGTAAATACTGGCAAAACCGGTGACCAGCGTTTCACCAAAGTAACGTTTAAATTCATCAAATGATGAGTCGTCCACTGTGCGCGCTATTACTTCGCGTACATCAAATGGCTTTTTAAGGTCGGTGCCCACAATGCCGTAAAGCTCGTTTATATCGTAACGGGGTGGTTTTACATCATCTAGAAGAGGGGCCGTAGGGCGTGTATAATTAATACGCTCAATACATTGGCGCGCAATAGACAGCGCATGGGCGTCGTTTTCAGCGTAGTGATCGGCAACACCCGAAATTTTACAGTGCACATCGGCGCCGCCTAACTCTTCGGCTGTTACTTCTTCGCCGGTTGCTGCTTTTACAAGGGGCGGACCTGCTAAAAATATAGTGCCTTGATCTTTTACAATAATACTTTCATCTGCCATTGCAGGTACGTACGCACCACCTGCGGTACATAAGCCCATTACTACAGCAATTTGTGGAATGCCTTTACCCGACATACGGGCTTGATTGTAAAAAATACGACCAAAATGCAGCTTATCTGGAAATACATCATCTTGCTCTGGCAGATTTGCACCGCCCGAATCCACCAAATAAATACATGGTAAGTGGCAACGCTCGGCGATATCTTGTGCGCGTAAATGCTTTTTAACGGTAAGCGGAAAATATGTACCGCCTTTAACCGTGGCATCGTTTGCAATAATCATGCATTCAACGCCTTTAACACGGCCAATACCGGCTACCACGCCTGCACAAGGTATTGCTTGTTCGTACACACCAAAGGCAGCAAATTGCGAAATTTCTAAAAACGGTGAGCCTTCGTCAATTAATGTATTTATGCGGTCGCGTACAAATAATTTACCACGGCCTTCGTGGCGCTCTTTTAATGCAGCGCCTCCGCCTTGGCTAATTGTTACTACTTTACTGCGTAAATCATCCACCAGCGCTGACATATTTTTATGGTTTTGCACAAACGTTGGGTCGTGAGGATTAACGCTCGATTTTAAAATAGTCATGGTTTAATCCTTAACGGCTTTCTGTGAAAAGTTCGCGGCCAATAAGCATGCGGCGTATTTCTGATGTACCTGCACCAATTTCGTATAATTTAGCGTCACGAAGCAGGCGACCCGTTGCGTATTCGTTTATGTAGCCATTGCCACCTAAAATTTGAATTGCATCTAGCGCCATTTTAGTTGCAAGCTCTGCGGCGTATAAAATGGCACCGGCGGCATCTTTACGGGTGGTTTCGCCTCGGTCACACGCTTTAGCTACCGTGTATACGTATGAGCGCGCAGCATTCATTTGTGTATACATGTCGGCTATTTTGCCTTGAATTAACTGAAATTGACCAATAGGGGTATCAAACTGTTTACGCTCATGAATATACGGTACCACTATGTCCATACACGCTTGCATTATGCCAAGCGGGCCCGCTGCAAGTACTACGCGTTCGTAATCAAGGCCACTCATAAGTACTTTAACGCCTTCGTTTAAGTTACCTAAAATGTTTTCCTCGGGTACTTCGCAGTTTTCAAATACTAGCTCACAGGTATTTGAGCCGCGCATACCCAGTTTGTCGAGCTTTTGTGCTGTTGAAAAACCAGGAAAGTCACTTTCAACAATAAATGCGGTAATGCCTTTAGCGCCAGCGTTTAAATCTGTTTTAGCGTAAATAACGAGTGTGTGTGCGTCTGGGCCATTGGTGATCCACATTTTATTACCGTTTAAAATGTACTTATCTCCTTTTTTTTCGGCTTTGAGTTTCATCGATACTACGTCAGAGCCCGCATTAGGCTCGCTCATTGCAAGAGCACCAATGTGCTCACCACTAATAAGCTTAGGTAAGTATTTTTCTTTTTGAGCTTGTGACCCGTTACGGTTAATTTGATTAACGCACAGGTTTGAATGTGCTCCATAGCTTAACCCTATAGAGGCACTGGCACGGCTAATTTCTTCCATAGCAATAACATGTTCTAAGTAACCTAAACCGGCGCCGCCAAGTTCTTCAGATACGGTCATACCTAGTACGCCCATTTCGCCCATTTGAGACCAAAGTTGATTTGGAAAAGCGTTATCTAAGTCCGTTTTTTCAGCAAGCGGGGCAATCTCCTGACTCGCAAAACTGTTTACGTGGTCGCGGATCATATCGGCGGTTTCGCCAAGGCCAAAGTTCATTTCTTTATATAGTGAAATAGTGCTCATGATTCATTCCTGTGTGACGTGTGTGTTGTCAGTGTGTTGTTATTTTAAAAATAAACTTACTCGTCTATTTTATTAAGCGTGTCTCTACAGCGGCGCTCGGCCGTCACCAACTCCATAAGAACAACTTTAATGTCGTCCATTTGTTGAGATAGGTCTGCTTTTTTTTCTGAAATAAGGTCAAGCATAGTAACCAACTGCTTAGCGCTTGATTTATCTGCGTCGTACAGTTCAAACAAACGACCGGTTTCGGCCAATGTAAAGCCCAATCGTTTACCACGTAATATTAGTTTTAAACGCACTTTATCGCGTTTTGAATAAATACGGGTTTGACCATTACGTTCTGGCGTTATTAACCCTTGGTCTTCGTAAAAGCGAATAGAGCGGGTTGTAATGTCAAATTCTTTAGCGAGTTCGCTAATGCTAAATGTTTGTTCATTACTGGCCGGCATTTTGGCTGAGCTTGCAAAGTTTGTTTGATTATCTGGTTTCATAATTGTATTTACCTCATTCGAATAACTCCAATATAAGTGAAGTTTACGTAAAGGTAAAGCTTGGTGTGATTTGAAACTATTTATAAAGGGATGTTTAAGCGAGGTGTTGATTTATGTTGTTAATATTCAATGGGTTATTTTTATTTTATCAGTGTAGTCTAACCGATGGAAAATAATCCTTACACTTATAAAACTAAAAATTAAGCTGTTTTTAGTTGACGTTGGCGTAAACGTTAGTATTGTGTAAGGGTATTAAATAATAAATGAATACTAAATTAATAGAGCAAATATACTAACAACTATTTGCATATAAATACAATGGAGTTAGTTATGACTTTAGAATCAGTGGTAATTGTAGCAGCAAAACGCACCCCAATGGGTGGTTTTATGGGAGCGTTAAGTGATGCGCAGTCTACCGAGCTTGGCGCTACCGCCATTGCAAGTGTACTCACACAAACTGGTTTAGCTAATGATGCAATAGACGAAGTAATTATGGGCTGTGTATTACCAGCAGGCCTTGGACAAGCACCTGCACGCCAAGCAATGTTAAAAGCAGGCCTTGCACTTAGCACTGGCGCTACAACAATTAACAAAGTATGTGGCTCTGGTTTAAAAGCAGCCATGCTTGCAAACGATTTAATTAAAGCGGGCTCAATTCAATCTGCTATTGCTGGTGGCATGGAGAGCATGACAAATGCACCGTACTTTATACCAAAAGCGCGTGGCGGAATGCGTATGGGGCACGGTGAAATAAAAGATCACATGATGAGCGATGGCCTTGAAGACGCCTACGACAATAAAGCTATGGGTTGTTTTGCACAAGACACCGCCGACGAATACGGCATTGGTCGCGAGCAAATGGATGCGTTTGCATTAGGCTCATTAAGTAAAGCTAAAGCCGCGATACAAAATGGTAGCTTTGATAACGAAGTTGCACCCCATACAATGCAAACACGCAAAGGCGATGTAACAGTATCGATTGATGAGCAACCAGGCAACGCCCGCCCAGAAAAAATTCCTACCTTACGTGCTGCTTTTAAAAAAGACGGCACTATTACAGCCGCTAATTCATCGTCAATTTCAGATGGTGGCGCAGCGCTTATATTAATGAGCGAATCAAAAGCAAAAGAGCAGGGCTTAACACCGCTTTGTAAAATTGTAGCGCACAGCACGCATTCTCAAAAACCAAGTGAATTTACAGTAGCGCCAGTAGGGGCTATGAACAGCGTGCTTGAAAAAGCAGGTTGGGCTGTAAACGATGTTGATCTTTGGGAAATTAACGAAGCATTTGCCATGGTAACCATGCTGGCTATTAACGAGTTAAAACTTGATGAAAGCAAAGTAAACGTTAATGGCGGTGCATGTGCATTGGGTCATCCAATTGGTGCAAGCGGCGCGCGTATTTTAGTAACGCTTATTCATGCCCTTAAAAACCGAGGCCTTAAAAAAGGCATTGCGTCTTTATGTATTGGTGGCGGTGAAGCGGTTGCTATGGCCGTAGAAGCGTATTAACTAGGTATTTAATAGTTATAAGAAAGCTGTACGAATAACTATAAAAGCGCTGCACTAATAATACTAACAAAGCGGCGCTACCAATTTTAAAAGAGAACACACAACTCACACACTAGGATTTAATCATGCACCAAGTACCACTACTTATTAATGGCGAATTTATTCAATCAGCATCAAAAGAGCTTATCGATGTTATAAACCCAGCAACTCAAGAAGTACTTGCACAAGTGCCATGTACCACAGAATCAGAAATGGACGCGGCAATTGCCTCAGCTTCTGAGACGTTTAAAACATGGAAAGACGTACCTATTACTGAACGTGCTCGCATTATGATGAAGTACGCGGCGCTATTAAAAGAACATCATGATGAGCTTGCTACCATTATTTGCCATGAATTGGGTAAAACATTTGAAGATGCAAAAGGCGATGTTTGGCGCGGTATTGAAGTAGTAGAACAAGCAGCAAACGCACCATCATTAATGATGGGTGAAACAATGGAAAACGTAGCGCGTAAAATCGATACGTATTCTTACATGCAGCCACTTGGCGTATGTGCGGGCGTAACACCATTTAACTTTCCTGCAATGATCCCACTTTGGATGTTCCCGCTGGCTATTGTGTGTGGTAACACCTTTATTTTAAAACCGTCAGAGCAAGATCCACTTACACCAATGCGCTTAGCTGAGCTATTTATTGAAGCCGGCGCACCAAAAGGCGTATTACAGGTTGTTCATGGTACAAAACCACAAGTAGACCGCTTACTAGAAGATAAAGCAGTGCGTGCTATTTCGTTTGTAGGCTCGTGTAGTGTAGGTGCTTATATTTATTCTAAAGGCACACAAAATCTTAAACGCGTGCAAGCGTGTGTTGGCGCTAAAAACCACATGGTTATTATGCCTGATGCAAGTAAATCGCACGTTGTAAACAACCTAGTAGGCGCATCAGTAGGTGCTGCTGGCCAGCGTTGTATGGGTATTTCGGTTGCTGTGTTTGTAGGTCAAGCAAGTGAGTGGGTAGATGAAATTAAAGCAGGCTTTGAAAATGTACGCCCAGGCGTGTGGGATGATGCAAACGCGGCATACGGGCCGCAAACATCAAAAGCAGCAAAAGCACGTATTTTATCACTCATTGCCGGTGGTAAAGAGCAAGGCGCTACCTGTTTAATTGATGGTTCTGACTTTACGGTTGAAGGGTATGAGCAAGGTAACTGGGTTGGCCCAACGTTATTTACTGACGTAACCAAAGAAATGGATTTATACAAAGAAGAAATATTCGGTCCAGTACTGGCGTGTATGTTTGTAGACACGCTTGATGAGGCAATCGCACTTATTAACGACAGCCCTTACGGTAACGGCACCTCGTTATTTACGTCAAGCGGCGCAGTGGCTCGTAAATTCCAACACGAAATTGAAGTAGGCCAAGTAGGTATTAATGTGCCAATTCCGGTGCCACTTCCGTTCTTTTCGTTCACTGGTTGGAAAGGCTCGTTTTATGGCGATACACACACGTACGGTAAACAAGGTATTCGTTTTTACACAGAAACTAAAACGATTACATCACGTTGGTTTGAAGACGATATTGCTTCGGGTCCAAACATGAGTATTAACTTAAAATAATCGTAATTAAAAAAATGAGTAAATAAAAGAATAATTAATAAAAAAGATGGGCGCGAAGGCTACTTCACACACAACACACACATAAGCCTTCGCCGCTCGTCACAAACTATCCCTGTGACGGGAAACACTAACAACACAACTAACACAATTAAAGAGGTCTACAATGGACTTTAACTTATCTGAAGATCAACAAGCCTTTACTCAAACAGCACGCCAATTTGCCGAGTCAGAACTTGCGCCCCATGCAGCAAAATGGGATCGCGAACATATCTTTCCTAAAGACACGATTAAAGCAGCGGGCGAGCTTGGTTTTTGTGGTTTATACACGCCAGAGGAAGCAGGCGGCCTTGGTTTATCACGTTTAGATTCGAGCATTATTTTTGAACAGCTTGCTATGGGCTGTACAGCAACAACGGCCATGTTAACTATTCATAATATGGCTACCTGGATGGTAGCAAGTTTTGGTACCGATGCCGTTAAAGACAAATACGTAGAGCAATTAGTCATGGGCGAGTTACTTGCCTCTTACTGTTTAACAGAGCCAGGCTCGGGCTCAGATGCCGCATCACTTAAAACCAAAGCAGTGCTTGAGGGTGATGAGTACGTTATTAACGGCTCAAAAATGTTTATATCGGGCGCTGGCGAAACCGAAGTATTAGTGGTAATGGCACGTACAGGCGGCGAAGGCGCTGCGGGTATTTCGGCATTTGTAGTGCCTGCCGACGCAAAAGGCGTTGAATACGGTAAAGCAGAAGAAAAAATGGGTTGGAACGCACAACCAACACGGCTAATTAGCTTTGAAGATGTACGCATTCCTGCGCATAACTTATTAGGCGCAGAGGGAGAAGGCTTTAAATTTGCGATGCAAGGCCTCGATGGCGGCCGAATTAACATTGCCACATGTTCAATTGGTACAGCGCAAGCGGCGCTTAATACAGCCCGTGAATATTTAAAAGAACGTACACAATTTGGTAAGCCATTGGCTGCGTTTCAAGCATTGCAATTTAAAATTGCCGATATGAACACCGAACTTGTAGCTGCGCGCCAAATGGTTAGGCTTGCTGCATTTAAACTTGATAATAACGACGTTGAAAAAACCACTTACTGCGCCATGGCTAAACGCTTTGCTACCGATGTTGGCTTTACTGTGTGTAACGACGCACTGCAAATTCATGGTGGTTACGGTTACATAAAAGAATACCCGCTTGAGCGCCATGTACGTGATGTACGCGTTCATCAAATTTTAGAAGGCACTAACGAAATTATGCGTGTAATTATTGCGCGCCGAATTCTAGCTGAGTCTGCAAGCGACGTTTTATAAGGAGCAATGTATGTCAGAATCTAAATCTAATCCGAGTATTGAACTAACAACCGAAGGTCATGTTGCAATTTTAACTATGTCTAATCCGCCAGCAAACACCTGGACAAAAGACACATTAATTGATTTAAAAAATACCGTTAACGCGCTTAATAACAATAAAAATATTTATGCATTAGTACTGACTGGTGAAGGCGAGAAGTTTTTTAGCGCAGGTGCCGACCTAAACGTATTTGCTGGTGGCGATAAAGGCGTAGCCGCCGATATGTCGCGTGTATTTGGTGAAGCATTTGAAGCGCTTGCTAATTTTAGAGGCGTGTCGGTTGCGGCCATAAACGGCTATGCAATGGGCGGCGGGCTAGAAGTTGCCCTAGCGTGCGATATACGTATTGCGGAAGAGCAAGCACAAATGGCGCTCCCTGAAGCTAAAGTTGGCTTATTACCCTGTGCGGGTGGTACACAAAATTTAGCATGGCTTGTAGGCGAAGGCTGGGCAAAACGCATGATTTTATGCGGCGAGCGCTTAAAAGCTGATAAAGCTCTGCAAATTGGCTTAGTAGAAGAAGTAGTACCACAGGGTGAAAGCTTTGCGGCCGCATTAAAACTGGCCAACCAAGTAGCCGATCAAAGCCCTACCTCAGTTGCAGCGTGTAAAACATTGATTCAAAAAGGGCGCCATCAACCAATGGCAAGTGTATTGCCTCTTGAGCGCGAGTTATTTGTTGGTTTATTTGATACCGAAGATCAACAAGAGGGCGTAAATGCCTTTTTAGAAAAACGCCGCGCTAACTGGGTAAATGGCTAATGAGTGCTTTAACATTATTAAATAGCGCCGATGAGCCCGTGGTATTTGAAACCGCAACCGCAGAAAACGGCAGTTTAATTGGGCTTATTACACTCAATGCGCCAAAAGCCTTAAATGCACTTAATTTTGAGATGATCAAATTACTTGAGCCGCAATTGCGAGCTTGGCAAGACGATGATGCTATTGCAATGGTGTTGTTAAAAGGCGCAGGCGATAAAGCATTTTGTGCAGGCGGCGATGTTGTAAGCCTTCATCATGCAATGGCGCAAGGTAAACCAACAAGCTTAGTTGAAGAGTTTTTTACGCTTGAGTACAAGCTTGATTACCTTATTCATACCTTTGATAAACCTATCCTCGTTTGGGGTAACGGTATAGTGATGGGCGGCGGTTTAGGGTTAATGGCCGGTGCTAGCCATCGCGTCGTAACCGAAACATCTCGCATTGCCATGCCAGAGCAAACCATAGGTTTATACCCAGATGTAGGCGGCAGTTACTTTTTACATAAAATGCCACAAAACGTGGGGCTATTTTTAGGGTTAACGTCGGCATCGATTAACTGCGACGACGCGCGTTTTGTATCACTTGCCGATCACTTTATCGACAGCACTAAATATGATTCCATGCTTACGCAAATTTTAACTGCAAAGTGGGGCAAAACCGCAAGTTTAAATCATGAGCGTTTAACTAAGTTATTAACCGATTTAGACAACCAGTCGGCGCGTATGCCAAAAGGCAATATAAAAGCTAATTTAAAAACGATTCAAAAGCTGGGTGAATTTACAACCTTGCAGGAGCAAGTTGATTATATTTTAGGGCTAGCTACTGACGATAAATGGCTACAACGCGCCCAAAAGTCACTTAAACACGGATGCCCACTAAGTTGCGCACTCGTTAGTGAGCAATTAAAAACAAGTAAAGGCAAAAGCTTATTAGCGTGTTTTAAAATGGAGCTGGGTATGTCGGTTCGTGCTGGCGAAGTAGGCGAGTTTCAAGAAGGTGTAAGGGCGCTATTAATAGATAAAGACGGCGCACCTAATTGGCAGTACAAAACACTTAGTGATGTACCACAAACAATAATCGACAGCTTTTTTGCTAATCGCTTTGGCGAAAACCACCCACTCGATGGCTTAGACACGCCAATACACAAATAAAGGAAAGACGATGACTAAACTCAATATCGGTTTTATCGGCTTAGGCAATATGGGCGGCCCAATGGCGGCTAACTTAATTAAAGCTGGACATACTGTGAGCGTGTTCGATTTAAACCAGTCGGTCGTAAATGAACTTGCAAGCAAAGGCGCAAAAGCTGCGATTGATGCAAAGCAGTGTGCAACCAATGCTGACGTACTTATTAGTATGTTACCTGCGGGCAAACATGTTAAATCGCTGTATTTGGGTAATAACGACGACAGCGGTTTAATTAACGTGCTGAGCAAAAATACATTAGTAATTGATTGCTCAACAATAGATGCAGAATCAGCACGTATTGTAGGCAGCGCACTTGGCGAGCAGAGTATTAGCTTTGTAGATGCACCAGTATCGGGCGGAGTTGCAGGCGCAACCGCAGGCACACTTACTTTTATTGTTGGCGGCGAAAAAGCAGCGTTTGATAAAGCAAATACAGTGCTGAGTGATATGGGTAAAAACATATTTCATGCAGGCGATATTGGCGCAGGGCAAGTAGCAAAAATATGTAATAACATGCTACTCAGTATTTTAATGGCAGGCACCAGCGAAGCACTGCAAATGGGTATAAATAACGGCCTCGATCCTAAAGTACTTAGCGACATTATGACTGCAAGCTCTGGCCGTAACTGGACGCTTGAGCTTTACAATCCTTGCCCAGGTGTAATGGATACCGCACCGGCTAGTAACGATTACAAACCAGGCTTTATGGTTGATTTAATGGCTAAAGACCTAGGACTTGCCATGGAAGCCGCGCAGCAAAGTAGTTCATCAACCCCTATGGGTTCAATGGCTAAAAATTTATACACTATGCTACAGTACCAAGGTGCGGGTAGTGATGACTTTAGTGCCATTTTTAAACTGTTTTCTAAGTAGGAGCAACGCGTGGAAATTAAAAATAACACGGTAGTAATAACCGGTGGTGCACAAGGTTTAGGCTTTGCAATGGCGCAAAAGTTTGCCCTTATGGGCGCTAACATTGCACTTATAGATATGGCGCAAGAGTTATTAAACACAGCGTGCGAGAAACTAACACAGCTTGAAGGTGTATCTGGCGCTATTAAAGGCTACGCCGCAAACGTAACTGTTGAGAGCGAAGTAGAAAACGTATTTAATACCATTAATAGCGATTTTGGCCACATTGGTGTGCTTATAAACAACGCCGGTATTTTACGCGACGGCATGTTTATAAAAGCAAAAGACGGCAAAGTGGTTAAAAAAATGTCCCTTGAGCAATTTCAATCAGTGATTGATGTAAACCTCACCGGCGTATTTTTAGCAGGGCGCGAAGCTGCGAGCCACATGATTGAATCAGGTAAAGGCGGCGTAATAGTTAATATGTCGAGCGTAGCGCGCGCGGGTAACATAGGCCAAACAAACTACGCGGCATCAAAAGCAGGCGTAGTGGCACTTACCACCACATGGGCTAAAGAACTAGGTCGTTTTGGTATACGTGTAGGCGCTATTGCACCAGGTGTAATAAGTACCGCCATGACCGACGCCATGAAGCCAGAAGCCAAACAACGCATGCTTGCGGTAACGCCAGTAGGGCGCTTAGGCGAAAGCGACGAAATTGCGCATACTGCACAATACATAATCGAAAACGACTTTTTTACCGGTCGCGTGGTTGAAATAGACGGCGGTATTCGTTTGTAAACCGAACTGGATTAAGGTTGATTAAAAGCATAGCTCTTTGGGTTATGCTTTTTTGTTTTAAATAGGGGAGATTTATAATCTTGAAAAAGGGCTGATAACGGCGTTGGCAATTTGTTGTAAAACATGAGTAGGATACCCGTTGAATTAAAACGTAGAACATTTTAGCGTTCTAAATAACTCATTAACTGCGTTAAAAACTTCTCATATAGACAAACAATATAACTAAATTTTTGCCTTGTTACTGAGATATTTATAATCTTGAAAAAGGGCTAATAACACCGTTGGCACCTTGTTGTAGTACATGGGTATATATTTGTGTAGTACGCACATCACTGTGACCTAATTGTGTTTGTACTGTGCGTATATCAGCGCCGCTTTGTAGCAAATGCGTAGCGAATGAGTGGCGCAAAGTATGTGGGGTAACGTGTTTGTTAATATTTGCATCAAAAGCGGCTTTTTTAACAGCGCGTTGTAATTGCTTTTCATCAATATGATGGCGCCTTAATTGTTTACTCTCGGGATCAAGACTTAATTTATGTGATGAAAATAAATGTTGCCAGCCCAGCTGCTTATTATGATTTGGATATTTTTTACGTAACAAATGCGGCATGTACGCACCGCAATATAAAGGGTTTTTCAGATCTAATTGCAGGTAACTATCAACTAATTGTATTTGAGAACGTAATTGGGGTGTGAGCTCTACTGCAAGCGTTACAACACGATTTTTGCCTCCTTTGCCATCCCAAATTCGAATGCAGTTATAGTCAAAGTCAATATCGTGTACCCGTAAACGCAGTACCTCCATTAATCGCATACCACTGCCATAAAGTAATCCACAGGGTAAATAATGCTTTGCAGAGCACACTTTAAAAAAATTATTTATTTCTTGCTGCGTTAAAACTACCGGTAGTTTAGTTGCTCGTTTGCTCTTAATAAAACTTAATGATAATGAAAGTGGCTTTTTAATCACTTCTTTAAATAAAAAGCTCAACGCATTTAAGGCTTGTGTTTGAGTGTTAGGAGCAACATTTTGTTGATTGACTAAGTAATTTAAAAAAAGTTCGACCTCATTATCTCCCATCGTTGTTGGGTGCCTCATAGAGTTAAATCGAATAAACGAAGCTATCCAGTATAAATACGCTTTAATAGTACTTTTAGCATAACGCTTTAGATACATTTGTTCGGCTATCATAGTTAAAAAAGGTGATTTCATGATATGAATCTCTAGTAAAAGTTAACTGTATATATAGACAGTGCTTGTTGTTTTGTCCAATATTACTGATCTCCACCATTTCGGTGTATTTGTGCATTGATTAAAAATAATTTCCAGTTAACTAATTGTTTACAGTTGTTTATTTGATGGTTAAGATAAATGCATTGTAATATATGGACATTTGTCGGTTTATAAAACGACAAATGTCGTAGACAAAGTTGTTATGTATTAATCAGAAACTTGGTGAAAATTATTCAAATTGTCGAAATATCAAAAATAGTTAGAGATGTATATTTAAAGCACAAAGATGAATTGGATATCCCTCATTTTTTCAGCTTCCCAGAAAACTGCTGTGAAGGAGCTTCATTATTTCTTGGTTATTATTTGTTTTTGCGCTTCCCTGATAATAAATTTGAAATAATTCGAGGTCTCAATAAATCAGCTTATGACCATATTTACCATCTTTGGTTAGAAGTTGACGGTAATATTTTTGATCTAACTATCGATCAATTCCCTGAATATGAAAACCCTATATTTAATTCTCAACAACCTCACCCTATGAGTGATATATTTATCGAAGACAAAAGATTAGAGTTAATCATTTACTTGGATTATTACTTCAATAAAGTAGTTGAGAGTGAAAAATTTACAAAGTTATTTTGTAGGTTTAGCGAGTTGGTGAAAGTTAATACATAACAAGCCATTACAGTAACGGGACTGCTAACAGCTTGCTCGGTTCCGCTTCGCTACACATTTTAGCAAGCTATTATCAGCCCCTGAATGGGGCGTTATATTTCAAAGGAGTTTGGTATATGTTGAGGATTATTTTATTTGCTCTTATGCTTTCTCCGCTGACGGTATTCGGATGTTCTTGTTTCAGCGAAGCAAAAAGCTTTAAAGACGAAACGAACGAATATGACGCAATTTTCACTGGTGTAGCACTTAAAACAGTTAAAATATCAGGAGATTGGGACACTTCGTTTTACAAGACAGAATTGAAAGTCCAGCAAGTATGGAAAAATAAGGCTGTACTTAACTCTGTTTTTATTAAAACAAATATTGAAAAAAATTCTTGTGGTGGTCCCGCTCCAACAATTGGAAATACATTTCTTGTGTTCGCACACGTAACTAAAGATGGTCTTTACGCGACTGGTGGTTGTTCAACATTTATGGATCTAGAGCAAGTAGAACAAAATTTAAGCACTTTAAACTTTAAAGAAAAGGAAGAGTGGCAAACTGTAATCAAAGGTATGTGGTCTGATTTAGGGAGACCGCTTGTCGTTTATAGCAAATGAAATATAACAAGTTGCTTAAACGGACAAAAAACAGTTGGCTTTTGCTCGTGCCTCGCTTATTTTAGCCAACAATTTTTTGCGCGCTTAGCAAGGCGTTAGGCATCAAGGAGCTCATTTGAAAACTTTACTACTCTTAATCACTTTTTTTACCTCGCTAACTGTAAATGCAGAAAACTTAGTCAAAATACATGCACCTCATTATGAAACATTTGCTTGTGTAGAGCATTGGGAAGGACAGTTCAATGGTCGGGTTAGAGATGCTCGAGGTACAGACTGTATTATCCAAGAATTCACGGGAGAAGATGACCGATATTTTATTCAGCCATTTACAGGCAAAGGTCATAAGAATGAAGATTGGTTTGGATATAATAAGCAGGTTTTGGCACCTTGCGACTGCACTGTAGAAAAAGTGCACATTAACCCTATTACTAATCAACCAGGTATTCAAACTCCAGGGATCGCGAGCTCAATTACATTTGAAAAATCAGATGGTACGAAAATATCATATGCACATATTAAAGACGTTACAGTGCAGGTCGGAGATAAAGTTAAAGCTGGAGATATTGTAGCAAAAGTCGGGAATAATGGCTGGGCACGTAATCCACATATACATATCGCAGCATGGAAAGACTTGATTCCGATGCAGATCCAGTTTGATCAAAAAACAATAGAATTAAAAGACCGTGGGTTAATGAAAAAGTAAATGCCTAACAACACGCCCTGAGGTGGACGACTAGTAAAATTTAGCTATTAATTGCAAATTTTAAAAGTGGTGAGCCTCTGCGTTTTAATGCTGCTAAATACGTTGATTCATCGTAGAGTGTATTCGTTTTCCAACACCTAAATACAATCCTTATCCATTTAAATGCCAGTGATCTAATAATGCTGTTGTGCGGCTTACCCTTGGCTTTTTGTTGCTCATAATACGCTTTAGCCCAAAATGAATAACGAATAGAAAAGCCTGCCCATTCTACAAATGTTTGCCTTAAAAAAGTGGGGCAACTATAACGCCAATGAGTCCACATCTTTTGACCACTGCGCTCAATAATAGGCGCTATACCCGCGTACTTTTGAAGCTCTGCAGCATCATTGTAACGCGCACGATTACTTCCAAAAGCAACAAGTAAACGTGGGGCGAGTTGTGGACCTGCACCGGGTAAGCTATCAAATATCTTTTTATCCTGCTGGGCTTTATAAGCCGATTTTATTGCTTTATCGAGCTTTTCAATACCTTTTAATAACACTTTAAATTGCGTAATAAGCAATTCAACGAGAATTTGATTAGGCACAATGACGCCTTCATCCAGAGTTAATGGCATTGAATTTTTAATACTGTCTAATCGTGCATTATTGACCGTGGAATAGTGTGAGTTATGACTCTCAAAAAAGTCGAGTAAAGTCTGTTTTCTTGCTTTTTTAACCGCAGTGAGTGACGGCCACTTCTGAATGAAGTCGCAGAATATATACGTGTCCTTTTCTTTAAACCATTCAAGTACCTGTGGGTAATAATTCTTTAATGTCGCTGTTATTTTATTGGATAAATCGACACTGTCTTGCACTAAACTTCGGCGATATTCAACAAGCTGAGACAGCGTTCGCATAGCTGCTGACTCAGGCTCAATGACAGACAGCTTATCCATGTGTAACGTGAGAATTTCAACTTGTACAAAGGCATCTGATGGGTCATCTTTTGCGCCACTGGGCGTAAAAGCCTGGCGGTATTTAGCAACAGCACAAGGATTAACGGTAAATAAAGTAAGATGGTCGTATTTAGCTAATGCATAAATAAGCGGGCCTTTTTTAAGCTCACAAACAATCGCTATTTTCTGCTCTGGATAACGCTGCTTAATATCCATAGCCCATTCATGCAACGCTTCAGGTGTGTGTTTAATAACGGTGTAATGATATTTATTAGTGCCTGTTGGGTGTTCACAAATATCATGTTTTTTATCAGCCCAATCTATGCCAATGAGTACAGCAAAATTATCAACGTTATATGCTTTCATTTTATAGCGCCTACGGTTAAAGTTAAGGACGGAATGTGCTTAAATCTCGTTTCTCGCAGGTCTTATAGATAGTCTTGGTCGGCAATCCCTGAGAAAAAATAACAGTGACACCCATCCTTAATTTATTAAATCAACAGGCTTGCAAAAAATTTAACAGGGATAAAAATAGTTTTTTTTACCCAAAACTCTAAACACGTTTTATTAAAGAGAAGCTTTTCTTTAACCTAACCTTTCGTTCAAAAAAAGCACAAACGGCTTTTTAATTTTACGTAAAAAGTCAGTAATCGACTGTACCTGGACTAGAGCTTGGGGATGGTTAAGACATCAAATTATAAAGAATTATTTAAAATACTCGTACGTATCAATTTTGTTAAACCTAGGTTCAGTTATTATCAATATGATTATTATCTGAAATTAATCCAGTGCTCGCACTACTAATTAAATTATGGAGATCCCCATGAGTAAGCAGATAGATAAAGCAATGCCACAAGCAGAATTCATCGCGCAGGACTACCAAGGCTCAGGAAAGTTGAAGGACAAAACAATATTAATAAGCGGCGGTGATAGTGGCATTGGCCGTGCGGTGGCATTGCATGCGGCCCGTGAAGGCGCGAAGATAGCTTTTATATACCATACTGATGCTGACGCTGCAGAGCACACCCGCAAAGCAATAGAATCCGAAGGGGCAGAGGTTTTGGTTATACAGGGAAATGTTGGTAAAAGTTCAAACTGTGATGCGGCGGTGGCTAAAGTGATTGATCATTGGGGTGAGTTGCATGTTTTGGTTAATAACGCTGGTTTTCAAAAGCCATTTGATAGCTTAACTGATATTAGTGATGAGCAATGGGCAGCCCATTTTGATGTCAATATGCACGGTATGTTCTATCTGGCGCGAGCCGCGCTGCCACATCTAAATGAAGGTGCTAGCATCATCAATACCACGTCTGTCAATGCATTTGCTGGTAATAAGCATTTGGTGCCTTACACAGCGACCAAAGGAGCCATCAACGGATTTACGCGTGCACTTGCGTTGCAATTAGCACAGAAAGGTATCCGTGTTAATGAGGTCGCACCTGGCCCTGTAGTGACTGAAATTCAGCTAACTTTCAAAGGATATGACGACGATATTATAAAAGACATGGATAAGGTCACTCCAATGCAGCGAATGGGACAACCACGTGAAATGGCTGCCGCATTTGTTTATTTAGCATGTCAAGATAGCTCTTTCGTTACCGGCCAAACTATTCACGTCAATGGTGGCATGATTATCAATGGTTAAGACTTTTGTTATGAAACAAATAAACAAAGATACTTGGTATAAACGCAGTACTCATAGGAATTGGTTGAGCAATCAAGGCCAGCATTTGCTTGAGCATTATAAAAAAGCGAAAGTAAGCGGAGGTTTTGGCACGCTGAATGATAAAGGGCAATTGACTGGCCACTCGGCTGTCACTATCGTTACCGCTAGAATGGTTCATTGCTATAGTCTTGCCTCATTACTGGGTGTTCCTGGCGCGAGCCAATTAGTCGATCACGGCTTGCAAGCACTGCTAGATGGGGCATTGAGAGACCATGAGCAGGGTGGTTGGTTTGAGGATGAAGGCCACAAAGGCATTAAACAGGCATATGTTCATGCTTTTGTGGCGCTCGCCGCGGCGAGCGCAAGTATGGCCGAGCGACCTCGCTCACAGGAACTGCTTGATGCTATCGTTGCGATTATTAATCAGCATTTCTGGGTTGAGGCTGAAGGCGTAATGGCCCCAAGTTTCGATGAGAAATGGAATGAAAGCGAGTGCTATCGTGGTGCTAATGCCAATATGCATACAACTGAGGCCTTCCTAGCATTGTTTGATGCGACAGGTGAAGAAATATGGCTAAATCGGGCTATGGGGCTGGTAGAGCGCTTCGGCCATGACATTGCTAGCTCGTATGATTACCGTTTACCTGAGCATTTTGATACTAACTGGCAGATATTGACGGATTACAACGCAAATAAACCCACAGATGATTTACGTCCGTGGGGGCTAACCCCTGGTCATTTTGCAGAGTGGGGTGGATTGTTGTTGAAAGTTGAGGCTGGACTTGTTGCAAGCGGGCAAGCAGCACCAGATTGGTTGTTAGAAGATGCAATAAGACTATTAGATAGTGCCATGCACTATGGTTGGAATGCCGATGGTAAGCAGGGAATGGTTTATACAATTGGATGGGACAATCAAGTTTCGGTTGCCAATAGGCCTTGGTGGGTTCAGGCGGAGGCTGCTAATACAGCATACCTATTGATCAGACGCACAGATGACATGAGGTTTGAGGCAATATATCGCGAAGTCTGGGATTATATTGCCAGCATGATAATTGACTCGGAAAAGGGTGGTTGGCTTCCTGAGGTTGACAACGATGGACAGCGAACCGAAAAGGTTTATCCACTTCGCGAAGATCTTTACCATGCATTTCAAGCAACCTTAACGCCGCTGCTGCCAATCAGCGCATCCCTTGCTGGCGGGTTGAGAAACCACAACCTATAAGTTTTGGAAAGTCATTACACAATAAAGCAAGGTGTGGTTAGATTGTCTTTTAACCACGCTTTAGCTGTAATAGATTGTAATTATTTTTTTAATCTAAAAATCTAGAGTTTTTTAAACTGTTATAAATAACAGTGACACCCATCCTTAATTTTGCTCTTTTTAAAATTAAGGACTACGTTTTGTTTAGTCTAAAAAATTAGCAGGGTGTCTTATGGCTATCGCAAGAAAGCGTCAAGTAAGTTTGGTTGATACAAAATACTATCACTGTATTTCACGCTGTGTTCGTCGTGCATTTTTATGTGGGGAAGATCGTTTTACTGGTCAATCTTATGAGCATCGACGAGGGTGGGTTGAAGATAAGCTGCTTGAATTAGCTAAAGTATTTTGTATTGATGTATGTGCTTATGCCGTAATGAGTAATCACACCCATTTAGTACTGTATGTAGATGATAAGAAAGCAAACAGGCTGAATGATAAAGCGATTGTTATTCACTGGCACAAGCTGTGCAAAGGCACATTGTTAACGCAAAAGTACATACAGGGTGAAAGGCTAAGTAAAGTTGAGCTTATCTTTTTTAATCAAACAGTAAAGGAATATCGAGAGCGCCTATCAAGTATTAGCTGGTATATGCGGGTGTTAAATGAAGACATTGCCCGCAGAGCAAATAAAGAAGATAACTGCACAGGGAGGTTCTGGGAGGGTAGATTCAAATCGCAAGCATTACTAGATGAAGCAGCACTTGCAGCCTGTATGGCCTATGTTGATTTAAATCCCATTAGAGCTAAAATGGCTAACACACCAGAAGAGTCAGACCATACCAGTGTACAAAATCGCTTAACATGCGCCGCAGAAGGTAAACAACCTAAGCAGTTACTACGTTTTGCAGGCATGCCACGTCAGATTATGCCTAAAGGGCTGCCGTTTGAGCTTAAATCGTACCTTGAACTCGTTGAGCTAACAGGGCGAATAATACGAGAGGATAAGCGCTGGCATATTGATAATATGAACCTTCCTTTACTAGAAAGGCTTAATATATCCCCAGATAACTGGCTAAAACTCACTACGCAATTTACGCGCGTATTTCACGGCGCAGTAGGCAGGCCGACCTCACAAGCAAGTTACTGTGAAAACTTAAAGCGAAAGCGGCGAGCGAATATCAGTAACTGCGAAAAGCTATTAGCATAAATTAAAAACCATTCAGTAAAAGTTAAAACTGCCATTACGGAGTTATTTTCATGCGTGTAATTTGGGTTTAAGAATGTAATGACTTATTTAATAGATGAAATGAAAGTGACCCAGTAATAAAAGATAAATTTTGAATCTGAAGGGCTAATTTTGTGGCACAGTTTTGTTTGTTCAATTAAAGTGGCTGTTTGGTTTGGTCAATTAAAACAACACCAAACTCTTTTTATATTCTGCGTGAAAATACAGTAATAAATTGAACCAAAACAGGAACTCAGCTATGGTTTGTTTATCAATAAAAATAAATAAAAAAGCGAGTTAATCTAAAGACTCGTTATATGTACAAGGAGGGTTTAGTTGATGCGTTACCTATTTTTACTGTTGATAATACCTCTTCATTCTTTTGCCGAAATTAACCTTCCTCTGCAAAAAGAACTAATTGAAATGGAAATTGAAGATCAGCATATTCGAAACAAAATAGGAGAAGCTGGGTGGCAAAACCCGCCTAAAGCACTCCTAGAACAAATGATGAAAATAGATGAAAGTAATACAGGAAAACTTAAAGCTATCATTAAAAAGCATCATTGGTTAACAAGAGATTTAGTCGGAGTTAAAGGAGTTGGAGCAGCATTTTTAGTCATCCAGCATTCACCTGATGTTGCATTTAAAGTAAAAATGCTTCCTTATTTAAAGCAATCATATTTGAATGGCGAAGGTGTTAGCGGACAACAAGTTGCTCTTTTAACTGATAGAGTTCTTATTGCACAAGGAAAGAAACAAATCTATGGTACTCAAGCTGACGTGAGTGAAGGTAAAGTTGTGTTTAGCCCTATAGAAGATGAAACTAATGTAGATATACGGCGTGAAGAAATGAATATGCCCTCTTTAGATTTTTACTTAAAAATAATGGAAAAAATGTACGGGATTAAAGAACACCCTGAAATAGACTTGAATTAATGTACATACAACAAAATGTCCTGAGGTGGGCAGCAAGCGCTAAAGTTCTCTTTCCACCGCAAATTTTAACAGCGGTGATCCCTTACTTTTCAATGTCGTTAGGTAAGTTGATTCATCGTAGGGCGTATGTAGATTTAGACGCGACTTTACTTATCTAGTTCTTTTCTTAGAGGAAATAACAAAGGCACTCATCCTAAATTTTGCACATAAACACCAGTAATCCTTTTCGAAACGCCAATTAAAACCAACAGCAAACACTTCTTTATATTCTGCGTAAAAATACAGTAATCAATTGAACCAAAATAGGAACTCAGCTATGGTTTGTTTATCAATAAAAACAAATAGAAACGAGTTAATCTACAGGCTCGTTAGGTAATTAAATGAATACTGCCATCGATGAAGTCACAAATAATTACCAAGACTGGAGCTTAGACAAATTATCGTATGTTGATGGGTTACTAACACTGAACCTTAAAACTTATATAAAAGGCGATGATCCCGTAAGGTTTATGGTTGTGTTTACAAATACCGTTTTATTTGAAGCTTATGATGAAAGTAGCCATTTTCATGACTATCATCAAAACCGTGATTCGGGCGTAATCGGCGTGTATTCTGATTCAAGCTTATTGGAGTATGCTCAAACTAAAACGAATACTTTCAGTTTAAACAACAATAAGCTGTTTCATTATTCAGTAATGACTACAAATGAAATCATTCATGTTTTAACAAATATTGAGCCTCAGGTGATAAACGTTACCTAACAAAACGCGCTGAGGTGGGCGACTAGTAAAATTTGGCTATTAATTGTGGGAAGCTGAAAATAGTAAGTAATATTTTAAAAACTCTATAACAAGGAACGTATATGAATTTATTTGAGAACAAAACCGTAATTGAGTTTGAAATATCAGAAACAGGCCACCAAATTGTTGAAGCTAAAATTAACGGTAAATTGTTACGTTTTATTTTAGATACTGGCGCTGGAACATCTGTTTTAGACAGGGGATGCCTAAGTGAGTTAGGCATTGAAGAAACACTCAATGTTGAGAATGCAGCAGGCTTGGGCACTTCGGATCACGCTATGGGTGATATAGAAGTTCATTCAATAGAGTTTGGAAATGCCTGTTTGAAAGTCCTGACTTTGTGTCACTTAATCTTGACCATGTTCAGGTAGCGGGTGGTGAAAAGGGAGTACATGGTTTGTTAGGCTCTCCCTTTTTTACTCAATACCAAGCAGTTATCGATTTTTCAAAAAATAGGTTAGAGCTTTATAATAAAAAAATTAAATATCTAACCTAAATTTTGTTAGTAGATTTTAACTAACGCACCATGTTTATGGATTTTACTATGGCATGGTGCGGCAGCTGTTATTGTTTACAATCTGTATTTTATAGCTACTTTTCTAATTCTCTTTTAGTAATTCTTTTCTTATAATTTCTGCCCCTGCGCTCAAGGCATTTAATTTGCCGTTAGCTATATGGTGAGGTAGTGGAGCCATGCCGCAGTTTGTACATGGGTAGAGTTTGTCGGCATCTACAAATTGGAGTGCTTTACGTAGCGTATTAGCTACTTCTTCTGGCGTTTCGATAGTATGATTTGCTACATCAATAGCGCCTACCATTACTTTTTTACCGCGAATGAGTTCTAGTAAATCCATTGGTACATGTGAGTTATGGCACTCTAATGAGATAATATCGATATTAGATTGCTGAAGCTTAGGGAATGCTTCTTCGTACTGGCGCCATTCGCTTCCTAGTGTTTTTTTCCAATCTGTATTGGCTTTAATGCCGTAGCCATAGCAAATATGCACGGCGGTTTCGCATTTGAGCCCTTCAATTGCGCGCTCTAAACAGGCAATTCCCCAGTCGTTTACTTCATCAAAAAATACATTAAACGCGGGCTCGTCAAATTGAATAATATCAACGCCTGCGGCTTCTAACTCTTTTGCTTCTTGATTTAGAATTATGGCAAATTCCCACGCTAGTTTTTCGCGGCTTTTATAATGATCGTCGTAAAGCGTGTCAATCATTGTCATTGGGCCTGGCAATGCCCATTTTATTGGTTGCTTGGTTTGCTGGCGTAAAAATTTAGCGTCTTCAACAAACACAGACTTTTGACGGCTAACAGGGCCAACAACTGTAGGCACGCTTGCGTCGTATCGGTCACGAATTTTTACTGTTTTACGTTTTTCAAAGTCAACACCGTTTAGGTGCTCTATAAATGTAGTTACAAAATGCTGCCTTGTTTGCTCACCATCGCTAACAATATCAATACCTGCTTGTTGTTGGTCGAATAATGACAAGCGTAGGGCGTCGTGTTTTCCTTGGGTTAATTCATCACCTTGTAATTTCCAAGGTGACCAAAGTGTTTCTGGCTCTGCAAGCCATAAAGGCTTAGGTAAACTGCCTGCGGTAGATGTAGGTAGTAATTTTTTCATAATAAATAATGCCGTATATTTTAGTTAATTATTAAACGTATTGTTAAGCGCGTTATTACTGGTTGTTGCTATTAGTTGTTATGACAGATAGCGAGTAGAGAATTGCTCAAGAACCGTTTGGTACGGCTTGATAAAATGCTCTTGTGCAAACTTGCCTTGCTCACTGGCTAACTTGCCGCGCTCTTCTCGGTCATACACAATTTGCGTTAGTGAGTGGTCCAAGTTTTTTAAGTTTGGTTTATATGATTTACCCGCTGTTGCGTTGGCATTATAAATCTCTGGTCTGTAGATTTTTTGAAACGTTTCCATCGTACTAATGGTGCTTATAAGCTCAAGATTGCTGTAATCATTAAGTAAATCACCAAAGAAAAACAATGCTAAAGGCGCGGCACTATTTGGTGGCATAAAATAACGTACCTGTAAGCCCATTTTTTTGAAGTATTGCTCAGTTAAAGACGATTCATTTGGTTCGTACTCAACGCCAAGTACCGGGTGTTGGTTTTCAGTGCGGTTGTAGGTTTTGTTATCTGACACACTTAGGCATATAACCGGTGGTTTTTTAAAGTTTTGTTTATATGTATCCGAATTTACAAATGACTGAAATAGCTTGCCATGTAAAATCCCAAAGTCATCAGGAATACTAAATTGAGGCTTGCCTTTATTGTGCTCTTGTAGGAGTACGCTAAAATCGTAGTCGCGCACATACGATGAAAAGTTGTTTCCTACAATGCCTTCAATGCGCTTATTAGTTTTATGATCAACAATATTTGTTTTTAATATTTCGATTGATGGGAAGCTTTCGCCGCCGTCTTCAATACCTATCTCAACAGACACAATTTCAAGCTCAACAGCATAACGCTCACCTTTGGTGTTATCCCAATGGGCTAGGGCATTAAAACGGTTGTTAATCATGTTTAAGGCGTTACGCAAGTTTGCTTTGCGGTATTCACCTCTGGCTAAATTAGCAAAGTTGGTTGTGATACGCGTATTAGTTGATGGATGATAATTTTCGTCGAGTGAAACGCTCTTTATATTAAATGTAAAATCTTTTTTCATCGTGTTTATATCCAATTTTATAATTTAAACCTGATTGATGCTTTGCGCTTTATTAACCTTGCAACTTACTTAGCTGGCTTAGCTGGTTTAGGTATTCAGCAGCTTTAAGTTGTTAGCAATAGTGTTTAGCGCTAAGGGATGAGTAATTTATACGTGGATTGGTATATGAAGAAAAACGGTTTAATTTCACATAAAACATGAGTCATATTCATTACACATTATTGTTAGATGCGATTACGTAGTAATTGACGAAAAAAAGGCATAAATCGATAAAAACAAAGGACAGATGTTTAGCCGTTTAGACTTCCTTTGTGTTGATGTGTACTTTATTCATGTTAAACATGAGGAATATTCAAAGAGTTTTTTTGTAGCTATATCAGTGTATTAGTTGGTTTTTAGCATATTGCATCGCTGTTTATAATAAATGTCGTCACGGGTAAGTTCCAGCTAGCTATATAAGTAGATACCTTAGCTAATCTAATCTCAAAAGATAAACCGACTTTTCTGAGTACGTATATAAATGCCTGTAAATTAATAAAAGGCTATAAATCATATTAATAGCCATGGCAGTACGTTAAGTAAGTTATACTCGTTTTTTATCACCTCACCTATTGAGTATTCGTGGATATCAAAGGCACTTGTATTGCATCAACTATTGATGAGCATGGCCCTGTTTATGTATATCAAACAAAAAAGAATCTAATTCTCAGCTTTGACGGAAAAATTTATCAAAGCTGTATTAAGTTAAATAATATTAACGGGTTAAGCTTAGCTTATACGCAAGCTATGATGGCTGCGCTTTTTTTTATACCAAATTTAAAAACCGCGATGATAATGGGACTTGGGGCGGGCTCTATAGCAAAAAGTCTTTATCATGCGTTTCCTGCACTAACTATACATACCGTTGAATACCGTAAAGCCGTTGCTGAAATGGCTATAAAATATTTTGAACTGCCTGTGTCAGAACGTTTGTTTATTCACATTGATGATGCGGCAAACTACATGAAAAAAACGCAGATAAAAACGGATGTTATTTTTTCTGATTTATATAGCTCAGAAGGGATGGAATCAGATCAGGTGCAATCATCCTACTTACGTGATTGTAAAAATGCGCTCACTTTTGATGGTGTTTTAGTACTTAATATTTGCCATACCAAAGTTGGGCAAAGAGAAACGTTCGATCAACTACTTGATAAAGAATTTGCAGGACAGATTTTTAGTTTTATTATTGAAGGCGTCAATAAAATTGTTTTTGCTTTTAACAATAAAATGCCAGTACTTAGTGAGGATGAATTACTTGCTAAAGCTTACGCGTTACAAAAATTAATAAACGTACCAATGACGCGCTATGCCGAGCTTTTATTTAATTAAAAATGGTTAGTTTGATTTACTGTTAAATGGCGCGTTTAAATCCATCCATCTATCTGTTGTTCATTTAAACTTGGTTAAACTAATCATTCTCTGAATAAAAATAATAAAGTACGTACCCGTACGGAAACACTCATACATGGATTACTGTAAAAATATAATCGCTAAATTTATAAGCGCGATGCAAAAGCGGCCTGGATTATTGGCTGTATTGGCGTTTTTGTCGGGCGTTGCTAGCTTTGCACTTGTAGATAGAAAAGAGTCTTTTTCGCAAGTCATTGCGATATTTTTACTTATTAGTTGGTTGTGGCTAATTATTGATAATTGGCTACGAGACAAAGTAGAAGAAAAATTTGGTGTGGCTGTATCTCCTAATGTAATGCGTTTTGCGCTACAAATGGTGCAACAAGAAAGTCTATTTTTTGCTTTGCCGTTTTTTTTAGCGGTTACGCAGTGGGATCATCCTCAAGCAATTTTTACTTCCCTTATTGCTTTGTGTGCAGTTATATCGGTTATCGATCCCTTTTATTATAAAAAACTTGCTAGAAACCGCACGCTATTTAGCGTGTTTCATAACTTTGCTTTATTTGTTGTTTTGCTTGTTACGTTACCTATTTTGTTAAACCTTACAACGAGCCAAAGTTTAGGTGCCGCACTTGTAACTGCTGTAGTGGTTACTCTTCCGAGTTTAAACAATTTAATGCCTAATGCTCGCTGGTGGCGTTTTCCTATTCTTGTATTGATTTTATGCGCTTTAAGCACAGCAGTGTGGCGATTAAGAAGCTATGTGCCTCCTGCAGCACTGCGATTAACCGATATTACGTTAGCTCATGAAGTTGATTTACAACATAAAAAGCCAGTAGGGAGTATTAAACACTTAGATTCTTATACGCTGCACCATCAAGGTTTATATAGTTGGACTGCTGTTAAAGCACCAAGAGGCTTAAATGAAAAAATATTTCACGTGTGGCTTCATAATAAAAAAGAAGTTGATCGGATCACGTTAAGTATAAACGGCGGGAGAGAGCTAGGTTACAGAGCATGGACTCACAAGGTAAATTTCCCTAGTGACTCTGTTGGTAAGTGGCAAGTAAAAGTAGTCACCGAATCAGGCCAGTTAATAGGTTTAACGAAATTTACTGTTACACCTTAATGATGGTAATAGGTTTGTAATCTAATAAATATTTGATAGGCTATTTTTACAGTGTTTATTGGATGAACGTTATGAGTTTTGCATTTGATCTGTTTATTTGGTTAATGGTAGAGACTATTTTAGGTATTTTTATTTACTCAACAGGTAGTACTATTTTAAAAATAGTCACCTTTGGTAAGTTTAAAAGCGATATTACCGATTACGTATCGTTTAAGGCGAATAAAGCTAAAAATGTTTATTTAATTTGTGTGCTCGGGTTTAGCTTTTACGTGCTATTAATTGGCTTTGTTGCCTACATGAGTCATTAAATTATAATTACATGAATAATAATACATTATTTACAGCAGGCATTTTAAGCTTTATAGCATCACTTTTACATGTAGCCTGTGTTTTTGGAGGGCCTGATTGGTATCGCCTTTTGGGTGCTGGTGAGCAAATGGCTCAAATGGCTCAAATGGCAGAGCAGGGCAGTATGTATCCTACTTATGTAACTTTAGCTATTTCAGTTATTATTGATATTTGGGGCTTTTATGCGCTCTCTGGTGCAGGCGCCATTTTAAAACTGCCATTTTTAAAAACTGCACTCGTATTAATAACCGCAGTGTATTTAATACGAGGTATTGCGGGTTTAATCATTCCTTTTTTAACTTCAAGCCAAATCGTTCATCAGAATTCTATTCAATTTTGGATTATAAGCTCGATAATCTGCTGCATTTATGGGTCATTTTACTTATTTGGTACCCTTAAATTGTGGCGAATAAAAAATGTATGAATGCTAGATTTCCTGATCTTTTAAATTCAAATTATTAAATACTGATAGCTTATTTTTATATTGCGAAATACTATGTGCGACTATTTTTTACGCGCATATATTTTGGCTTTAGGTATCTATAAATGAATAAAACGTTATTGAGTACTTTGCTTGCAGCTCTTATTTGTGCATCTCTTTTAGCTAAAGTGCAGGCCCAAGACGTTCATGCACTTGAGCCTGAATTAGGTGTTGGCGGAAATATTAAGCTAGATGAGGCAAGTACAACTTATGTTGATGACGGTTTTGATTTTCATGTGCATCCACTTTGGGAAAGCCGATATGTAAGTGAGGGCCGTGACAACTTAGCGGGTAAAGGTATTGCCTCAATCGCAACTGAATTCAATTATAATGAAATAGCTATTATTCCGTGGGTTGCAACGGGTGTTGATAGCGATTATACCGAGTTTAACTTAAATGCTATTTACGCAACTCAGTTATTTAATACCGTTGATATGTTTATTGGTTACAACCATTTAAGATCGCGTCAAAACACCTCTAATGCTCACGACAATGAGGTTAGCTTAGATTTTTCGTATTTTTACGATAATAAATTTCAGCTCACTAGCAGCGCATATTATTCGTTTGATTCTCAAGGCACATTTATAGAGCTTACGATAAATAAAGGCTACGAGATAAATGAAGCTGTTAATATCGATTTTCAAACGGGGCTAGGGTTTAATGCAGGTTATGTAAGTGATGGCCATAATGGTATTAACAACCTTAAGCTTACAGCTGACGTGTCGTATAAAGTTATTAAGCAGCTTGAAGTATACGCATATACTAGCTACACCATGGCAATTAATAAAAATGCTGAGCGCTTTGTGGGTGATCAAACCTTAAAAAACGTGTTATGGAGTGGTATTGGTCTGAGCTATCTATATCGTTAAAAGTTAGCAGCACAATAAAATGGTTGTGCTGCTTATTAAGAGTTTATCAATAAAAATTAGCCCTAAATTTACAAAGCTTTATTAACGTTGGTTTTTAAATCACTCTTTTCTTTTTCGTGAGTGTGGCTTTTTATAGGGGCGGAAATTCCATTATCAATTTTTTGAATCGGTTGGCTTCGTACACACATTAAATCATCAGCCATATACTGGCAGCTGCCAATATATAAATCGTTATGGCCGCCTTCGTATTTACATGATTGAGATTTTACTTTATCTGCGCAGGCTTTAACTGCAACACTATTTAACGGCCCTGAATGAGCATTTAAAAATGTGGGTGCTGCAAGTAAAGCCATACCAAACACGCTTAAACAACTACTTTTTATAAACATAACAACTCCTTTTTAATGCTTTTCAGGATCATTTCCTGGCGGTGGACCATTATGATCACCCGGTGGCCCACCTGCAGGCCTAACTGATTCTCCATGTAGGCACCCTATAAACATATTTTCACTAGGACTGGCTGCGTGGTAGTGATAACCCCTTACTTCATCTGTATTACCTCGGCATTCATCAAGTGACTCTTCTTTACCGCTTGTATCACGCATTGCATAAATACCATAACCGTCTATTGCATAACCTATAAGAGGTGCATGTCCACCTTCTGTAGCAGCTGAGTCAGTACAACCAGTGGTAGAGTGATAGTGATAACCTTGGTGTAAATTTATATGGCCACCACAATCATCAAATGCCGCAATGGTATAGCTCTCTAAAATTGCATTAATTGGAGCAGGCCCTGATAGCTCAGTACCGTCTAGTGCTATACCTACTGTTCTTAATCGGCCAGTATCAGATGCTGGAATAGGTGTAACAGGAATTAAATACGTTAATGAAAAACTATCTTCTAAATACGAAAGTTCACACTCAATACAATTTTGTTTATATTGCTCTTCAACATCAGGGCGAGCTGCACCAGCGCAAGACTCTTTTGTAGCTGTATATCTAATTTCATTTGTTTTAGTGTCGTAAAGTACCCACTTTTCATCGCCGTAGTATTCATCAAGCTTTAGGACAAATTGGCCTGTTAAATCAACTAAATCACCAGTACCTTCTTTACTAAACCAACTGCCAGTTACATCAGCGCCATCGGTCGATGTGCGCGGGCAAAATGGACCCGGCTCTCTACCTGCAGGTGCGCCTGATGTAATTAACTCATAACACTTAGTTTTAGTTCCTTGCGCCGTTTCGCAATCAACAATGTTAGGCTCAGATAAAAAGGCCCCTTTTTTAAACATAGATAAATTTATTGTTTGATTCGTTTTTTGTACTTCACTAAGGGAGCTACTAACTTGCTTAGTATTTTTATTAGTTGGTGAGTCGTCGCAGCCACTTAGAGTTAAAACTGTTGCGGTAATAATGATTGCAAACGCGCTGTAATTATTTGAGCCCATTACTTGTATCCTTTTCAGTATAGGTTTTGGTGTACTTATACTGTGGCATATTACTGGCTAAATGTGCAAAAAGTATGGAGAACGACAAAATAAGCACATGATAAAAAACCTTTAACAGTGTGTGGTTGCTAAAGCGCAGTTTTAAATTTAATTATTAGTGTTCAAAATTAATAAAAACGGATATGTGTAATACACATAAGCTAAAAGTGTTAGTGTTTAGATGTTATTCAAATACATATGAGGATTACATATGAAGTTTTTAGTGTTTTTAGGGACAGTGCGTAACAGCACGCCACCAAAACCTGCTCGCTTAGGTGAGAGAGTGTCTAAAGCCTGCATGGAGTGCTTAAACGAGCAATTCTCCGAACATGAGTTTGAGCTTATAGATGCACTTGATTACCCAAGTGATCAAGTTTTTAAACCACATTTTGCCTATGCTCAAGATAAGGCGCCTTCAATGCTAAATACTTTAGCTGATAAAATTAAAGCGGCTGATGGATATGTAATGGTTAGCCCTGAATATAATCACAGTATGAGCCCAGCTCTCGCTGACTTACTTAATCACTTTGGTAGCTCACTATTTTCATATAAGCCCAGTGCTATTGTTACTTACTCTGCTGGGCAGTGGGGTGGACTCAGAGCGGCAATTAGTATGCGCTCGTTTTTATCAGAGCTTGGCTGTTTGCCTGTATCTGCAATGATCCATGTTCCAAAAGCGCAAGAAGTATTTAATGATAATGGATCTGTGCAAGTTGGTGAAGAGCAGTCATCGTGGTTTAATTATTTTCACCGTACTTTTGGGCAATTGGTTTGGTGGGCGCAAGCGGCTAAAAATCAGAGTGGCGTTGAAGATCCTGAGCAGATGCTAAAAAGCTTTAAATCAAATCCATCGCAGCGAAATGCCCCATAACGAATACTTTTAAAATATAACTAATTTAGCCCTTAATTGGGCTAAATTTGTTTCTTTTATAGAAACTTAAAATATATAAATGTTACTATTAACATCTACTTATAAAAAAGGATGTTATATCTTGAAATACCTTACTCTTTTAAGTGTATTAACACTTAGTGCTTGCAGCTCTGTACAAAACTTACCGGCGCTTGGCGAAGGCACTATTGCTAATATGAATTTAATAGCTCTTTCGGAGCAGAGCGCGCCACAAGGTGTTAGCGGTACATTTCAGTTTTATATTAAAACTGCAGGCTCTCAGTACGGTGACGTATTTTTAAATACCGAAGCTGACTATCGTGATCGACGTGCTATTACAATTTCAATTGATTCAAACGTAGCTGCTAAACTCACCGAAAAATACGGACAATCAGCCAACACATTTTTTATAGGTAAAACAATTGAAGTAACAGGTGAAGCGAAGCGGGTAACTATCGATTTTTTAAGTAAAGGCAGAAAAACCAATAAATATTACTATCAAACACATGTTGCTGTTAACTCAATAAATCAACTTCGCATTGTTGAGTAACATCAGCCAGCTTGTTGAGGCATCGGATTAATTACTAAGATACTTATTGGCTAAGGGTATGTTTTACAGTGGTACTGTTCTTATATACAGTACCACTGTAAATCTCAATGAATACTAAAATAATAAACTTACACTTAATCGAGCTGTTCGTGGCTCTATTGGATGAAAGTGGTTATCTTCAACGCCTTGTGCTGATTCGCCAGGTAAACGCGATGCATAATAGTAATCTATATCGTGGTCGGTGCTATTAAATAAGTTAAGAAATTCAAAGTTTACTTTCCAGTGAGTCTGCTCATAGCTAATTGCGCTATTTACTACTGTTAATGGCTCCGAACGCTCGTCACCATCGCTAGTTAATGTACGTTTGCCAATATGGCGAACTCTAACTGATGACTGCCATTGCTCACTTAAGTGCCAATTTAAACCTGTACTTGCAACAACAGGAACAGCACCTTCTATATAATGATTATTGTCATTAATATCTAAACGTGAATGCGTGAACGAGGTTTCTGCGTCGATACTAAAGCTGTCGTTAATCCAATAATAAGCGCTTATTTCTAATCCGTAACGTTTAGATGCATCACTTGGTTCTGTGTTACCCGCATCGCCAACAAATAAAAGCTCTGAGTCGAGTGTTAGCCACCAAAGTGCAGCTGATAGATTAAACTTTTGCTCATCAGCAAATCGGACGCCTATTTCAGCGCCTTCACTTTTAACTAATAAGTCAACTTGCTCTGCTTGCTCACCGGTAACAGGGTCAATATTAATAGTAGATCCGCGCGCATCATTTGAATGAAAAGATTGTCCCCAATTAGCATATGCAGCTACTAAATTTGTAAAACGGTAATTTAAACTCCCTTTAAAACTTACTAAATCATCCTTTGCTTTTCCTGAATTTACGGCGGTAATACTAGTCACGTTTGTATCAAAATAGTCGTACCTAACGCCAACGGTTGCTTCAAGTTTTGGAGTAAGTAAAAGTTTAGACTCCCAAAAGCTTGAGTAGCTCGTTTGCTTTAGTTCATCTTGCCTAACCGTACTAAGTCGCTCTCTTGCTTGTGTGTTATAAAGCCCTACGTTATCTATGTCGTCGTGGCGAAGCTCAATACCTACGGTATGTTGTATGTTTATATCTGATGTTTTGGTTTCAAACTGGTAGCTTATATCTGTTCCATAAATATTTCGGCTATCTTGCTGATTAAACTGATCGCCATTAATTGGATCATTTAAAAAATAACTAAAATTAGAATACAGGTTTAAATCGTAATTAATTACATAAGCGCTGGCTTTTATATGCTCGCCCTGCCAGTTACTCGATAAGCTATAACGGCTAGAGCTACCGCCAAGTGTGGTGTCAAGAGAGCCTAATTGAGTAATTAAATTTTGTGATATAGCGCGCTGTGGAATTTGATCTGCTGAATTCCATGTATTGTCGTATGCCATGGCACTTATTGATAAGTCACCATTAAAAGCTTTACCAACATAGCGCAGTAGGGCATTCTTTTTATTTACATCTTCGTTTATATCATCCCATGGGCCGTCATAGCCTTGCCATTCTGCCGCTGCAATGAGCTTACCTGTTGCAATGTTAGTAGATCCCAGTACAACAGCGCGTCTATAATTATCTTCTCCTATACTGAGTTCAACTTGGTGATGTTTTAGGTTATCAGCAAGTTGAAATTGAGCACTACCAGCGGTTGAAAAGTCACCTTGGCTTGCGCTATATGAGCCTTTTTGATAGTTAATAGTTGAAATAGACTCAGGGATTATAAAGTTTAGGTCGGTGTAACCTTGTCCGTGGCCATGGCTGCGCATATTAATTGGCATGCCATCTATGCTGGTGGCAAAGTCGGTGCCGTGATCTAAATTAAACCCCCTAATAAAGTACTGATTAGCTTTACCAGAGCCGCTATGTTGAGTGACCGCCATACCTGGGATTAACTCTAACATTTCGGCGCTTCTTAACATTGGGCGCTGCTGAATTTCACCTTGACCAATAATACCGCTAGATGCGCTGATTGACTCACCAATTAGCCCATCTCTGTGACCATAAACGGTTAATTTTTCTATGTTTGCATAGCTATAACCACTATACAAAGTGCCTAGCGCTAAAATTGCTAATGTTCTCATGACTAAAATCCCTATCTAATGTATTTGTTATTAATGCAGCTATGTTAAATACGGCTTAGATAATTTATTGGATGCAACATTTGTTGGTTATTTGTAATTATTTAGGGGTGAGTAAAGATGGGTAACTTAAAAACTACGCCGCACGCTATTGTAATCTTATTACATAAAACTAATAATCGAGTGCTTTAAATGACTGTATAACACTAACAAGACAGAGAGCCCGTATTGAAAGCCAAAGAAATCCGCAATTTTTATATCAACGAAGAGCAATCTGTTTATTTGCTTTCGCACCGCGATGCTAAAAAACACCGCCAGTGGCTTAATATTTGTATTAAGCAGCTAACACTGCTGGGCTACAAAAACGTTGAAATGATTGGCTCGGGTGCTTTTGGTTTTGTGTTTGCAGGTGATGACGATAACGGCTTACCTTGGGTATTTAAGTTTTCGCGTATTACACTTGCCCAAAGTGTACGCGACCGTCTAGAAGACGAAGCGTATATGCTTTCGCAAATTAATAACCCCTTAGTGCCTACCTTTTATGCATTTGAGCGAATTAAAAAACAAGGGATTTTAATGATGGCTCGCGCCATTGGAGAGGACCTTGAAAAAGTATCGCTTAAAACAGGGCGCTTTAGTGCCGCGCAAATAATGGCGCTAGCTGTTAGGTTACGTAATGTATTAATTGATTTACGTAGTCACAAAAACGGCGTTAGCCCACAACCTATAGTGCATGGCGATATAAAACCTTCAAACCTTGTTTGGGATGCAAACACTAATGCGCTTTCGTTAGTGGATTGGGGCAGCTCTGTGTATGCACAGCTCGATAGTGACGGTAACCCTGTTGCCAGTAACTTTATGGATTTAATGTCGGGCGATTTAAGCACAACGAATGCCCGTATGGGCGATGTGTACTTTATTGGTGAAGCGCAAATGTCGGGAGAGCAATCATCCCCACGATTTGACGAGCAAGGTGTAGCCGCTACGTTGTATGCGTTAGCGTCGGCGCAGTCGTGCCGCTTTGGTGCGCAAGCCATCCCTGCAAGCAGCTTAGGGCTCCCAAAAGAGCTGGCTAAGGTGATTGATGGCATGCTGTCAAAAAGTAAGGCCATACGTGATGGTGCTGGTGATTACTTTATGCGTAACATTACAACTATGGCCAAAATGTATTTACCTGAGCTTGATAAAAAACAAAGAAAAGCAGATATTCCTTTTTGGTATGGCAACGACGAGCAGCCCGACACGGTGGTATATAGTTCACGAAAACAGTTTTTACGCCAAGCCGATCATAACCAGCAATTACTAGATATAAACGACGCGCAACTTGACCGCTATTATAAAGAGTTTTTGTTTGATACAGGCGATACCGAAAAAGCATTTTTAGCATCTATAAGCCGATTAGCAAAGTACCCTGTAGTAGGTGGGCTTAGTTTTCATTGGAAGGATGAGTCAATGTTTGTTGAATCATCTTTAATTATGCATGACGAATCATTGGGTGATGCGTTTAGTGATGCGATTAATAATACGGTTATGCTTGCGCAAGCGATTAATCAAAAAGGGCTATTTAAGTGCTGTTTGTTTGATGCCCGTAAAACTATTCAACTAGAGCGAGATGGCACGGGGGCATTTAAGTTTGATAGCCTACCAGAGCTTGAATACGAAGTTGTAAGCATGAAAGCAAACGACATAACCCGCCCGCATTCATACTTTGAAGACGGTAAAGACCCTGATGAGCAACTACAGCTACCTAAAAAAGTTATTAAATGCGTATTTGAGCTTAACCAAATTCATCATACGGGGTGTATTATTTTTGAAGCACTGCCGGACAGAATGAAGATTCACCATTACTACCGCTTACTCGATTCGAGCAAAGAGGTTGAGTTTAAACGTTTGCTAAATAAACTAATGCAATACGCGGTAAATATTACGGACGTGGGTGTTGCGGGCTTTATGAAGTTGCCATATAAAAACACCCGTGAGTTTAGTTTATGTGAGCAGCAACAAGAGCATTACTTTCCTAAAAATCCGAAAATAAGAGGTGTTAAGTAACACCTCTTATACAAACTTAATTATAGCTCTTTTTCTATAGCATTTTGAATAGAATATGCGCGATCATCTACTTGATTGGCCGCATTCAAAATTGGAGAGTGGTTTAATGTCAGTACACCTTTATTATAAGTAGCAAAGTTGTTTGCGTTATGTACATCACCGTAATTTTGTATAATTATTTTTTTCAAATCTTCTTGAATAGCTTCTTGAGACAAGTCATCCGAGCATAACTCTTTGAAAGCTTTGATAGTTGGCTCAAAGTATACCAAAGGCCAAGTTTGATCAAATAAATGAGCGTAATCATCTATAGCAATCGTATCCCAGTTAACATCGATTTCGAATTCAAATTTAGCTGCTTTAAAAATTTGTTTTTTCAAAGAATCTAGACGATTTTCTTGAAATTCTCTTGCAGCTCTTTTCTCTTTAAGTCCCATTGTCATTCCTTTATATTTGACAGGTTAAAATATATAATTGGTTACAATACTTTATTGAAACCTTTCTCTATTAAGTTATTAATGTTTTTCGGTAGTTGTTGATTAAAATCCATAGTAATGTAAATTTCTGCTCCAGAAAGTCTCATAGAAAATTTAACATCTTTTTTATCATGAAAATGAAACTCTTTTACTTTTTTTAGTGAAGACATAAAAAAATCATCACTAGCTAAATCTTTTATATTTTCAGTTAAAAAATCTAACAAAGTTGAAATGTTTTCTGTTTCAGTTTTATTTATCTTATCGAATCCATCATATTTAAATTCAAATTCTAAAGAGTAGTTTTTGTTTAACATTTCTTTTATTAAATCTGTTTTCTCATCTATGTTAATTAGCTCTTTATTATTTTTATTTTTTTGAGGTAAGTTTCCTGCAATGAAATTAGAGTGGGTACTAGAATCGTGCAGAATTAAATGAGTGATGTATTTCATGTTGAAAAAAGTAATATCATCTGAGCTATCAATCAAGGTTAGGAGGCTTGAATTAGAATCTAATGAATCAAAAATACCAGAGTATTTATTACCAAATTGGTCGAATACTGAGACTTTAAAATCAATATTAAAGTCATTTTTACTATTTTGCATACGCTCAAGTAATTTTAATGGGGTATTAGTATTTGTAGAAGTATTAAACATGACAGTCCTTATCATTTATGGTGCATCCTATGAAACAAATATAACATTTTTTTTCAGGGACAAACAATACCTTTAAAATAAAAATTTAATTTTTTAAAACACCTTACTAAAGGGCGACGTTGGTGATAGCTCAAATTGATGAGTTAGCTTTTGCGTTTTATTAGTCGCTGTAATTTGATAGTGCTGCTTGTGCTCATTGTTACTAAATAGCTTAACGTTAAAGTTAACTTTGGTTAGTTTACTAGGCAAAGAGTAGCGCCCAGTAATGGTTACTTGGTCTATATTGTCGCTTTTATGTTTATGAGACGCTTCTGGGTTTAGCAAAAGTCCGTCAATAGTAAATTTATATTGATGATCCGCTAAATAAACGTTCTTTTTAATTCGCTTAGTTATTAGCTTTTTATGAGCGTTAAACTCAATTATTGACACTTTGCCATCCTTGTTTTCATCAACCCCTTTAAAAGCCGACATAGGGATTGAAAGTACAATAAACACGTTATTATCAACAAAATTCAGCGTACCGTGCTCTGCAACCATTAAATGAGCGTTTGCTAATGTTGATGTGCTCAATAAGCCCAATGTGGTCACACTTAACAGATAATTTTTCATATAAGGCATAACTTACTCCTAATTAAACTTCGCCTTTAACGCAGCGTTGAAAAAACGGGTAAGTGTCTGTTGCGTAGTAGTGGTATATCCCATCAGGAAACTCAGGTGTTACGCCAACGCGGCCATTACATTCATCTAAATCACCAGAGCCTGCTACGTATTCCCAATCTTGTGCAAATGTACCTAATGGGTATATATCGGTAGAAGGGCGGTTTGCGCTTACAGATGTTATGTGTTGGTAGCTACCGGTCATTACGGTTAGCGCTGAAGTTGCATCATTTGAGTCTGCATAGCCGTAACGTGCATATATAGGAAAGCCATCTGCTGCCCAGCCTATTAGAGTCATAGTGGAGCTATTGCCACCTCGCAGTGTGACAAAGCCTTCAGGCATACCGTGATAATGATATGTGCCATCGGGTTGTACGTGTGCATTGTTGTCGTCTGTTCCAAAACTAAACGTGTCTTGGCTTAAAGCTTCTATATTCCAATTACCGCTGTTGTCGCCTAAATCACAATCGGTGCCTGAATCATCGCAACTTCCGCCTGTGCCGGCGTCTATTTTAATGCCGTTAAGTACAACACCTATCATTCCACGAGGGCCACCAAGCATGGTTGCTTGTGTTGTTTCTACAGGCTCAAGTGTGTAGCTTTCATTTACTGATTGTTCAGAAATAGTATTTGGGTTATCGGCATTAGGGAATGTACCTACTTCGTGATCAGGTATGCCATTAGCGACTATGTCGCGTGTAGTTCCTGTGCATGACCAATCTGCCACGCTGGTGGCCTGTACTGATACTGACTCGTTATATTCACTGTAGCTATATTCGCACAGCACGCCTTGGGTTGAGCTACTCGTACCTGTACCGTTATCTAAGGTGGTTGGTGATGAATCTGTAGTTGTTGAGGTATCAACTATGCCTTCGCCATCTCCGCAAGCAACTAACGATGAAACAACTAGAGACAAGGTGCTTAGTTTTATAGCATTTACCCTATTTGAGTTTTTAATATTAAGTGCGTGTAGTTTCATTGCTGCTTACCTGATCAATTAAGTTACTCAAACAATAATCAGCAATTGTGCAAATAATGTGTAAACAATGATGACAAATTAGCAATGATGTAAATAGACGAAGTATTAAAGCTAAGTTTAGATTTAACTTTATTGGATTGTGTTTTATTTTAAAATTTCAAAAGTTAAACTAATGCAAAAATAGCTAATATAAAAGGTTACCTTAATGGCTAAAACAAAACCTGTAGTGACGTTACAAAGTCACGGTATTTACTCTAAGTGGGATAGCGAAAGTAAAGCACTGCCACAAATAGAGCAATTTACAACAAATGTAATAGCTGAGGTAGATGTTGAGTTTGGCTTAATCGTAAATATTAAAAAGGGTAAAGGCGAAAAGCTTCACTATTGTATATACCATCCAGATATTCCAGACAGTGACGGTGATGTAATGGACCCCTTTGAAGGCGACGTATACGTTAAAAACAGTGATTGGAACTTTTATTTAGGCGACACGCTTTGGTTACCAATAGAGAATAAGTTGGGTGATTGGCGTATGACGATTGAGCTAAATGGAAAAATTATTGCTGATAAAACTTTTAAGGTGGCATTAGAGGTAGAGCGTACTGAAACAGATTTTTGGAAAAACCGAGGGTATTGATTTCTATTTGTTAGCTATATGGTGTGGATGTAATAAAAATTAATAAAAGAGAGTTGTAGAGCCATTTAAAATAGCTCTACAAAATTAAATTAGCGTGTTTAGTTACCCCAAGGGTTACTAGAATTAGAGCGTTGTTTGCGATCACGAGCACGTTGCTTTGATGCTTTTTTTTCCATAATACGTTTTGCATCACTAAAACTTAACTCACATGGCTCACCAGGTTTATGATCAGCTGGGATCACGCGATCACGTGGCGGTAATTCGTATTGCACATCATCAGGTCTAGGTAAGTTTTTTAGGCGATAAAGGTAAAAGTTATCTACTTTTTCTTGTGCCCATTGTGTTTTACGTAAAAATTTAACCGCTGACTTTATATCAGGATTGTTTTTAAAGCAGTTAAGTTGTAAATAAGCGTGTAGGAGCTCCCACCCGTATTGTTCAACCAGCTCTTCAACCACTTGTTCTAATTTAACGCCTTGCAGTGGATTATTACTGAAAAGTTCTTGGTTGCTCATAGGTGTTGCCTCGTTATTAAAATACAAATTGCATTATAAATTTAATAACGAGGCTTTAACAGAGTAAATAGCTTAACTTTGACAATTAACTACAACACGACCGCGAATTTTGCCTTGCATAAGTAGCTCTGCGTTATCAATTACGTGTTCTAGTGATATTTCTGTCGAAATTTTATCTAGGTAATCAGCGCTAACTAATTTTGTTAAACGATCCCACGCTTCAATTCTGTCGGCTTTAGGGCGCATTACGCTATCAATGCCTATTAGTGACACACCACGTAATATAAATGGGGCAACTGAGGCAGGTAAATCCATGCCTTGGGCAAGTCCGCAGGCGGTTACTACACCCCCATACTTTAGTGATGCACAAATATTGGCAAGTGTATGGCTACCTACTGAATCTATTGCCGCTGCAAAGCGCTCTTTTAGCAAAGGCTTACCAGGATTTGAAAGCTCGTTTCTGTCAATTACCTGTTTAGCACCTAACTCTTTTAAATATTCACTTTGATCTAATCGACCCGTAGCTGCTGTTACGTTGTAGCCAAGCTGGTTTAATAAATAAATAGCAAAGCTGCCTACGCCACCATTGGCACCTGTTACAAGTATTTCGCCAGATTCAGGGTTTATTCCTTGTTTTTCAAGAGCTATAACACTTAGCATAGCGGTATAACCGGCTGTACCTATTTGCATCGCTTGTTTTGGAGAAATACCTGCAGGCAAGGGGATTAGCCAATCGCTATTAAGTGCTGCTTTTTGAGCAAGCCCGCCCCAATGTTTTTCGCCTACACCAAAGCCATTTAATATTACGTTATCGCCATTTTTAAATTCATCGCTGGTGGAATTTGTAACCGTACCCACTAAATCGATACCTGGCACCATAGGAAAACTGCGTACAACGGGGCCTTTACCAGTAATTGCTAAACCATCTTTATAGTTAAGTGTGCTGTATAGCACGTCGATAAAGACGTTTTCGTTTGGTAAATCACTATTTTCGATAGTCGATAATGAGGCGCTGTGGTTATTATCTTCTTTATTAATAACAATGGCTTTAATTGGGTTACTCATGGGATATCCTTTTAGACCGATCGTCTTTTAAGTGGTAAATAAAAACGCATTAGGTTAATAATGCGCGTAAAAACATTTCTGTATACAAAGTAAGTGGAGTATTTGATTTTGTGAGCTTGGCGCGCATAACCGCACCTTCCCAGCCAATCCAAAAGTACTCACTCATCAATTTTGTATTTACATGGCTTGCAATAGTGCCTTGTTGCTTAGCTTGGTTTAAGCAAACCTCTACATGGTTTTGCCAAGCGGTGTAGCTTTGCATTAATCTGGTTTTAAACTCATCACTTAAATGATTAAGCTCTTGATTTAAGTTACCTACTAAACAGCCACGTTTGTAATCGTATTTTTTCATTCCTTTAATTGCGCTTTGGGTAAAATTAACGATTCGCTCAAGTGGGGGAACATCTTCTTGCTGTAGGTAATGGGTAAGCTTTGCAATAAAGTAACTGTCGTATGCATCAACTAGGGCAATGCCGTAGGCCTCTTTACTTTTAAAGTAATGATAAAAGGAGCCTTTAGGTACAGCCGCTTTTTTTAAAATAGTATCGAGCCCCGTGGCGCTAAAGCCAAATTCAGTTAAGGTTTCTAGGCCCGTGCGAATAAGTAACGCTTTGGTATCGGCGTTCTCTCTGGCTATTTTAGGTGGGCGACCACGGCGTATTGGTGTTGATGTATTTTTGTTCATGTACATATATTAGACCGATCGACTTTAAATAATCAAGCATAAATTTAAATTGTTTAAAAATACTTCAAGTTAGGGGCGGGCTACTAATTTAAGATTAATGAAATAAAAGTGTCACGATTACATTTTTGTTTGGAACTTAGTCAATATTAGTCGGTCACAAATAAAGCACATAAGTGCTTTTTAGCGATTATTGAGTCGCATTTTATTTAGCATAAAACCGGTCAAATTAAATGTTGTATGACCACTTACTTTTTTAAATGTTAATTCATTTTTGCATCAGCAGCTTAGTTAAAGTCAAACAATTTAATTGCTTTTACGATTTGAATTTTACATTTTTATTAACTATTCATTAAATGTAGATTTCACTAATGCTACACAATATACAAATAAAAAGGTGAGGATATTACCGATGAAGAGACAGAAAAGAGATCGTTTAGAAAGAGCTCATTCTCAAGGTTTTAAAGCAGGTTTAGCAGGTCGCTCAAAAGAGCTATGCCCTTATCAACAAGTAGATCCCAAATCAGAGTGGTTAGGAGGTTGGCGTGAAGCGATTGAAAACCGCAACATGTACAAAACCTAAAATCAATAATCGAATTTAAGCAAAAAGGCCTCCATGTTGGAGGCCTTTTTGTACGCATTTAAAAATTAAAACGCGCTAGTGTCTTGGAACAAGCCCACTTTTAAATCTTTTGCTTCGTAAATTACTCGACCATCTACTTCTACAGTGCCATCTGCAACGCCCATGAACAATTTACGTTTAATTACGCGTTTCATTACAAGGCGGTAAGTTACTTTTTTATTAGTTGGTAAAATTTGGCCAGTAAATTTAACTTCACCCACACCTAGCGCACGGCCAAGACCAGGGCCACCAGACCAACCTAAGTAAAAACCAACTAGTTGCCACATAGCATCTAAGCCTAAACAACCTGGCATTACTGGGTCGCCTTTAAAATGACAATCGAAAAACCAAAGGCTAGGGTCAATATCAAGCTCAGCAACAATTTCGCCTTTCCCATGAATACCGCCATCAGCAGTAATAGAGGTAATGCGATCCATCATTAACATGTTGTCACTTGGTAAACGGCAGTTACCTTCACCAAACATTTCACCTTGACCACACAGGATCAACTCTTCTTTTGTATAGCTATTTTTAGGTTCCATAACACTTATCTTCGCTTAGAAATTGCCAAGTACTTTAGCGTACACTTGTACGCTAAACAACTCGGAGCAGTTAAAAAATCAAAATATTGCATATTAAATCATCAATCAATCAACGCGATTGGTTTTTGCACTATAAAACCGCGCAATTACAATCAGAAATCATTATAATTAACGCTGTCTTATAACCAGTCTAAAGGAAGTTTATGATCCTTTTTGTTAACTCACTAACTGTGATTGATTTTTCTTACTTATGTAACAAACGCGGCGCCGTTGGCGAGAGCTGGATTGTTGATTTAACTTTGCACGGTAAACTTAACGAAGAGTCTATGGTTTTAGACTTTGGTTTAGTTAAAAAGCAAATTAAAGGCATTATAGATGAGTGTATTGATCACCGTTTAGCAATTCCTACAGGGCTTAATGGTACTGTATCTGAATTTGACGAGCATAAAACACTCGACTGTACATTTGGTGAAAATAATCACTTAGCTATGAGCGCTCCTCATCAAGCTTATTGCATGATTAACGCAGATGAAGTAACTGTTGAATCGGTTACCGAATTTTTAATTGCGACTATTTTACCGAAGCTACCAGATAACATTGAAAAAATTGAGCTGTCTCTTAAGCCTGAACACAGCCAAAGTTTTTACTATCATTACAGCCATGGCCTTAAAAAGCATGACGGTAATTGCCAGCGTATTATTCATGGGCATCGTTCTCAAATTGGTATTAGCCTAGATGGTATTTCTATGCCGCGCTTGCAAAAAGAATGGTCTCAAAAGTGGGAAGATATTTACTTAGCCACCAGTGAAGATCAAATTAACGCTGCTGATTTAAAACACATAACAGCCAAAGCGGGTGATGTATGTTTTGCTTATACATCGGCACAAGGCTATTTTGAAATGGCTATAAGCGAGTCTCGTTGCGACATTTTGCCAGTAGATACCACTGTAGAATGTATTGCTGAACATGTAGCTGGCCAAATTAAAGCCCAATACCCAGAAAAAGCAGTGAAAGTAACGGCTTATGAAGGTGTTGGAAAAGGATCGATTAGTTATGTTTAAAACACTTTTAGCAACAGCGCTTGTTGCCTCTGCTAGCTTTAGTGCTATGGCGCTTGAGTTAAAAGGACATTTAACACAAGGCGGTTTAGTTACTGGAAAGCTAGAAAACGCTAAATCAGTAAGCTTAGATGGCAAAAGCTTAAAACTTTCACCAAAGGGTGATTTTGTATTTGGTTTTGGTCGTGACGCTGAAACTACTCATACTTTAAAATGGGTAGATAACAATGGTAAATCGCATTCACAGCCAATAGCTATCACAAAGCGCGAATATAAAATTGATAAAATTACCGGTGTAGCTAAAAAATATGTCTCTCCGCCAAAAGAAGTTAGTGCGCGTATAAGCCGTGAAGCAGTTGCTGTGCGAAAAGCCAGAGAAGTAGACTCTGATTTATTGTACTTTTTAGACCCTGTGTTAAAGCCTGCAGAAGGGCGCATATCGGGTGTTTACGGTAGTCAGCGCTATTTTAATGGCGAGCCTCGTCGTCCGCACTTTGGCTTAGATATCGCGAATAAAACGGGCTCTCCTGTTTACGCGCCTATTAGTGGTACCGTGGTATTTGCTGAACCTGATTTATACTACTCTGGCGGAACATTAATTATTGATCATGGCCATGGTATTACCTCAACTTACATTCACTTAAGTAAGCTTGATGTAAAAGTGGGTGATAAAATTGAGCAAGGTAACAAAGTGGCTGAAATTGGTGCAACTGGACGTGTAACGGGTCCTCACCTAGATTGGCGTTTTAACTGGAAAGGCGAACGCCTTGATCCTGCATTACTAATGCAAGATACATTAGCAAACAAAAAGTAGAGATTATGACTGACGTAAATCGCGATGCAATAATTGCTCAGCGTATTGAAGACTCAACCACATCGGTAACTAAAACCGTGTTTCCAGGGCGTACTAATCATCACAATACTTTATTTGGTGGTGATGCACTGGCGTGGATGGATGAAGTGGCATTTATAGCAGCGACTCGTTTTTGTCGTAAGCCTTTGGTAACTATATCTTCTGATAGAGTCGACTTTAAAGAAGCCATACCAGCAGGTACTTTTGCAGAGTTAATAGCTAAAGTAGTGCATGTAGGTAACACCAGCTTAAAAGTTGACGTAGATATATTATTAGAAACTATGCACAAAGACGATAAGCATTCAGCCATTAGTGGCAGCTTTACCTTTGTTGCAGTTGATGATAACCACAGACCGACTCCGGTAGTATGCGATAAAATGATTTATGGTTTTGATTAACTTAAAGCTTTGAATATGCGCTAAAGTAAATTTATATAAGCACCTTAATTGGTGCTTATATAACCCCATTAAAAGAACACATCATACTAAATATTCATAAAGTATAACCTCAACAACAGAGTGAGTATTAACTAAAAAAGTAATCAAACTGAAGGGAATTGATAGGGGTGAGAATTGATAGGGGTGAGAGTTGTTGGATTTGGATACTAAAAAGGTATGCTTTTAACATACCTTTTTGGTTATATTTAGCTTTTAATTACATTTATTAATACTTACATAAATACTTTTTAAAGTACCATTGCTGCAATCCAGCCAAATATCAGCAGCGGTATGTTAAAGTGAATAAACGTTGGAATAACAGAGTCTCTAATGTGGTCGTGCTGGCCATCGGCATTTAAACCCGATGTTGGGCCAAGCGTTGAGTCTGAAGCAGGAGAGCCTGCATCACCTAAAGCGCCCGCAGTACCAACAAGCGCAGCGGTAGCCATAACAGAAAAGCCAAGGTCTAAACATAAAGGAACAAACAAAGTTGCAATAATAGGCACTGTTGAAAACGAACTGCCAATTCCCATTGTAATTAATAACCCGACTAACAAAATAACACCGGCGGCCAAAGGTTTATTACCATCAAAAAGGGCGGCTGCGCTGTGTACTAAGCTTGCTACATCGCCAGTGGCTTGCATAACCGATGCAAAACCTTGTGCCGATATCATAATAAAGCCAATCATGGCCATCATCGCAACGCCTTTACTAAATACGTCGCCGTTTTCTTCCCACTTAACTACACCAAAAACACTAAATATCATTACACCTACTAAGCCACCTAAAATCATTGAGCCACTTAGGTTTTGTGCAACAAGTGAGGCAAGTACTGCAAAAAGCCCCACAATCATTACTTTTTTAGGGTTTTCTACCTCAGCAGATTTACTCACAGTTGTTAATGGGAGCTCGGTGTATTCGCGGCGTTTTTTGTAAGTAATAAATACCGCAATAAGCAATCCAATAAACATACCTAATGCAGGAATTATCATCGCCACAGGGACTTGGGTATTTACAATGTCTAGGCCGTTATCAACTAGGTTTTTGTGCAAAATCGAATATAAGTAAATACCCCCAAAACCATAAGGAAGCACCATGTAAGACGTTGCTAATCCAAATGTTAAAATACACGCTATAGCACGCCTGTCTAATCTTAACTGATTAAAAACAACAAGTAACGGCGGGATCAAAATAGGAATAAACGCTATGTGTACAGGGACTAAGTTTTGCGAAGAAATTGCACAACCTAAAATAATTAATAAAATGAAGTAACTTAAAAATGTTTCATTACCGCTGCCTTTTGCATTTACTTTAGCAAGTAGCTTATCAGCGAGAATGCGTGTTAAACCCGACTTAGAAATAGCAACGGCAAACGCGCCGAGCATAGCATAACTTAGTGCAATTTCAGCTCCAGCTGAAAGGCCAGAATTAAACGCATCAACACTTTCTTTTATGCCCAAGCCTGCAGTAAGACCTGCAACTAACGCGCTTATGATCATGGCAACAATGACGTTAACGCGAGCCAGAGATAGCCCGAGCATTAAAATAACGCCTATAACAACAGCATTCATAGTATTCTCTATTTGGAAATTTTAATTAATTTTATCAGATCTTTAGCCTGAGTTTTACGCTCTTTCGTAAAAGGTTTTTTACCATAGCGTACTTGGTTAAATAACTGCCTAAAAGTGCTTATAGATTGTGCAGAACGAGGAAGTTGATCAGCAAAAAAGTCTAACTGCTGACTCGGTGTTAAATTATCGGGTGTATTTATTTTTTGTTTTTTAGCCCATGCTTTTACTTCATAAAACTCTTTAACCATAGGCGCTAATTTAGACGGGCGTTTTGGCAAGTTTAAATAAATAAAATAACCTATAAAACAAAAACCAGCTGTTAGTAAAACCATTAATGGTACAAGCCAAATATTTTTACTACCAAAAATTGATTTTAAAAAATCATTTTGTTTTTCTTCGTCAAAACCAAGTACCCAGCTAGACCATTGATAATCGAGGTTTTCAAGTTCCAACCTTAACCAATTAATAGCGGGGAAATTACTTAAACTCACTAAACCAAAATCAAGGTTACTTTTAAATTCGTCATTCAGCTCTTCGTTTTGCGAAAGTGAGCCATTTAAACGCTCTGGTGCAACAACGGCGGTTGCATCAAAAATAACCCAACCCTCGTTTTGTAAATATACTTCTACCCATGCGTGTGCGTCGTACTGGCGAACAGTGAGCGTATTATTATCTTGATTTAATTCACCACCTAAATAACCACTTACTAATCGAGCGGGTATACCTGCGGTTCTAAAAATGTACGCAGCAGCGCTTGCATAATGACCACAAAAACCTCGTTTATTATCAAATAAAAATTGGTCAATTGTATTATCGCCGCTCATAGGTGTAGGAGTTAGCGTGTAAGTAAATCCCGTACCTGCAAAGTATTGTAATAAGCGGTTATAAAAATCGCGATCAGAGTGTGTATTTTGCTTTAAGTTTTTAGCAAGTAATGATGTTTTTATATTCTTTTTATAAGCGAGGTATTTGTAGCGTTTTTTTTCAAATTCGCCAAGCGGTAAAGCTGTGAAGTTAAAGCTATTTACATCGTATTGTAAGTTTTTAGCTTGGCGACTTTTTTTACGCAATAAACCTAGTGAATTACCTTCAACATTTGGTGAGTTACTACTGGAATACGCTAAACCATAGAGCCATTTTTGTGTCGCAGGCTCTGTAATAACTGAGTAGCTTGCAATAAGTTGCTCATCATTTTCGCTCTGCGTATTTGTTTTTACATTATTATATTTTAAAAAGTCAGACGTAAGCCACGCATTACCATTAAACTCATCATGGACTATTGCTCGCCAATAATAAGGCGCTACAGGTTTTTCTTCGTTAAATTTAGCTCTAAACACAAGTTCATCTGAGTTTGAAAGCTTTGCAATATCGAATGGATCGACTTGTTCAGAAAGCCCTGTTTTAGCAAGCTTAGGCCCAGGAAGCTGCCAAAAGGCGGGCATTTTTGGCAAAAAAAGCAGTAAAAATATAGCTAAAGGAAGCGCTAAAAGTAGCAGTTTACCGCTTTGTTTAGAGGCTATTTTTAAATTATGTTTGGACTCGAGTAAGCCAAGTACTGCAAAGTTTAATATGTATAAACCACTTACAGTTAAAGTTGTTAAAATGCTTTGGTTAAATAAATACACAGATGAGAGTGAAAAAAACGTAAGCGTTGTAATTACATGATAGTGTTTTTTGGTTTTAGCCTGTAGCAGTTTAAATAAACTAGCAAGTAGCAGCATGGCCACAAATAGAATAACCGTATCCGACATGCCTACTGTGTAGAGCATTAAACCCAGTGACACACCTGCGAGTATATTTGCCAGCCAAGCATTTGGCTTTGGTTTATTACTCAGCGTTATGTAAAAGTTCCATGCACAAATAAGTGAAAGTACACCTACAAAAACAAGCGGTAAATGTGATAAAAAAAATACAATCAAACATGCATATATAAAAGACAGCGAATAATTTATTACTTTTTCGTTTTTAAGTATGTCCATTACACATCACCATTAAATGAGCATAAGAATTCTAAGCATTGCTGCTTATGTTGCTGTCCGGTATTTGTATTTATTGTTTTATTCGGTAGCTTTAACATAAAATGGGTGTTTTTCTCGGTTGCTTCACACACTAAAAAGCATAACTGGCTTAACCTTTGTTCTGTATCTCCATTCATTAACGTAAAATCGAAGAGCGCATTCGCTGTTTTAAAGTCTACAAACTCTTTAACTAACAACTGCTGTGTTTTTGCGTAATGCTTCCACGACACTCTTTGCAAGCCCATCTCAGGTAAATGTGGGATAAGAGACTCAAACTCTTCGCTACCAGATTGTGTAGAAATACCTTTATCGGCTTGCTCATCAAGCATAGAAACATGCGCATCACAGTGAACCTGTTCAAGTGACGGGTACACAAATACTTCTTCTTGTAATTGAATGTAGCTCCAAACAGTTATCAAACCAAAGGGATAGTTACTCGCTATTTTAATACGTTGCACTGAGTACTTACCGCGTGAGCTGTAGGGTAAGTTGAGTGTGAGTACCTGAGGTTTACTATCAACTTGGCCGGTATGTTTGTGAGTTTGCTCACTCCCTTGATATGTTAAATTAATAGATTGAGTTACTGAAGGGCTTTGTAATTCAAATATAATACTCGGTTTTTGAGGAGCGTAGCTGTTAAATGCATCTTTAAATTTAACTGTTAAGCCTTTAGCGTTACTGTAGCCCATTAATACAGCAATAATCATCACCACAAACATAAGATAAGACATTATTAAAATTAAATTATTTTGATAATTAATGCCCATCACAAAGTTTAAAATAGCTACAACTATAAAGTACCAACCAAGGGATGATGGCAATACATAAATTGTTCTGTGTTCAAGTGTAATTGAGATTTTTAAATGTTTATTTTTTAATAACTTATTAAATACACTTTGCTTAAATGACTTAAATAAAGAAGGGCGCTTAGCTGTTTTTTTTGGCATAAAAGTTTATACCGGAACTAATACGTTTTTTAAAATATCGTTTACTTGCGCTTCACCTGACTCGTTATGCAAACCTAATCGATGCTGACACACACTTGTAAATACGGCTTGAACATCTTCTGGCATTACAAAATCACGACCATCTATAAAGGCCCACGACCTAGCTGCTTTAGCCAAAGCCATACTAGCACGAGGTGATAACGATGATGCAAAAGCGTTGCTTGTGCGTGTGTAATTAACAAGCTCTATAATGTAGTCAATAACCGGGCTACTTAAAGTAATTTGGCTTATCTGGGTTTGAATTGCCGCTAACTCTTGTTGGTTAATACGCTGCGGTAATTGGCTATAATCTCGTTTTTGCATATTCAAAATTAAGCGTTTTTCGGCATCTTTAGGAGGAAACCCCAAGCTTATGCGCATTAAAAATCGGTCTAATTGTGACTCGGGTAACGGATAAGTACCCGATTGATACAGCGGGTTTTGTGTTGCGATAACAAAAAATGGATTTGGCAGCGTATATTTTTTTCCATCAACTGTCACTTGTTGCTCTTCCATTGCTTCAAGCAACGCACTTTGTGTTTTAGGCCCTGCGCGGTTTATTTCATCAGCTAAAACAACTTGGCTAAAAATAGGGCCTTTATGAAACGTAAAACTGTGCTCAGTAGAATTAAACACGTTAGTACCCAAAATATCAGCAGGGAGAAGATCACTGGTAAATTGTATACGCTGATACGATAAACCTAACACAGCTGACAATGCATGAGAAAGAGTGGTTTTTCCCATGCCAGGCAAATCTTCAATGAGTAAATGCCCTTCGCTAAATAAGCATGTAAGTGCCAGTTTTATTTGTTGTTGTTTACCAAATATAACACTCGAAAGATCTTCTATAATCGCAGTAACAGTACTATGCATGCTAACCTTATTATTATTCTATTATTTCAAGACGCTTCATTACAGTGTCTACTTTTTTTGTATTAAAAGGTTTTGCAATAAAACCTTTAGCGCCCATTTCCCACGTGTTTTGTACGTTTTCGAGACTATTGTGGCCCGAACACATAACAACATGAGTGTGCGGGTAAGCACTATTAATGTATTCCAATATCTCTGCACCGTTAGAGTCTGGTAAATCTACATCTACAAATATAACGCCTGGCGGTTTATTGTCCATAATAGGTTTGGCAGAGCTAAAATCAGCACTTTCTAATATATCTTCAAACCCTAAGTCAGTTAAAATTTGGTTTAGATAATCACGAATTTCCTTAACGTCATCAATAATGAGGATGGGCTCTAGCGGGCGAACAAATTCCATATGTAGGTTACTTCTATTTTGAATACATCTAAGTGCTTTAATACTAAGCTAACCCCATCATAAGCTCAAGAACGTTACTTAAAAAACACCAATAAATAAACTGTTTATAGGTTTGCCCAACAACGTATTTTTAAAGGATTATCTGCTCTCATATCTTCTACTAACTTATATTTTCATTAATTGTAATGAACAATAATGACGTATTCATAAGAAATTCCTTAATCCAATACAACATTCCATCAAAATTTGATGTAACAAATTTGCTACTTAACTTATTGATTCAAAAATATTTACATATGAATTCGATTTTTTGTAAACGTTTTGTAATAAAAAATCGTTGACCTTCTAAATTCATTCTGTGATTATGCTCAGCAGATGGGCTTATGCTCAGAAGTGCAGTTTCATTAACCACTTAATGTTTTGCTCAGTCAGCCTCATCTATACACACTGAATTAATACCAATTTCATTAAATGAAAATGCAATTTAATAAAGTTGGCATCACACACCACACTAAATAAAGAGCTTATTATGTTGAATAATAAAAAGACTAAATTTGCAATTTCTCTCATAGCGGCAGCTATGGCTACATCGGCTCCAGCACAGGCTGATATTTCTGAATATTTAGATCGCGTTGACGTAGACTTTTTACTAATGCAAAACTTTCAGTCAATTCAGGCTAAAGATGGTGCATTTCGTCCAGAAGATGAAGAACAAGAATCAGGATTTGGCCGTATTAGAGCTAATCTAATGCTTAAATTTCATATTAACGAGTTCATCACTGCCGATATAGATATTGCAGAAGAGCCTAATGACTTTGGTGGCGAAGATCGTGACTTTTCATTTCACAACGATTTTGCAGGTGTTGAATTTGACTTACTAGGTCTATATGGCACACCAAAAGAAAACGCAAATTTAACACTGCGTTTGGGTAATATTGGTGGCTCACCATTTCAATTTAAAGGCTTTCAAGACGGCGCAGATAACCAAAGTAATGCACTTATTGGTAATGGTATTACCGATTACGCAACCGCAGAAAACGGCGCACAGCTAAGTTACAGCGAAACTTTCGATAGTGGTGTAGTACGTGCTTATAATGTTACAGGTCACATTACGACTTCAAGTTTCGGTGAAGCATTTCAAGAAGACAGAGGTTATAACTACCGACTTCAAGGTACTCTAGAATTTGAAGGTGGCTTTAAAGCAGGCTTAAACTTATTAAAAGCGAATCAAGGCGACCAGTTACGTTTTGAAAATGGCGTAGCAAGTCTTGATGGTGTAACCACAACAAACTATCGCTTTGGCGATGGTGAAAACTATAATTTCTCAGCGTCACCTTCAAACGAGCGTGACACTCACGTTGGCGCAATGCCAGGGCTTGAGCAATCAATCATCCAGCTTAACTTAGCTTATCAACCATCTGACGAAACTAGCTTAATTTTTATGGTTGGTAAATCGTCTGATGATTACACATTTGCAGATGCCGCTGGTAATGCAGTTGCCGGTATTACCTACTTTGGTACAAACGGCATAGCTGATGAAAATGGCACTACTTTTGATTCAAACAGTGTAATAGAAGGCGACTCATCGGTTGAGTACTTCGTGTTTGAAGCACAACAATATCTAATCCCTAAAAAGCTATATGTAGCGGCTCGTTATGCAGAAGCCGATAACACTTCCGACTTAATTGAACAAACAGACAACACAGTAGAGCGTATTCAAGTAGCCGCAGGTTACTGGTTTAACGATAAAACGCTTTTAAAAGTTGAGTATGTTAACCAAGAAGAAGGTGTTAATTCGGGCGGCCAAATCGGTAAAGGATTTGACGGCTTCACTTCTGAAATATCTGTTAAATTTTAAATCATTATCCAACTAGTCTAACTATTTAAACAAAGGACCTAAAAAGGCACTTTGCGGGCAGTTTTATGCGTTAAAACTGCCATAAATAGAATTGGTAATAGATTGAAATTTAATAGCACTTGTTAAAACATAACGTGTATGGGGAATACCCGATGAAAAATAAATTAATTATGCTCGCGTGTGGCTTTATAAGCATGGGCGCTGCGGCAAAAGAAACAATCACAATAGCGACTGTTAACAATGGTGACATGATCACCATGAAAGAATTAAGCAGTGACTTTACCAGCCAAAACCCGGATATAGATCTAAAATGGGTTACTCTAGAGGAAAACATTCTTCGCCAACGTGTCACAACCGATGTTGCAACAAAGGGCGGCCAATACGATGTTATGACCATAGGTACTTATGAAGTACCAATTTGGGGCAAGCAAAATTGGCTAAAAGAGCTGGATAATTTAGGTGAAAACTACGATTTAGACGATTTAATTCCGGCAATTCGAAGCGGTTTAACGATTAACGACAAGCTTTATGCTGCGCCATTTTATGGCGAAAGCTCAATGGTTATGTACCGCACTGACTTAATGGAAAAAGCAGGGCTGACAATGCCTAAAGCCCCAACATGGGACTTTATACGCAAAGCTGCTAAAGCGATGACAGATAAAAAAGAAGGTGTTTATGGCCTTTGTCTACGTGGTAAAGCAGGTTGGGGCGAAAACGTTGCGCTTATTACATCCATGGCAAATTCGTTTGGTGCGCGTTGGTTTGATGAAAATTGGAAGCCACAGTTTAATACCCCAGAGTGGGAAAATACCCTTCAGTATTATGTCGATGTAATGAAAGAGTCGGGACCTGCTGGTTCATCTGCAAACGGGTTTAACGAAAATCTTGCACTATTCCAAACCGGAAAATGTGGTATTTGGATTGATGCAACCGTTGCAGGCGCATTTGTTACTAATAAAAAAGACTCAGAAGTTGCCGATAAAGTAGGGTTTGCACTTGCGCCAGATAATGGTCTAGGTAAACGCGGTAACTGGTTATGGTCTTGGACTTTAGCCGTACCGGCAAGCAGCAAAAAACCAGATGCCGCAATGAAATTTATTAGCTGGGCAACATCTAAAGAATACACTCAACTTGTAGCTGACAAAAAAGGTTGGGCAAAAGTACCGCCAGGTACACGTAAATCACTTTACAGTAATCAAAAGTACATGGACGCAGCACCGTTTGCGCAAATTACCTTAGATTCTATCCAATCTGCAGATCCTAAAAATCCAACCGTTAAACCGGTGCCTTATGTAGGTATTCAGTTTGTTGCTATTCCTGAGTTTCAAGGAATTGGTACAGCTGTTGGGCAACAATTCTCAGCAGCATTAACTGGCCAAATGACCGTTAAGCAAGCGCTTAGTGCGTCTCAGCACCTCGTTGAGCGAACAATGCGTAAAGCTCGCTATCCTAAATAGCATGTAATGGGCGGGTAAGTACTCAAACTTACCCAATATTTTATGTCAATTCTATTTACTTGTTAGTTATAAACGCTATCAAGGGTTTCTGATTTTCACTTGATAGTTAACAAGTAAATAGAATTGGCTTTTTTAAGGTCACCTTTATGGCAACAACTAACTCGCGCACGCTTGCTCGGTTTATGCTTCTTCCTAGTGTAATTTTATTACTTGCTTGGATGATAGTTCCGCTGTGTATGACACTGTATTTTTCTTTTATTGATTACAATTTATTAGTACCAGGGGATAAAGAGTTTGTAGGCTTTTTAAACTATGAATTTTTCCTAACTGATCCGGCTTTTTTTGAATCATTTTTTAACACGCTCTACCTAGTAACTGGGGTTTTACTTATCACTATTTGTGGTGGTATTGGCTTAGCTATTTTACTAGACCAAGCAATATGGGGACGAAATTACGTTCGCATTATGGTACTAGCCCCATTTTTTGTAATGCCAACTGTGTCGGCATTGGTATGGAAAAACATGCTAATGAACCCAGTTAATGGCTTATTTGCACACTTTGCTATTTGGCTTGGCTTTGAACCTATCGACTTTTTTGCTCAAATGCCGCTATTTTCAATCATCATAATTGTGTCTTGGCAGTGGTTACCGTTTGCAGCTTTAATACTGCTAACAGCAATACAATCACTCGACCGTGAACAATTAGAAGCGGCTGATTTAGACGGAGCTGGCCCATTTAGTAAGTTCTTTTACATCGTTTTACCGCACTTATCGCGCGCTGTAACTGCGGTTATATTAATCGAAACTATATTTTTACTGTCAATTTTTGCTGAAATATTAGTTACAACCAGTGGCGGTCCTGGTTATTCGTCAACCAATATAACGTACTTAATTTATACGCAATCGCTACTTCAGTTTGATGTAGGCGGCGGTTCGGCAGGGGGCATAGTTGCAGTTATTATTGCAAATATAGTCGCTATATTTTTAATGCGCTTAATTGGCAAAAACTTGGAGGGTTAATTATGACTATAAAAGATAGCCGTCGTTCCAAACTAATTTATACCATTGCTGCATGGACAATAAGCGGCATGATTTTCTTTCCAATTTTATGGACGTTAATCACCAGTTTTAAAACGGAAGCCGAAGCAATTTCAGCAAGCCCAAGCTTATATGCGTTTGATTGGACGCTCGAAAATTACCGAGATGTACTGTCGCGCTCGCCATACTTTACCCATTTTTGGAACTCTGTAGTTATATCACTAGGTTCAAGTTTACTGGGGTTATTAATTGCGGTACCTGCTGCGTGGTCTATGGCGTTTGTGCAAACTAAAAAAACAAAGCACTTATTAATGTGGATGCTTTCAACCAAAATGTTACCACCAGTAGGCGTACTTATTCCTATCTATTTATTGTTTCGCGACTTTGCATTACTCGATACAAAATTAGGTTTGGTTATTGTAATGACACTCATTAACTTACCAATAATGGTATGGATGCTTTACACCTACTTTAGAGAAATACCAAACGAAATACTTGAAGCTTCTCGTATGGATGGCGCAACAATTGGTGAAGAAATATTCCATGTTTTATTGCCAATAGCCTTACCGGGTATAGCCTCAACGCTATTACTCAATGTTATTTTGTCGTGGAACGAAGCGTTTTGGACACTTATTTTAACCGCTGCAAATGCTGCACCTTTAACGGCATTTATTGCCAGTTACTCAAGCCCTGAGGGGTTATTTTACGCTAAGTTATCGGCAGCATCTGCCATGGCCATTGTGCCAATTTTAATACTTGGTTGGTTTAGTCAAAAACAATTAGTGCGTGGATTAAGTTTCGGCGCAGTAAAATAGGAGAATACACATGGGCAGCATCACACTAAAACAAGTCACTAAAAACTTTGATGAAGTTAACGTAATTAAACCGCTCGACTTAGAAATTAAAGACGGTGAGTTTATCGTATTTGTTGGGCCATCAGGCTGTGGTAAATCTACATTACTTCGTATGATCGCAGGTCTTGAAGATACCACCAGTGGTAATATAGAAATTGACGGCATTGACGCTACAAAAACACCGCCTGCAAAAAGAGGCTTAGCAATGGTGTTTCAATCCTATGCGTTATATCCGCATATGACAGTGCGTAACAATATTGCTTTTCCTTTAAAAAGAGCCAAAGTTAGCCCTACAGAAATCGAAAGTAAAATTGCTAACGCCGCTAAAATTCTTAATTTGACCGATTATTTAGACCGAAAGCCTGGGCAATTATCGGGCGGTCAGCGCCAGCGTGTAGCGATAGGGCGCGCAATTGTTCGTCAGCCTTCGGCATTTTTATTTGACGAACCACTTTCAAATCTTGATGCGTCACTACGTGTAAATATGCGTTTAGAAATATCTGAATTACATAAAAGTTTAGCTACAACAATGATTTATGTTACGCACGATCAGGTTGAAGCTATGACAATGGCAGATAGAATCGCGGTATTTAATGCCGGTATTATTGAACAGGTAGGCACACCTTTAGAGCTTTATAAAAACCCAGTAAACAAATTTGTAGCTGGTTTTATTGGCTCTCCAAAAATGAATTTTATAGATGCTCCACAAAATGAAAATGCGAATGTTAGTTGTATTGGTATACGACCAGAGCATATAACACTCTCTACTGAGCAAGGAACGTGGGCTGGTACTGTCGGTGTAATTGAACATTTAGGGTCGGAGAGCTTTTTACATATAAATATTGAAGGCAAAGGGACCGTAACAGTAAAAGCAGATGGTGATTGTCCGTTAAAATATGGCGACAGTATTTACCTAAGCGCACCGGATGATAAAGTATTAAAGTTTGATAATAACGGTTTAACAATTCGCTAAAGCCAATCTTTAATTACCTTAAATAGCACCTTTATAAGGGTGCTATTAACTAAATTCTAATTACATAATCCTATGAAACCTAGGTATTTTTTATTAAGGAATGGTATATTTAAAACTATAAATAACAAAAACGTTATTGATAAATAGATAATCCAAAATTAATAAAATAATTTATATAGCAGCACATATAATTAAAATTATGTAATGAAAATAAGGACTTAGTTTTCCTTCTATTTTAAGAGGTTTACGTGGTAAAGCTATCAAATACAGAAATTAGAAAGCTAGATGATGCAGCCAGAGCAGGGTGGTTATATTATGTTGGCGGTAACACACAAGATGAAATTGCCAAAAAGCTAAATATATCTCGTCAATCTGCACAAAGAATGGTCGCATTATCTGTGAGCCAAGGATTAATTAAAGTTAGACTTGACCACCCGATTGCTAAATGTATGGATTTGGCCGAAAAATTAAAAAGCCGTTTTGGGTTAGATTCGTGTGAAGTTGTACCGAGCGATCCATCTGAACCTTCGTCTACATTAGGTTTGGCTCAAGCTGGCGCGGCAGAAATAGAACGTCATTTAAAATCAGAACAACCCAAAGTACTTGCTATGGGAACCGGTCGAGTTTTACGTTCATGTGTGGATGAGCTAAGAACCGTTGATTGTCCGCAACATAAAATTGTAGCCATGCTAGGTAATATGGCTTTGGATGGATCGGCTTCACCTTATGATGTTGTAGTAAGAATGGCCGAACACACCAATGCAAAACATTATCCAATGCCATTGCCAGTTTTACCAAGAAGCATTGAAGAAAAAGAACAGTTGCACGCACAACAAAATATTACCGGTAATTTAAAACTCGCTAAAGATGCCGATGTAACATTTGTGGGTATTGGTAGCTTAGGTGAAAAGTCGCCATTACATATAGATGGTTTTATTGATGCGCAAGAACTTAAAGAGTTACAAGATCTGGGTGCTGTTGGTGAAATGATTAGTTGGGTGTTTGATAAAAACGGTAAGCTTTTAGATTGCACAGTTAATCAGCGTGTAGCAAGTACGCCATTAAAAACAAATGCTAACAAACAGATTTATGCGATAGCTGCTGGTGAAGAAAAAGTGTTAGCCATTTTGGGCGCAGTAAGGTCAAACATGATCAGTGGATTAATTACTAACGAATATACAGCTGAGCGTTTACTTAGTATTGATTAAACAAATTGATAAATAAAGTATCTGTATTAGTAATACTAGTTATTGTAATAAAAACACTTAATGTCCGATACCGTCTAGTATTGGACATAGTAAGGGCGCATTTAGGCGCTCTTTCTATATATACATTAACTACCTATAATTTATATTATGTTAAATAGAATAAATAAATACATAACCAAGTTACTCACCTTCATTAATTAACGTATAAACGCGATATTTTGACTATTTAATAAGCATTAACCTACTTATCTTAATAGTTAATGTTTTTCCCATTTACGCTATTAGCTTCTTGAACATATAAAAATACCGCTTGGTTATTAATATATCCAAGCGGTATTAACAATAACTTCCTAGTAGATATTTCATCCAGTAAAATTCAAGATGTTGAATTTAATGGCTTTTTAACTATCCTACTGATGTACTTGCTGAGACTTTAGAATTTTTTATCATTCATAAATTCACTAATAAGCTCAGATACTTTATCTGGATATTCATCAACAACCCAGTGAGCGGCTTTATCTAACCAAATTAATGATGAATTTGGAATGGCTTCTTCTAACATTGGTGCATATTTTGGCTTTTGAAACTTGTCTTCTTCACCCCATAATATGAGTGTTTCATGAGGTAAGCTTTTAAGATCGCCCGCAATAGCTTGTGTATATTCTTTATTGAGCCTGCGCATGTTACTAAATAAAGCGGCTTTTCCTTGCTCGTTGCTCCATGGTTTCAAGTATATTTCCATTAACTCTTCATTCATTACGCTAGAATCGTATACACCTTTAGGCATGAAATCTCTTAATGTATCAACAAATTCAGCTACACTTGTCTTTTCTTCTACACCAGGTTCTAGCAAAGGTTCAAATTCTGGTATTGGCCAAGAATCAAAACATACACTATCTATTAAAACTAATCCGTTTACTTTATCAGGATGATTTACCGCCATTAATTGAGCAACACCACCACCAATATCATGTGCAGCAATATTAACTTTAGAAATACCGAGTTCTTCCATAAACTTACACATTATTCTACATTGCGCATTTATAGATACATCGGTGTTAATTGGCATATCTGATTCACCAAAGTTTAGTAAATCAGGCGCTATTACTCGATGTTCTGATGCGAGTTTGGGCATCACATTTCGCCATAAAAATTTGTTAGTTGGTATGCCATGTATTAATAATAAAGGTGTGCCTTGTCCCATTTCTTGATAAGCAATTTGATGACCTTCTACTGTAACGTACTGTGTTTTGCTCATAATTTTGCCTCGTTAACTTTAAAAATTATAATGTTTAATAAACTATAAAATTAGAATATAACCTTATAAAGCAAATTCCATCCCAAGATGTGCATTTATTAATTATTAAAAAATATTAATGTTTTGAAAGTTAAACCCTTGTGATACGTGGGCTCTAGGCTAAATAAATTTACTAACTTTATAATATTACAGCGTTTAATAATTGAGATTATTAACCGCTTTAAAAAGTGTGAAACGATGACTCGTATACATGCAACAATTACAAAAGCGTAGTTTGTAATAATTTAAAGTAATTATTCTTATTAAAGGATTTTTACAAATTTAAATATATTAAAGGTTCATATACACAAAAACACTAAATAAATATTAGTCTTTAAAAAATTATAATTTAATTTTTTAATAAGCTATAAATAAAAATAGTTAACCGCCCTACTGTTTCTATTTATCATTCCAAGAAAGTTCTAATATTTTCAATTAATACGCTTTGCTTAACTGGCTTTAACAAAAGACCGTTAAACCCAAGCTTCACGTACTTATTATCACTATTTTCGTTTTCACTAAATGTATGAGCTATAATTTTTGTTTCTGATGCGTCAGCATGCTTCCTGATTTTTAGCATTGCATCAGTGCCTGTAAATTGCGGCATTACTATATCCATTAAAATAATATCGTAAATATTTTGAGAAACCATCAATAGCGCCTCTATAGCACTTGATGCGAAATCTATTAAAATATTTTCTTCATTAAGCATTTTTCTTATTACTATTTCTATTAGTAAGTCATCATCTACTAAAAGTAGTCGTTTAGTTTTATTTATTGGCGTTACTTTAAACTCGATAACTTCTGCCATATTTTCATTAATGTTTTTCATTTATTACCCCAGCGGCTTATCTTTTTAAAATACGTGTTATTTGGTTTATTAAAACACCTTGTTTAACTGGCTTTAATAACATGTCATCAAAGCCCTGATTTACATATTTAGATTCTGTATCGGGCGTCGATGTATGCGCAATTATTTTAGTTTTAGAATTATCACTGTGTTTTTTAATTTTTAACATAGCGTCAGTTCCCGACAATTCTGGCATTACTATATCCATTAGAATAATGTCGTAACTATTTTGCGAAACCATCAACATAGCCTCTATCGCACTGCATGCGTAATCTATTATGATATTCTGATCTTTTAGCATTGCCCTAATCACAATTTCTACAAGTGGATCGTCATCAACAAGTAGTAGCGTGTTTTGGTGATTTTTAGTCACTAAACTCGCTTTTACTAAATCAGTATTTAATGAGCTACTTGGTACTTTTTGCACATTGTCTTTATCTTGCTTCGTTACTTTGTTTACCAGCATAGAAAGCGTTATCGTTGATTTATTCGCGTTACTACTTACAGTTATCGCTTTACCACCTAACATTTTAAATATTGAGATAAAAAACTTTAACTCTAATGAAACATCTTTATCATCTATGAGACGTGCTATATCATCACCCGATATACTTTTAAGCTCAGTTATAAAGTAACTACTGTCGATTAAATTGCTTAATGAAAAGTCTAGGTGTAAGTAATTACGGTTACTTTCATTTTTAATCTGAGCGTTAATAGATAGCGTTGTATTATTTGACGAATCCAAAACCTCTGTCACTAACTGAATAACCAATTGAGAAATTAACTTTTCATCGCTTACCACGGTTAACCCAGGCGTAATATTATTTTTAAGAACTATTTTTTTGTTTTCAGCTTCTTTAGTTAAAATCGAAATATTATTATTGATCATATGATTCAGGTTAACGTTTTTGGCCTGCAGTTTTAACTTACCTATTTCCGATTTATTTATATTTACGAGTTGTTGAATTACACTTTCGAGCTGGTCGCATGCATCAGAAATATTCCCCACATTGTTTTTAAATTCGTTAAAGCTTATTGGATCTTTAGATATTTCAACTAATGACTTTAAAGATGATAAAGGCGTTTTTAATTGACGGCTAAGCCTTGTAACAAATTTTTCTTTTAATTGATTTGTCTGTTTTGATTTTTCAAGAACATCAGCGAGTAAACATTCTTTTTGATGTGCCTCTGTATCATCTCTAAAGTAGCAAACGAAACCATTAAAATCTGTATGTCTTTGTAATACAGTTATCCACTTCCCGTCTGTAAAACCTATATCTATTAATTGGTTACGATCATCATCAAGCTTATGATGTTCATGGTAGTGATTTATAATATTATTCTGCTGCGCAATACTTACCAGCTGGCTATACGATAGCTGACTATTTTGTTTATTCACTTGTGCAAATAAAAGGTTAAATGCATTGTTGGTGATCACAGGAAATTCGTGGCTATTAAAAATAGCAAACCCATGCGGCAGTGCATCAAGAGAACTTGAAAAAAGCTCTTCTCTATTGAGTATTAACTGATTTTTTTGTTTTATTTCGTTGTGTAAACGTCTTGGCAAACGTAAAAAATAATACACAAAGGCAAATACACAAAAAGAGATTAACCCTAATCTAATTAAACTATATTTAGTTATTTGTGGGCGTACTATTTTATTCATAGGTTGCACATGTAAGCGCCATGTAGGTGGAAAACGACTACTTAAAGCGCTAATACTATTTTTAATTATACTCGGGCTAACTTCTCCTTGTTTTCCTAAAGTAAACTGTGGTGTTGCTATAAAAACGTTATAATTTTCAGTGTTTAATTTGCCAATAACGGCTTTTAAAAACTTACTTAAATCAAATGCTGTAAGTGTATAAATAGAGCCTTGTTTAATTTTTATTTCAGAAATTAAGAAGGCCGTATCTGCAACAGTAAATACTTCTACTGCTTGTTTATTCGCTCTATTATTGAATTTTTCTAACCAGTTTTTAAATCCATACGCGGCTAAATCAAAATTATTTTTTGACCAAAGTGCAAGTTGGTTATACTCAGAATCAAACACAATATACCCTTTATAAGTTAAGCTTTGTGAAACCTGACTCTGTACTAAATCATTAAGCTGCTCTTTTGTATAGCTATTTTGGCTTTGTAAAAAGCCTGCGATAACTAAATCTTTTTGCGATATATATAATCCTTGATTATCAAATCGCTCTAAAGCATTAAATAACGTTTTACGTAATTGCTGAGTTTGTTCATTGTAATTACTTTGCAGCTCCTTTTTTTCTATAGTATAAAGCAGTAATGCAGTGAATGAGCATAATACTAATGCAATTAAGAATGCCACGGGCGCTAAACTAAATACATGAATATACTTTTCCCCATAATTTTTTTTCACAGGATTAGTACTTTGATTACTTAATGAATCTGAATTTTTATTTAACTGTGTCTGCAATAATTGAGCAAATGAAATAAACTGATTTTTTTGTGAACCTATTAATGTTTTAGGTGCTAAATCAGCCATCAGCACTACGCCAATTAATTTATTAGTGACACTATAAATTGGATATTGTGCATAAAAACGAATTAATTTGTGCGTGTTGTTTGATACATCATCAAAAAAAGTATCTTCAAATAAATATAGTTTTTCTTGTGTGCAGCGTAGTTGATAGCTTAATAACTCATTTTCGACACTTTCTTTATCGTTGCAGGTTATTAACTGCTCTGAATAAACCTCTCTAAAATCGATAAATTTAACAATTGGAACATCATAAAACTGTTTTAGTAGCGTTAGCGTTTCTTTAATTTCTGTTGATATTTCATCAGTTGGTGTATCTGCTAAATTAGCATGTGAGGTAAATATATTTGAGGCGTTCATTGACGTTCTCCTTCCCCTTTTGGGGGAGTATGTATCCACGTTGTCCTGTTTTGGCCGCTATGTACTGGCAGTAAAACTTTAAATGGTGGCGTTAAACTACTAAGAGCAGGTTCGCCTGTGGTGATATTAATTACTTGTTCTGCATTAACTAAATTAAGTGATGTTTTGCAATATGTAATACCTGGCTCAATCCCTATTAAGCTCAGTGTTTCACTAATGATAAGGTTATTTACTAAATCGATACCGACCAGCTCAAATGTGGTTTGTAAAATAGTGAAAACAAGTGTTTCTACAATGTTTTCATCATCTTCTAAGCGTGTACCTTCTGGGCAGCATATTGTGCCAAGCTCTATATCAACGTTTGTGCCTATACCTACTAATGAAAGCGCATTAAGGGCTGTATTTAAAAGCGGTTCTACCTGAGGTAAATATAAATCAAGTATGTCACCTTGCGATTCGTACCCTGTTTGGCATGTATCACACGATTGTGATAAACCTTGATCGCTTGTACCTAAAAGTGGATTTCCTAAAGCTGTTACTCCAACTAAACAACTGCTGTCGGCTGGTTGCTTATCTATTTCAAAGCTTTCACAAGGTGAGCCTGTTACTACTTTTTGGGATACATAACGAGATAGAATTTGTTCACTATTAGCAGGGCATTGTTGTGGCGTGCTTCTTAATAACTGACCAATAACGCTGTTACCTAACTGCCCTATTGCGTAATTTGGACCTTGCTGCAGCGCATTTATATAACTTACATTACCGGTATTATTTAACTTGCTGACACCTTGGCTGTCTGTTGCTTCGTCGCTTAAGCCCTTTAAACACGGGTTACCTTGGCAATTTGGAGCATCGTAATAAACAGCTTCTCGCGAGGTAAACCTATCATCTCGTATGCCTATTAATGCCCTGTACGTGTTGTTTGCTCCACGATCTGTATAAAAAATGAGTGGTGCTTGATGCTCATCAAAACTTACTGCAATACCGAGTGGTCTATTGTTAGCATCAACTACAGTAATTTGATTATCTACCTTAGTTTGATGGCGCTTAATAAGGGCATCCCTTACTAAAATCACCCCACCAATTGAGCCAATAATTAAAATAGTTATAATTAATATAAGCTCAATAGTAAGTATGTACCCTTGTTGATAATGCTTTTTCATATCAGGCTCCTATAACACTTCTACAAGCATTTTAAGTACGTTCATTACTTGTAATGCTGCGGGAAAAAACACCAATACCAAAAACATCGGAAAACAAATTAAGATAATGGGAAAGGTTGTGTGCATCGCTTTTTTGTTTACCTTTTTAGCGAGTAAAATGTTCTTTTTTAAAGCTAGGCCTTCGAGTTGAGCCTCTACTGCTTGGATAAGTGGCGTACCAAGTTTTGACCCTATTAACATTAAGTTTGCGAGTTTTTTAATTCCTAATACGCCGGTTCTTTCAAAAAGTGAATTAAATGCAAATTCACGATCTTTACCTGCACTTAGTTCGAATAAAAATAACTTTAGCTCTTTGTATAATGGGTGTTTTTGACTCAATCCATGATCAACCGCCAGTGCAAATGAACGTTCTAACGAAAACCCGGCGCGCATGTAAACCAGTAACACCCGTAAAAAAAACTCTAAGCTGTTATTTATAGTGGTTTGACGTTGATTTTTACGTAATAAAAACCAGCATTCGGGTGCAAAAAAACACATAAAACACAGTAATAATTTAATCGATTGGCTCAGCTCATACCCTGTTAGCTCTATAACCGTAAATGCACTAAAAGTAGCAGCCAATTTAAAGCAGTACAGGCTTATTAATATTTTATTAATTTGAATCCCTGCTTGTCTTAGTTGACGTTTAGAGATGATAATTAGCGGATACCAGTTAATGTTTTTAGTATCGGGTTTATCTAATTCGACTTTAAGCGATTGCCTATGAATATGGATAAATGAGCCCATACTTACTAAAAGCCCGATAAGTAAAAGTATATCAATCATAATGTTACCCTTAAGCTAAGGCGTAGCCATAAAAAGCCAAATAGCTGACAAAGAAGCGCAACCGTTATAAATGCAATCCCATTAGGATCGTTTAATAATGGTTCAAACCAGGTTGGATCGGTATAGCTAAATAAAGGAATTAGTGCGTAAGGTAAAAAACCACTAAACACAGCAGCGTATTTAGTACCGGAAAGCTTAGCTTTCAGCTGTTGGCGGTCGAGAGTTATTAGCGACATCATGTTGCATACGCTTTTTAGCATGTCGGTCAAATCGCACTGGCTTTGTGTATGTGTAATGATGCTATGAGCAAACAATCTTACGGTTTCGCAGTTGTATCTTTCAATTAATGGGGCAAACGACGTTTCGGCATCACTACCCATGCTCATGCGTTGTATTAGTAAGGTGCTTTGTTTTTTTATATATGGGTCTGCATGTTCATCAGCAAACTGCATTGATTGCTGTAGCGATAGCCCTGTGCTTAAACACGATTGTACGGTTTCAATAAATTCTAAAAAGTGATGCTCAAATTTTGCTAATTTATAATGAGCCAAGTCAATCACAGTTATAAAACAGGTTACAAAAACCACGATTGAAATAATAAACGCGCTGGTTGATGCCTCTGGGTAATATAATTTAGCTAAAAACCAGGAGCTACTAGAGAGCGAGCACGCCATGCTTATAAACCAGGCGTTACTAATATTTAAACCAAGCACTCGTAGTGACAGAGTAAGGACATCTTTTTCTTCTAAAATATCTGCTTTTTTAGTGCTTTGGTTGCTTTTATTATTCACATACAAAGAAGCCAATACACTCGCAGCCAGTACAAAAGTTATAACCGCCGCAATAGCTAATAAATAATCAAGTTTAGTCATTGTTAGCCTCCGGGTTATTGTGCAGTAATGCTTTCAATTCTTGTGCATTTGCGCCTTGACCTTTCATAAACTCAATAACACTTGAGTTATCTATTAAATCACTTTGTACTGGTTCTGCTTCGTTAATACTATAAAGCGGGCTAAATTGTGCCCCGCCATTAACACGCTTAATTTCACCAATACTTTTTAGAGTGCGGATGCCATTAGTTGAGCGAGAAACATGAACTATGAGCTGAATACTCGACGCGATTAGCGAACTTGTATGGGGATCGCTCAGTTGTGCATTGTGTAACTGCACTAAGGTAGATAAACGAATAACGGCATCATTTGCACTGTTAGCATGTATGGTCGTCATCGAACCTTGGTGGCCACAGTTCATTGCTTGGAGCATATCGATTACTTCGCCTGAGCGTACCTCACCTACAAGTATTCTATCTGCGCGCATTCTAAGGGCTGCTTTTACTAAATCTCTTAGGCTTACTGCACCTTTACCATCGCTGTTAGTGTCGTGGGCTTCCAATTGCACAACATGGTTGTGATGCAAATTAAGCTCAGCGCTTTCTTCAATGGTTACAACACGTTCGTTTGGATTAATTGAGTTAGCAAGTACGTTTAATAATGAGGTTTTACCTGCACCTGCATTGCCACACACTAAAATATTAACGCCTGTTTTAACTGCGCTTTTTAAAAATGATAAGATGTTTTTATCTAAAAAATGATTATTAACTAAAAAGTCATCGTTTATTTTTTTATGATTAAACTTACGAATCGATACAATCGCGGCGCTGGTACACGCAGGCGGTACAATAATATGAACTCGGCTACCATCTTTTAGTTTGCCATCAACAATCGGCATAAGCGCATTGACTTGTCGGCCACAACCATCAAGTAAGCGATCAACAAATCGGCGTAAATGGCGTTCGTCATCAAACTTACTGGCAGTGCAAAGTAGTTTGCCTTGTTTATCAATCCATATATCTTGCGTGTCGTTTATTAAAATATCACTAACCTGATCGTCCAGCATAAACTGTGCAATAGGTCCCAAGCCTTGAATTTCATCAAAAACAGCCTGCACAACCTGCTCTTGTTGATGTTGGTTAAATGAAGATTGATTAAATTGTGGAATTTCACTACACAACGCAGAGATTTTTTCGAGAACATTACTTGATAAAAGCGCGGTTGGTTCTTGTTCGTACTCTTCGATAACGGCATCGTGCAATAGCTTTTTAAGCTCTTCAAAGGTACTTAAACTGGTTTGAACTTCTTCATGTTTGCTTGATAAATTAAACATAAAAACTCACTTAGCTACATATACAGCTTCATTTTTAACGCCTTTAACCACTTCGATTGTGCGACTGGTTTGTAAGCGTGAAAAGTTTTGCAAACGACCTTGTTCAATGTCATAAGCGCTATGCACAATAATTGAAACTTTGTCGGCGTTATCTATACCCGCCAACGAATAAACATCTTTTGGAAGTACCGCAAGGACTAACGAAACACCGCCTGTAGCAGAATTAGACTCTTTAGCTAAGTTATCCATTACGCCATTTTTTTCGGCTTGCGATTTAGGGCCTTTTGAAACACCAATGAGCTGTACATCACGGGCAACGGTTCTTACTAGACGATTAGTTTTAGCGACTATGTCGAGTCGGTCACCTTTGTGTATACGCGAAAGCGGAATATCCAAGGTGTTTAGTTTTAAAGTATATAAAACACGCCCTGCTGGTATGGCTTCTGATAAATTTTGGCTTTTCGCTCTGATAAAATCTGTGTCAAATAATGGTTGTTCAACCATTTTATTAGTTGCTAATTTTTGACCAATTAATGCACGTGGGTTTTGAACGCTCAGTGCAATATTTGAATAGTTACTTGGATCTATACTCTTTTGCTCAACATCGTGAACGGTTACTGTTTGACCGGCCGACATATTTTTGTTTACTACCCAAGCTGTTACGCTATTTTCATCGTTTACCTGTCTAATACCCAAAGCCGAAGCTAACATGCCAGAGGTGATGAGTAATGTGAGAGCCGCTGTGGTTGCGCCTTTGTTACTTTTACTTTTCATAATATTCCTCCGGAGTAACTTTCACTGCCACAATTTTGTGGCAGTGAGCCTTAAGCTTGGTATTCAAACCTGGTTACCTTGCGTTAGTTACCTTGTGAGCCGCCTGCCGTTGTACGCGTTGCAGCATCACCACTTGGTGTTGCATTAACAAGTGCGGCACTTTCACTAAAGTCTGATGCAACAAAAGTGAATGAACTACCATCGCCTGCGTACACGTCAACTGAATCTACAAAGCCTGAGCCAGACACTTCAGCTGTACCTTCGGCGTTAATCATCCCGTCAAATACATAGCTTTGGTCAAGTGAGCCAATTGCTTCAGCTACATCTTCAAGTTCGCTGGTTACCGAGTCACGTAATGTAGATAAACCAATTACAAGTGCCGCTACCATTGAAGTAGAAAGAATGATTAGCTCTGACGTTAGTACAAAACCTTTTTGCTTTTTGCTATTTAAGTTATGTTTAATAGTTTTCATAATCGTAGCCTTTAAATTAGAAGAGCTTATGCTCACTTTATATATAGCGAGGACCATGCCAACTAATTAAATCCTTTAAATACATGTGGTTAGTGTGTTTAGATTATTTGTTCTTTAGCTGTTTTTACTTTTGATTTGCAAAATGCAAATCAATATTAAAAAATAATTTTTAGATACTTAATACTAGGGTCTGTTGATCTTTGCGGATTAAAATTTGTTCAAACTAGGGGCTATTTAATCGCGGCGCGAGGTTTGTAACCTAGTGGGCTAAGTAAAAACCGAGCAACAAAGAGTAAATAGCCCCTAGAAAGAACCCTTTGGGCAGCGCCTGTTTGGCATTAATGCTACGTTATCGCCCATTTATGGGGAATAACCACACTACATAGGCTCTGCCTTGCCTAAATACCAAACAGACTGCTGCAAATTTAACCTTGAAAGATCAACAGACCCTAGAGACGTTCTGTTAAATTATTAAAACTAATAGGTATTCAAAAAGGGTTAAATATTAGAAGCAGTCTTGTGGGGTAACTTATAAAACGTATGATTAGCGTAAGCTCTACTACTATTTATGATAAATAATAAAGTGGTTTTGGCTCCTTAATAATGCCAAATTTTAGGTATAAAAAAAGGCCCGAAGGCCTTAAGAATAACAATTACCTAAAACAGAGAGTTTACCGCGCCTAGCAAGTGCTTTTTGATGCGTGGGTTCGACACGTAAAACTTGCTCATAATAGCCACAGGCCAATAAATTATTGGTATTAGCTTCTTCAATTAGGCCTTTATGGTAAAAATAGGCGGTGCTATTTAAACCAAACTTAACCGAAAGCTCTAAATAGTTTGAAGCTACAACGTAGTTACCCTGGGCATAATGTATAGAGGCCATTTGCAGGTATGGTGAAGCATGTGTACCAAAAACATCTACGCCGTATTGGGCAATGCTTTTCGCTTTAGCTAAATTGCCTTGCTCAATTGCTAAAGTGACTCCTAAAGTAATTGCGTTTAACGGCGGGTTAGCTTTATTAAGCAGAGTATTTATAACTTGTTGAGACTGATTAGCACGGCCACTTTTATAAAGTACATATGCCGATATTGAAAGTATTGCCGTGTTATCGGGGTGTTCAAGCATTAACTGATTCACCTCATGCACAAGGTTCAAACAGTCACTTGCATTAATACCTTCGCACTTTAATGGTTGGGCATTTAATTGGTATTTTTTAACTATGTCACCCAGCGCGTTGTAAGGATTTACTGTTGGCTTGTAATCAATATGAGCGCAACCCGATAAAGTAAGCAGTAAAATTATATAAAGTATTTTCATAGCCCTTGCTCCTGTATATAGCTAAGTATCTGGGTGTCTATATTTGCCTGTTCCCACGAACGTAATGTGTTAATTGGTTCACGCACCAGATTTGGAGTTACAACAATTATCAGCTCACGGTTGTTTTCACTTTTGCTGGTTGTTTCACTTAACTTTCCAAGCATACTATTGCCGTTGCCATCAGGTACAAAGTCGTGGCTTGCATTGTTATCAGTGCTAATTAAGCCACCAATGATAAGAGGCTGCCCATCTTTTAAACGCGTTGACGTTTGCATGCTGCGTGTATTAAATGCACTACTGTTTAAACTGCTGCCTGTGCTTTGTGCAATTTCGGCTGTTAACGTGGTATCGGGTAGTGAAATTACTGGGTTTAGATCAAGTGTTATTCTGTCTTTGTCGTCAACCATAGCGCGTACATTTAATTCAACTCCGAATGATTTAAATTCCGTACCGCTAAACACCGACCCACTACTACCTTGCTGACCGCTTGTAATGCCAGATGGGCTATAACTTGTAGGTACAGGTACTTCACCACCGACTTTAAACACGGCACTTTCACCGGCTAAAACCGTGATTGTAGGGCGAGAAAGTGTTCGCGAAATACCTTCTTGTTCAAGTAATGAAAACAACATATCAATGGCAAACTGTGAGGTAGAAAGCTGTAAGTTATTAGTTAATTGACCGCCAATTAATTGCAGCGCATTTTCTATTGTTGCAGAGCCAGATTCGCGATTAGTCATACCGTCACGGCCAAACAAGCCCGCTTCTTTTTCATACCCATTAGAGAGCACGCTAATATCTGGGCGCCATTGCTTTAACCTACGTTGATTTACTTCGTATAATTGTACCGACACACGAACTTGCGGTAAATCTTCAACTTCAATGCTCGACAAAACTTTACCGCCAGCCACTGAAAGAAGCGTTGCTCTTGCAATATTAGAACTCACATTACTTAAGTTTAATCCTGATGTAGCATCGTTTATTAACCCACCCGACTCGTTGGCAAGCACTTCAATACCTGCGCTTTTATCCTGCGTTGCGCCGCCCATTAAATTATTAGGATCAAGAGGAGAGCCCTGAGTTTGTAATGCTTGCTCTGGTTCGAATAATTTATTAATTGTATTTAATAAGCGCACTAGCTTTATTTGATTTTTTACAGAGCCTGACAGTAAAAATACATCGCTATCATCATTTGATAGCTCATCAACCGAGATGCGTTTAATGGTCACTTTATCTGCGCCCATTGATTTAATTACTTCGCTAATACGTTCTTCTTTTGGCTTGGGTGCTTGAGTTACTTTTATTAAATTAATAATAGCGACTTTGCTCGAGTTTTGAGAGGTACCACCGTTTGCGTTACCCAATCCTTGCAAGCGTTGAGCGAGAGAATTAAACATTCCTTGATTAGGGTTTGAGGTAATAACGGGTTGTGATGCTTGTGAGCTACTGGCGTATAGATAGTTTTTTGCAGCTTCATAAGCGGCATGACGATAATTTATAGTAGGTACTTCACCGCGTAATACAACAGCATGGCGATCAGGTGCTATGGTTAGTTGCACGTCAGGGTGAATATCGTTTAAGGCATTTTCCAGTACGCTATAGTCTTCGGTAACACCAAGTAAAAATGTTTCCGAGCTTTTATCGTCGTACCACACCATCATAGATGTACGGCCTAACTTTTTAGCTAAAATTAGTAGCTCGCGACCATTAACCACGTTCACATCAAGCGTTGTTTCGTGGCCAAGTGCTATACGCGAAATATCACGGGTAAACACAAAGCGAGTATGTGTCCATTTAACTAAGTGTGATACTTTTTGTACCCGCTCACCATTTGCATTTTCTATATAATCTAAATGACTTTCACTGCCTACGGCGCTAAAAGATATTAGTAATAGTATAAAAGTAAATTTTAACATAAGCCTTTCCCTCAATTTGCTTAATGTATAGGTAGCAAGTATGAGACCAAACGCTTTTGTATTTATTATCAATGCATTAAGATGTGTAAAAGTGTGTTTTATTATTTTGATTCGCAAATTGCAAATCAATAATTCATGAAGGGTTTAACCAAGAAATGAGAGTAGAGGCAGGTGGCGCAAAGCGAATAAAATTGGCTCTGCGCTAATTTTAGTTAATGCAAAGCAGCTGTAAATGGGATGCTTTCACAGATTTTAGCTTCTGCTGTAAGTAACTCTTCTAGGCGAGTATCAACTTCTTCTTTATCAAAGTATTCGTAAGCAAGCTCTACAAAAAGGTTTTTATGTTTTTCTTCTGACTTGGCAATCGCAACATAAAAGTCTTTTTCTTTACCCTCAGGAAGTGCTTGTGCAACTAAAGAAAAACGCTCGTGACCACGTGCTTCAATTACACCGCCAACCAGTAATCGGTCCATTAAAAAACCATCACGACCATGTCTAAACAGTGCACGTATTTGTTTTATGTACGGGTCTTTTTTGTCGTCACCTAAGTTTACATCGCGCTCTAAAAGTAACTTAAGCACTTGTTTAAAGTGTATTAATTCTTCTAATGCTAAGTCGGTCATGGCTTTTACTAATTTACGTTTGTCTGGGTAATGCGAAAGCATAGACATAGCCATACCCGATGCTTTTTTTTCTGCAGCGGCATGATCTTGTAAAAAAGTATTAAAGTCAGCAAGGACAACTTCGGTCCATTCAAATGGGGTGTGGTATTTTAATTCAAACATGTTCTGTACAACTTAAATAATAATGCGGGGATTTTAACGTATTTGATTTAAAAAATCTTGTAAGGCAGTAATTTATCTATGCGCCCTTTAGCCGTAGACTCAACTTTTAACGGGTGCTTAATATCGTTCCATGCGGTGACTTTTCCGCCCACATTCATTTTTTCAAAATCAGTTTTATCACTTTCTAACCCTAAAAAATTACACAACTTTTTGTAACTATTAGGCTTTGCTATATCAATGGATAAAAAATCGTCGTCACGGTTATTAAAGTACGTTTGAGCATCATTAAAATGTGTATCATAACAGTCTGCTAAGTAACTATCGTCGCTAATATTATCAAGCGAAAGCTCACTAAACGTATTTAAATAACAGCGTTTTATATGAATATTAAAGCCCCCGTCGCCGCGCGTTAAATTAGTGTGCATACGCGTTAAAAGCTGCTTTATTGAAGGTAGCCATGCACTCAATTCGCGCTCTAAATAAATAAACTTAGAGTCTGGGTAATGAATATCAAGTGCTTTAAAGTCGTTAAATATGGGAGTGTCGGCAATCGCGTTAGCATTTTCAAAACAAGCATTAGTATACGCGGTATGCGCCGTTGTAATGCCGAGCTCTAAAAATGCGTGGCACACACTGGTTGTGCCGGTACGCGGTAAACCTATTATAAATATTTTGCTCATTAGCTTTTCTTTAATTAGCCACGTGTTACTAGTAATACAAAGGCGCTGATAATCATGACTAAAAATGTAGTAATAGTACCAATTTGGCGATATTTAAGGCTTTTTTCTACTATGCCTAAATTTTGAAACACACGCCCTACTAATAACGCACCACCTAATATATGGCAGTAATGGCTAGCAAGCCCTTGGTACTCTGCTAAAAAAAGCAAAATTAAAGCAAATGGCACGTATTCCATAAAATTTGCGTGGGCACGCACAGCACGTTGTAGCGTTGCATTACCGTTATCACCAAGCGATATTTGCTCCGCACGGCGCACTTTTATTACGTTAAAGCTTAAATAAATGTAAAAGAATGCGAGTAATGCAGCATAAGTTGAAATGATCACGGCGTTTTCCTGTTATTTTTATCGCATAAATATGCGCTCTATTATTGTGGGCGTGATAATAACACATAAATTTGAGCAGCATTATCAGAAGTTTAATAATTGCCTATGCTAAGCTAGAGGTATTAAGTTAGTAGAAAATACATAAGGATTTTATGTTTGTACCTCGTAAAGTAGCCGACAGTTACCGTGAAATGATTAACAGTATTGGCTTTTACCCTTCGATGCTTTCAGTGGGCTTTTTGGTATTTGCCATTATTACTATGTCGGTTGAATATTTAGCCCCTGTTGAGCAGCTAAAATCGTTTATATCGGTTGTACTTGTAGATAGCGCCGAAAACGCGCGGACTATTTTAAGCACTTTAGCGGGGAGTATTATTTCGCTTACCGTGTTTAGTTTTTCAATGGTAATGGTCGTTTTAAATTCGGCCAGTGCGAGTTTATCGCCCCGCGTAGTGCCTGGGCTTATTACGCGTAAATCACATCAAATGGTTTTGGGCTTTTATTTAGGCAGCATAATTTACTCCATTATTATGCTTATAAATATTAATAAACTTGAAGGTGGCAGTACGGCTATTCCTTCAATTGGTGTGTTGTTCGCACTTGTTTTTGGATTGATTTCATTAGGTTTATTTGTATTTTTTATACATTCAATCTCTCGTGCCATTCAGGTTGATAACGTATTAAATGGCTTGTTTAGCCAAACTAAAAACGAAATTAAAACAATAATACAAAGACAACAAGAGAACCCAGTTGAAGACTTTCCAGACTTTAGTAAGTGGTATTCGGTTAGCAGTAAAACAGAGGGATATTACAAAGGCGTGCAAACCGATAAGCTGTGTGCCATTTTGGCAGAGCAAGATATAAAGGTGTATATCTCTGTTAACCAAGGCTACTTTACAGTTAAAGGCTATCCGTTTTTAAAGTGTAATAAAGACATATCAAACGATGAAGAGCTGATAAATAAAATTCTCGACTGTTTTATTTTTTATATAGAAGAGTACATTAGCGATCATTACCGTTATGGGTTAACGCAAATATCTGAGATTGCAGTTAAGGCAATGAGCCCGGGCATAAACGATCCAGGTACTGCGGTTAAATCAATTGATATGCTGAGTATTTTACTTATTCAACGGCTGTCAATTAACGATATTAACTACTCGTTTAAGCACAGTGATAATGCCCCATTGTTGTACCTTCATGAAACAAGCTTTGATGAGTTATTACACGACAACTTTACACCGCTGCGTAATTACGCCAAAGGCGATGCATACGTAATGACAAACGTGCTTGAGGCATTCAAAAATATTTTGTTTGTAGCCCATAAAGATACCGATGCACGAAACAGTTTATTTAATTATTTAAATGCGATTGTTGATGACATAAATGAACATGTAACTAATGAATACGACAGACGCGAAGTGACTAATATGCTCAACTCTATAGCGCGTATCAGCCAAGAGCAAGGTGAGAAGTTGGTGGCACGTTTTGAGCACCACCAAAAATAAAAACTTAAAACATAGTTTAATCTATGTAGTACACAGCGTAGCTTGACGCTGTTACTTTAATCTCTCCAGCATGGTAGGCATCAGGTACATAGTTACTTGGTGCGCTATCAGCCATCATTACTTTTTCTGCGCGCATATAAGGCTGCGACTGCACATTGAGTGGACTTAGTGACGCGCTGTATAATCCTTTTAAATCAACGTCATAATCTTCACTAAACTCTTTTGCAGCATCCCGTGCGTCTTTAATTGCTAACTTTTGCGCTTTTTTATGCAGCTCGTTGTAGTTGCTTGCTAAAAATTGCGTTTGATTAATTTCGTTAATACCGTTGTTAACTAAGCTTTGTAGTAACTCAGGGTATTTATTTATATCGCTGAGTTTTACTGTTAACGTACGAGAAACCTTAAAGCCTTTAAATTCTTGATTACCGGTAGTGCGGTTGTATTGGCTATCACGGTTTATTGAAATTTGCCCTGCGTTTATATCTCCCTCTTTAACACCAATCTCTTTTACGAGCTTAATTGCCTTGGCGATAGTTAAGTCGGTTTTATTTTTAGCAGCAATTAAGTCTTTATCAACTTCGGTAATACCTACACTAAGCTGTACGTAATCTGGCATTGTAGTAAGAGTCGCTTCGCCCTTAACATAAATATGAGGAGCATCGGGAGTCGCTGCCGCAAGTGCATCAAAGCTAAGTACGTTTAAAGCCAGTGCACTACCTAAAACAAGAGTCAGTGTTTTCATTAAGTCGATCCTTTAATTATGTAAAAGCAAGTAAACACCGTACGTGGTTAATTAAATATGAACAAGCACAAAAAAACAGGCAATTGCCTGTTTTTTGTTAAGCGTTGTAACTAATGCTATTACGCCATTTACTTTTAATTACTTATAAACTTAATTAAACACTACAACGTTTATAGTTACGGTATTTTGGTAACCAGTAATTTTTGTCGATTGCTGCCCATAATGCGTCATCCGTAATCTCAAGAGCAACGCCCTCTTCGATTGCCTTTTTAGCGATGGCAAATGCAATACGTTTACTTAGCGTTTCAATTTCCGTAAGGGCTGGTAATAAACTACCTTTACCTGTGTTTGCACGCGGCGACGACTCTGCAAGCATTTCGCTAGATACACTTAACATTGCATCTGTAATGCGTGTCGCTTTAGCGGCAATAACACCTAAACCAATACCCGGGAAAATATAGCTATTGTTACATTGTGGGATTGGGAAAATTTCACCGTTGTGTTCTACCGGATCAAACGGGCTGCCTGTTGCAACAAGCGCTTTACCGTCAGTCCACTTAATCACATCAGCAGGATGCGCTTCTACCTGCTTAGATGGATTACTTAATGGGAAAATAATTGGCTGTTCACAACCGGCATGCATAGCGCGTATTACTTGTTCTGTAAATAAGCCAGGTTGACCAGAAACACCAATCAAAATGTCAGGCTCAGCACAGTGCATAACATCAAGAAGTGATGCGTACTCGCCGCTGTATGTCCAATCACTTAAAGAGCCTGTAGGTTGTGCAAGTGCTTGTTGGAAATCGCGTAAGCCTTCCATACCCTCACTAAGCAAACCAAAACGGTCAACCATAAATATTTGGCTACGCGCTTGTGCTTCTGAAATACCCTCAAAAACCATTTGGCTAATAATTTGCTCAGCAATACCACAACCAGCAGAGCCTGCACCCACAAAAACTACTTTTTGCTGGCTTAGGGTTGAATTTTTAACACGACACGCAGCAAGTAAAGAACCGACCGTTACAGCCGCAGTACCTTGAATGTCATCGTTAAAGCTACAAATTTCATTGCGGTAGCGCTTAAGTAATGGCATTGCATTTGGCTGTGCAAAATCTTCAAACTGAAGTAATACATTTGGCCAGCGACGTTTAACCGCTTTAATGAATAAATCTAAAAACTCATCGTATTCGTCTTGAGCAATTCGCTTATGGCGTGCGCCCATGTACATAGGATCGTTTAAAAGCTTTTCGTTATTAGTACCCACATCAAGCATTACAGGCAATGTGTATGCTGGGCTTATACCACCACACGCTGTGTAAAGTGACAATTTACCAATTGGAATACCCATGCCACCAATACCCTGATCGCCAAGGCCTAAAATACGCTCGCCATCGGTTACAACAATAACTTTTACTTTACCTTTGGTAGCGTTGCGTAAAATGTCGTCAATTTGGTAGCGATCTTCATACGAAATAAATAAACCACGTGCGCTGCGATAAATGTCAGAGAATTTTTCACAAGCATCGCCCACTGTCGGTGTGTAAATGATTGGCATCATTTCTTCAAGGTGGTCACGTACTAAACGGTAGTAAAGTGTTTCGTTGTTATCTTGAATCGCACGTAAGTAAATATGCTTATTAAGGTTGTCGGTAAAGCTAGAATACTGCTGATAACAACGCTCAACTTGCTCTTCTATTGTTTCAAAGCGAGGAGGAAGTAAACCAGCAAGATTGAAATTTTCGCGTTCTTTTTTACTAAAGGCGCTGCCTTTATTTAATAGCGGTGTTTCAATTAGGCCAGGGCCAGAATGATGAATATATAAGTAGTTAGGATCAGTATTAGTTGTCATATTTCCAGGCTTTAACGGAGTCTTAAGTTATGATCTGTCATTATCAGTGTTAGAGGTTTAATTGCAACGACAATTAAGCTAGTCAGACCATTGAGAGAAAATACATGCGGGCTTCACTGCCCGCATGTATATTATACATAATTTAAAATTTGATAGTGGCGTTATTATCAGTTAAATCAGATAACGCAACACCTTCACGGCGCGGATCAGCGCCACCATATAAGGTATTATTTTTAACTTCAACTGCGTGTAAGCCTGAATTTAAATCAATAATACGTACATTGTGGCCGCGTTTAGTAAGCGCAGGCGCAATGGCTTCAATAGCTGTGCCTTTTTCAAGGCTGGTATAATCGTTACGATTTGTTGTACGCGGTAAGTTAATAGCGTCTTGCGCTGATAAATTCCAGTCAATAACACCCACAACAACTTGTGCAACGTAATCTATGATACGACTACCGCCAGGTGAGCCTACAATTAAACGTAAGCTGCCATCTTTATTAAATACCATTACCGGTGACATAGAGCTACGCGGGCGTTTACCAGCCTCTACACGGTTTGCTACAAGCTTGCCGTTTTTACGTGGCGATAACGAAAAGTCAGTTAGTTGGTTATTTAAAATAAAGCCATTAACCATAACCGTGGAGCCAAACGCCATTTCAATTGAACTAGTCATCGAAACGGCATTACCTTTACTATCTACAATAGAGACATGAGAAGTAGAAGGTAACTCGTATGAATCATCCATTGCATAACTTAGGTACCCTACTGGATTACCGGCTACGGCTTTTTGGTCTGTTTCGGTAATTAATTTAGCGCGTGAGGCAATGTAATCTTTGTTTAATAGCTCTTTTGTAGGTACTTGCGTGAAATCGGGATCGCCCATGTACATATCGCGATCGGCAAATGCAATACGCGAAGCTTGGCTAAAGTAATGAATCGCCTTTTCGCCATTTGGTTTAAGTGCGCTCATATCTTTATGCTCAAGTAGGCCAAGCATTTGTAGCACAGCTACACCGCCACTACTTGGTGGCGCCATAGAACACACGTTATAAGCACGGTATTGTATACATACCGCATCGCGTTCTTTACTTTTGTAATCTGCTAAATCTTGCACACTTAATTTACCAGGGGCTATTTTAGAGTGCTGTACAGCATTAACCATTTGTTTTGCATTTTCGCCTTTGTAAAATGCATCAATGCCCTGCTTTGCAATGTCTTTGTATAAATCAGCAAGCGGTTGATTCTTTTTAACACTACCTACTTCAATTAACTTACCATTTGGGTAAAAGTATTCGTTAATAATCGGCATACTCAACACGCCTGGGTTTAACTGGCGTGCTAATAAGCCATGTAAACGCGGCGAAATTACAAAGCCTTGCTCTGCAAGTTCAATAGCCGGTTTAAAAAGCGCTTCCCACGGCAATGTACCGTATTGTTTATGCGCGCTTGCAAAGGCATGTAAAATACCAGGCACACCAACAGAGCGTCCGCCTACTACGGCTTCAATCCATTTAACGGCTTTGCCGTGCTTATCTAAAAACAGCGTTTCGTCTGCATTTGCAGGTGCTGTTTCGCGGCCATCAAAACTAGTCAATTTATTGTTAGCTTTGTTGTAATACATCATAAATGTACCACCGCCAATACCTGATGATTGCGGTTCAACTAAAGTAAGCACTAGTTGAGTAGCAATCGCAGCATCTACGGCACTGCCACCTTGGGCTAAAATTTGTTGACCGGCTCTTGAGGCATATGGATTTGCCGCAGCAACCATGTATTTATTACCCTGCACTACTTCTTTATGGATTAATCCGGTAGCGGCTTCAGGTTCGCGAGTTTCAATTTGAGTTGCTTGCTGTGCAAATGAAGGCAGTGATACTGCGCACAGTCCAATGGCAAATAATGAGTTAAGTTTAAAATGCATAAAAATACTAAAAACACTTAATTACGTAGTTGTATTTGGCATCTTAAAGTTAAACGGGCACAATATGCAAAAATTTTGACTAAAAAAATATAATAAAATGCTTAATTTACCTATTCAACCTCGTTATATATTACCGCCTATTATTTTGCTGCTTTTTAGTACCATTTTTGCTGCATTTGATTTAAATAGTTTACTTGAATTTAACCGAAGCCTAATTGATGATGGCGAACTGTGGCGAATCTTTTCTAGCCAATTTGTTCATGCTAATTGGGCTCATTTGGGACTAAATGCCAGTGGTGTTTTACTAATATGGTTACTACATGGCGAATACACATCACCTACTCGTTACGCCGTTAATATAAGTGCGCTGGCACTGTGGTGTGGACTTGGCGTGTATTGGTTTTGCCCAAGCATACATATTTATACCGGATTAAGTGCTCTGCTGCATGGCGTAATTATTTGGGGGGCAGTTAAAGATATAACTGTAGGGCTTAAGTCGGGGTATTTATTATTTATAGGCGTATGGATTAAAATAGCGTTTGAGCAATTTAGCGGCCCTAATGCTGATATAGGAAAGCTTATTAACTCCACTGTGGCTATTGATGCACATTTAATTGGTGTAATTGGCGGGACTCTGCTTGCCATACCACTGGTTATAGAGCTCTTTAAAAAGAAAAAATAAAGTTAGATTTTGTTCAACCCAATAAAAACGCCGCATTAGTTAACTAAACCAATGCGGCGTTTTTGTTTTTATAATTAAAGCTTAAAGCGTTTCTTTAAATAATTTATGAATACGGCGGTATTCGTCTAACCAGCTTGAAGGCTGTACAAAGCCATGCGGTTCAACAGGGAATATAGCTGTTTCAAAGTTTTGTTTTTCAAGCTCTATTAAGCGCTGTACTAAACGCACTGAGTCTTGAAAAAACACGTTATCGTCAACCATTGGGGCATTAATTAATAAACGTTTGTTTAAGCCCTCAGCGTAATAAATTGGCGAGCTGCGCTCATACGCAATCGGGTCAACATCAGGATGGTTTAATATATTAGCTGTATAACCTGTATTGTAATGTGCCCAATCGGTAACAGGTCTAAGTGCCGCACCCGATTGAAACAACTCAGGCGCGGTAAACAATGCCATAAAGGTCATAAAGCCGCCGTAAGAGCCACCATAAGTGCCGACTGCTTTGGTATCAACGTTGGCATTTTGCGCCATCCATTTAACGCCATCGGCTAAATCTTGTGTTTCAGGCGTTCCCATTTGACGATAAATTGCGGTGCGCCAATCACGCCCGTAACCTTTAGATGCGCGGTAATCCATATCCATTACTATGTAACCTTCATCAGCGAGCAATGAATGAAACATAAATTCACGAAAATAAACCGAAAATCCCATATGTGAGTTTTGTAAGTAACCCGCGCCGTGGTTAAAAATAACTGCTTTGCGATTTTTACCTACTTCACCTTCTACGTAATCAGCTGGGTAGTACACTTTTGCGTATATTGGTTGTTCGGTATGGCTCGATGGCACAGCAACAATTTTAGGTGCAGTTAGCTTTTTAGCTAAAAACTCATCCGACACTGTATGAGTTAATCGCGTTGCTTTTGTATTGGCTTGTGCGTCAGCTACATAAAGCTCATTAGGCATCGTAATTGTAGAGTGCTTAAGGAGTAACTTAGTTTCATCTGGGCTCAACGTGTAATCGGTCATGCCGTTTAAGTCAGTAACTTGCTCACTCTTACCAGTTTGCGGGTTAACGCGGTAAATTTCGTACAGACCTGGGTGTTCAACATTCGCTTTATAATAAATTGCGCTGTCGTCACTTGTAAGCGTTAAGTTAGAAACCTCAAATTGGCCTTGTGTTAGCGCGGTTGCACTACCATTAACTGGTTTTTTATAAAGCTGGCTGTAACCCGACTCTTCCGATAGGTAATAAAGCGTGTTCGAGTTATGTAACCACCCAAAGTCGTTAAACGCATAAGCAATCCATGCGTCGTCATGCAGGCGATGTTGCGACACAAGTTTGTTGTTTTTAAAATCTACAGTAGCAAGCCAACGGTCTTTGTTGTCCCATGCTTCGAGCATGATAGCCACTTGCGAGCCGTCATCGTTCCATACTATTGGGCTTTGCTCAAAACCCCAGTCCATAATAAGGTTAATACCACGAGGTGCCTTTTTAGACTTATATGTTTTACCATCACGTGCATAATTTTCTTTTTTAACTGCGGCTAAAACATCTTCGTCAAAGCCCGGTAAGGTATTAAAGCTAAGTGATGTTTGCTCTTTGTTAGTTAAATTGATGTAGACAAGCTTTGAGGTTTCTTCTTTAGCGTCGGCTACACGGCGGCGTGCTTTTTTAGGTTCTATAGTGGCGTCATTTGTAATGTAGTTAGGCATAATATCGCCATCACCACGCCAGTCTGTTTGCTTTTGTACAACGACTAACAGCGCATCACCATTTGGCGAAAGCTGCGCTTCTGCAACGGTATTTCCTTCGCCTAAGTAATAAGCTGTGTTAGCAATTGAATCGTTTTGTTCATTAATTTGCTCACTGCGTGCTTGCTTATCTTTTTTATTTTTTTGTTGAAGCGCTACAAATTTAATCAATTTATGCTGCTCTTTAGCAATATACGTGCTTGGCTCTTCAATACCTTTTGGCTCATCAGCAAGTTTTAAGTTAGCAAGCTCGCTCGTTAAGCCTGTTTTTAAATCAACTTTAAAAAATACATTGCCTTGGCGGTAAACTAAATCGCCATTATTTAAAAATTGTGGCTTTGACTCGTTTGCTGATGTAGCTGTAATTTGTTTAAGTTCGCCGGTTTTTAGGTTTTTAACAAATACATTGCCTTTAAATGTGTAGGCCGCCATTGTTTTATTTTTAGAATAAACGGCTTTATTTGAACCCACAGTATGAAGTTTATTAAGAGCTACTTGCTCTGCTGTTTGGCTAGTAACAGATTGGCTAAATAAATTGCGTAATGTATTACCTTGCTCTTTTTGAGCATAAATAATAGTAGACGAATCGCTCGCCCAGTAAGCACCCTCTGGCTGATTACCCATCCAATCCGGATCGGCCATTGCTTGTTCTAGCGTTATTTTTTGTGAGCCGATATCTGCTGGCGTGTTTACAACCGCAGCAATTTTAGTTGCTGGTAAAGCACTTTGCTGTGTTGAAGAGGTATTAGCGGTAGCGCTACAACCTGCAAGCATAACACTTGAGGCAACAGCTAAGGCCACTAACGTTTTAGATGAAGAAAGATTAAAAATCATAGTGCTTCTATACGGTTATTATAATTAAGCCGTATTTAAGCAGAAGCACTTAAGTTATTGCAATTTTTTAAGATAAATAGCCATTAAACAGGGTAAAGCTCAGTTTACTAGCGCTTCTCTTGTTAACAGGCGTTATTCAATTACCAAATCAAGCCAAACCATGCGGTGATCGCTCGATGCGTTTCTATCTTTAATTAAGCGATACTCACTACTCATTTTAGTAGGCCAAAACACACCACCGTCCTTAATTTTTAAACCATAGTTTGATGGTAAAACGTAATCAACACGGGCTTGCCAATTAGCACTGTAATTTTGTGCATATGGCACATCATACTGCTCTTTAGCACCTTCGCTTTTTGGAACAAAGCTTGCGTTGATAAGTGGGTTTTTAAGTAATTGGTCGGTGGTATTTGTACGGGCTTTGTCCCCCTCAGGGGCTGCATTTAAATCGCCTAAAATAACAAAACGAGAGTGAACTTTTAAACCGCCCTTTTCGCCTTTATCGTCATAAATATACTTAGCATTTGAAACGTAATCGGCAATTAATCTTACTTCATCGTGGTTACGCTTGCCGTTTCTATCCTCTTCACCGTCAAATACAGGCGGTGTTGGGTGAGATGCAATAACATGAATTGTTTTATCATTTATGCTGATAGGTAAATCCCAAAACGATTTAGAACTGAGTCTAAGTGCTTGCCATTCTTGTGCGTTATACCAGTTTTCACCTGTTTTAGGCATCACAGGCATTTGTGCATTTGGCATGTCTTTATATTTAAAGGTTTGAAGGGTTCTTACTTTATCAAAATTAATTGGGTATTTTGACAAAATAGCCATACCATAATGCCCTTCAAAAAAGCCAAAGCCTTGTGCATCGCCCATCACGCCATTTTTATTGCCATCGTTATCTAAATCAAACTCGGTAGCTAGGCCTGTATTTACTGGTGCAATATAAGAGTAAGGGTAGTTAATAGCGGCTTGTTTTTGCTGACCTACATTTAAATAATGCTGATTAAAGTATTCAATGCCTTGCTCTTTTGGGATGTAATCAAATTCGTTAAGTAAAATAATATCAGGGCGAACACGCTGAATAATTTCCGCTATGTTCTTAATTTGCTGGTGGTTAGCTTTAAGTGCATTAACTAAAGCATCACTTTTAACTTGCTCACCTTTAGGCGTGTGATTAGTTGCATCCATACTTACATTAAAAGTTGCAACACGAAGAGATTCCGATGCAAATGTATTTAAGCTAAATAATGCAGTAATGGCTAGCACGCCAGATATTGTTTTTAGTTTCATTGTTTTACTTCACAAATTTAAAATTAGACTTTAACAGTATTACATATTCAAAGCCCATTTTTATGACAAAAAAATTCCGGCTTAAGCCGGTATTTATATAAAGGTATGATAACTATTCACTGAGCACTAAATTGGCAGCTGCTTTTAAAATACCAGGATAATCTTGCTCTGGTAGGTACTCTGTAAGTTCACCAAGTTTGTCCGCAAGCTCACTCATATTAACAGCTGATACATTAATATGGCCCATTTTACGACCTGGCTTAGCTGTTTTACCGTACCAATGGCTCGTTACATCAACCGTTTTTAATACTTCACTTGGAATACTTGGTTGGCCTAATACGTTTATCATCGCGGTAATGTGTTTAAGCTCTGTATTACCAAGCGGCAAACCTGCAACAGCACGCATGTGGTTTTCAAACTGTGAGCAATGGCAGCCTTGTTGCGTCCAGTGGCCTGAGTTATGTACACGCGGTGCAATTTCGTTAACGAGTAACGTGCCTCTTACATCAAAAAACTCAATTGCTAATACGCCAACGTAGTTAAGCTCGTTTGCTATTTTTGTAAATGCATCGTTTGCTTGAGCTTCAACACTTTGATTATTTTTACCGGCAATAGAAAGCGTTAATACACCATTTGTGTGCTCGTTTTCTGTTAGCGGATAAATAGCAACATTACCGTGTTTGTCGCGCGCACCAATAATAGATACTTCACGATCAAACGGGATCATTTTTTCAGCAATAATCGTATGTGGCGCAAGCTCGGTGCCCGATGCAATAAAATCAGCCATTTGTGACCAAATCTCGTCTATTTGATCATCCGATTTTAAACGCCATTGGCCTTTTCCGTCGTAACCCGCTTGGCATGTTTTAATTACAAGTGGTTTACCTAGAGTTTTAACGGCAAGTTCTAAATGCGCTTTTTCAGTAATTAATTGGTACGGCGCACAAGTTACGTTTGTTTTATCAAGCAATGCCTTTTCAAGCGAGCGATCGCCACCGGTTTTAATAGCGGCTTTACCTGGGTAAAACTTATTACTGTTACAGCAAAGGGTTAAAACATCATCAGGAATGTGCTCAAACTCGGCAGTAATGGCATCAGCGTTTGATATTGCTTGCTCAAGCGACGTGTTATAAACCTCACCGGTTAGCGGGTGCATAATTTGTTTACTGCCTACATCGTACGCAACAACGTTTAAATTAAGCGGCGCTCCTGCAAGGCTCATCATACGTGCAAGTTGCCCTGCACCTAATATTAAAATATTCATTATTACTCTGCAGGGTTTGGATTAGCTAATATAGTGTCGGTTTGAGCTTTACGAAACGCTTCAATTTTTGCAAAAATTTCTGGATTTTGACATCCTAAAATTTGTGCAGCTAATAAACCCGCGTTTGCTGCGCCCGGCTCACCAATTGCAAGCGTACCTACTGCAACGCCTTTAGGCATTTGGCAAATAGATAAAAGTGAATCAACACCATTTAATGCTTTTGATTTTACAGGTACACCAAGTACAGGAAGCGACGTAAAAGCAGCCGCCATACCAGGTAAATGCGCTGCGCCGCCAGCACCAGCAATAATAACTTTAATACCACGTTCTGCGGCTGAACTTGCGTAATCAGCAAGTAATTGAGGAGTGCGGTGTGCAGACACGACTTTGGTTTCGTACTTAATGCCAAAATGCTCTAGCATAAGTGCTGCATGTTCCATGGTTGGCCAATCTGATTTTGAACCCATAATAATGCCAACAGTCATAAATACTCCTCAGTAATGTATTTTAAAAATAGCGGACTTATGTCCGGTTTTAGGCGGGTATTATACCCAAACCAAGTTTAATTGCGACTCACAAAAACAAAAAAGCCATGTTTAAACATGGCTTTTTTGAGTTAACGGGTAAATAGCTAATTAAGCTTCTTTACTCGCTAAGTATTCGGCGTAGTTGCCTCTAAAGTCGATAACTTTACCGTCTTTAATTTCCCAAATACGGGTTGCAACCGATGATACAAACTGACGGTCGTGGGAAACAAACATCAATGTACCCTCGTAAGCTTCAAGGGCTAAGTTAAGCGCTTCAATTGATTCCATATCCATGTGGTTAGTTGGCTCATCCATTAACAATATGTTTGGCTTATGCATCATAATTTTACCAAACAACATGCGGCCTTGCTCACCACCTGAAATTACTTTAACTGATTTTTTAATATCGTTTTGAGAGAATAACATACGGCCTAAGAAGCTACGAACCACTTGCTCGTCGTCGCCTTCTTGTTGCCATTGCTCCATCCACTGAAACAAGTTCATGTCGGTTGCAAACTCATCAGCGTGATCTTGCGCGTAGTAACCAATATTCGCGTTTTCTGAGAACTTAAACTCACCAGCTTTAGGTGCTAGGCGCCCTGCTAATGTATTAAGTAATGTTGTTTTACCAACACCATTTTCACCAATAATAGCAATACGTTCGCCAACTTCTACTAAACCTTCAAGTCCAGAAAACAACGTATTGTCGTCAAAACCTTGTGTTAAGTTTGTCATTTCAAGTGCGTTTCTGAATAACTGCTTTTCTTGATCAAAACGGATAAACGGCGTTTGGCGTGAAGATGCTTTAACTTCGTCTAATTGGATTTTGTCGATACGTTTAGCACGCGATGTTGCTTGCTTAGCTTTAGATGCATTAGCAGAGAAACGAGATACAAACTGTTGAAGTTCAGCAATTTGGTTTTTCTTTTTCGCGTTTTCGTTAAGTAATTGCTCACGTGCTTGCGTTGCTGCAAACATGTATTCGTCATAATTACCTGGGTAAATACGAAGCTCGCCGTAGTCAATGTCGGCCATGTGTGTACACACAGAGTTTAAAAAGTGACGGTCATGCGAGATGATTATCATGGTACAGTCGCGCTGATTTAACACGTCTTCTAACCACTTGATGGTGTAAATATCCAAGTTATTAGTAGGCTCATCAAGTAGCATAATGTCTGGGTCTGAAAATAATACCTGTGCAAGTAGCACGCGCAGCTTAAAACCCGGTGCAATTTCTGACATTGGGCCAAAGTGTTGGTCAGTGCCAATACCTACACCTAATAAAAGCTCACCTGCTTTAGATTCTGCAGAGTAACCATCCATTTCAGCAAATTCAGTTTCAAGATCGGCTACTTTCATACCATCTTCTTCACTCATTTCAGGTAAAGAGTAAATACGGTCTCGTTCTTGTTTAATTTCCCACAACTCTTTGTGGCCCATAATCACGGTATCGATTACTGAGTATTCTTCGTAGGCAAACTGATCTTGGTTAAGTTTAGCAACGCGTTCGTTAGGATCAGTACTTACATTACCTGAAGACGCTTCAAGCTCACCACTTAAAATTTTCATAAATGTTGATTTACCACAACCATTTGCACCGATTAAACCGTAGCGGTTACCATCGCCAAATTTTGCTGAGATATTTTCAAATAATGGTTTAGCACCAAATTGCATGGTGACATTAGCTGTACTAATAATAGCGCTACCCTCCAAAGGAGTAATGATGTATTTAAATTGCGCGCAGTTTAAACCAAAATGGCCTGTTTTTCTATGAAAGTTTAAAAGCAAACCACTGCGTTTTAGCCATTTATTATGGCTATGTAGTTAGTAGTAAAAATAACGGATTAGATTTAATGGTTTCGTTAATTTTTATTCAACTAATTCTAATTAAAATCCATAAAGTATGTTTTATAAACAGGCATAAGAGATTAGAAATTACGATACAAATTAGAGTAAAAACACTTTTAACGTGTTTGTGTGTCTACTTAACTCATTTTTGTTCACCCTGTAATAATAAAAAGTTATATTTATGAAAATAAAGTACTTTTAGAGCTTTTACACTAGTTACTACTTTTTAACCAAGATGAAATTAATTCAAATTACAATTTTTATACATCGCTAATTTCTCATCCTATTTACCTATCAAATCATTAAAAACATAAACTTTTGCAACACCTGAAAAACAAAATTAACCTTTAGTGAATATCCGTTAAGTTTAACGATTAATTTTATTGAGTATTTTTCACTTTTGAGCCGTTTATTGCTTTGTTAGTCTTCAAATCTGAATTTTTACCTACGTAAAAAATTGACCAATTTACACAGGGCAACACACAAGATGAGCAAAAAATTAGCGACGCTTATTAGCGCAAGTATTGTATTCGCACCCGCTGTTTCGGCAGTTGAATTATACAAAGATGACAAAAATACTGTTGAAGTTGGTGGATATCTTGATGTGCGTGTAATTAATACACAAAACGAAACCGAAGTTGTTAACGGTACCTCGCGCATTAACTTTGGATTTACCCGAAAGCTTAAGAAAGACTGGACCGCACTCGCACTCGTAGAATGGGGTGTAAACCCTGTTGGCAGCAGCGATATTATTTATAACAATCGTTTTGAGTCTATCCAGGATGAGTTTTTATACAACCGTTTAGGTTACGCAGGGCTTTCGCACGAAAAATATGGCCAACTTACCATTGGTAAACAATGGGGTGCATGGTACGACGTAGTTTACGGCACAAATAATAGCTTTGTATGGGATGGCAATGCGGCTGGTGTTTACACCTATAACAAAGACGATGGCGCTGTTAATGGCACTGGCCGTGGAGATAAATTAGTGCAGTACCGCAATAGCTATAACGATTTTAGTTTTGCAGTACAAGCGCAGCTTAAAAACAGCGAATTTTATACCTGTGACGTCACCGACATTTCAGAAGAAGAATGTGAAGCACTTTGGAACTCTGGCGATAGTGCAGCCCAAGAAGTTGAATTTAATTACACATTTGGTGCGTCTGTAACTTATACCCCAACTGACATGCTAACACTTACAGCAGGTGTTAACCGTGGTGAGTTTGATTTAACGTTTGGCGATGGTTCTACTCGCAATGTTGAAGATTTAATTTATGGTGCAGGTATTATGTGGGGCAACATTGATGAGCCCGGCCTATACGTTGCAGCCAACGTAAATAAAAACAAAAACCACGACACAGATAACATCGGTCGCTTAATTAAAGACGCAATCGGTGTAGAAACATTCGCATCTTACCGCTTTGATAACGATTTTCGCCCTTTTATTGCCTACAACGTGTTTGATGCCGGTGATGGTTACGTAATTCAGCCAAACTTTAACGCCGATCCTAACGATGTATTTAAGCGTCAGTTTGCTGTTATTGGCCTTCATTACCTAATTGACGAAGCTACTATTGCCTACATAGAAGCGCGTAAGGACTTTAGTGACTTCGAAAGTGATAACGACGATCAACAAGCACAAATGGAGCAGTCGGAAGACGACGGTATAGCATTTGGTTTTAGATATAAGTTCTAAATATAAGCTCTAAATATAAGTTTAAAAACGACTACAACTTCCCTAAGCACAACCCTTTTAGCCCTTTTGACTTTTTTAATTGGGCTTTTTTATTCCGCCATACTTTTTTTAATACTTGGTTTTGCATTTAAGGCTATTTCAACAAATGCATTAACAGCCGCATTGGTATCTGCTTTTTTAAATTGTAATAGCACCGGAATTTGCGTAAATACATCGCTCAATTTTATAAAATGGCACCCTTTACTATACAATTTACGTACGCAATAAGGCGCAATTGCCACACCAAGGCCTGCAGCCACTTCGGTAACTAATGTTTGCATATGTCGAGGTTGGCTAATAATGTTCGGTGAAAAACGAGCTTGTTTGCATTGCAAAATGGTTTCATCAAAAAGACCAAGTGCTTCCTCTCTATTAAAAATGATAAATGGCTCATTTTTTAGTTTAACTAAATCAATGTTTTTATAATTTGCCAGCGCATGGTTTTGATTAACTATGGCCACTAATGAATCTACATAAATAGTATGACTTACAAATTCATCATTAATCGAATCAGGTAAAGGCCGTGAAAAACCCACATCAATTAAATCATTTTTAAACGCATGTATCTGCTCAGTTGCGGTCATTTCAAACAATGTAACGTGCACGCTTGGGTATTGCTGTTTGTATTCTCGAACCAGTGCTGCCATAAAGGCTAAACATGCCGAGCTTAAGTGCGCAATATTAAGTGTACCTACCTGCCCGTTGTGGGCACGTTTAACCTGAGTTTTAGCTTTGTCAGCTAGAGCCAAAATAGCGCGTGCATCTTTTAATAGCTGCTCACCCGCTTGAGTTATTGCAACATCGCGTGAATTTCTTATAAACAGCACAACATCAAGCTCGCTTTCGAGCTGTGCAATATGCCTACTTATTGCAGGTTGCACGGTGTGTAGCTCTTTGGCCGCTTCTGAAAAACTCTGATGCTTAGCCACGCTGACAAAACTTTTTAATGTTTTAATATCCATTACGCACCTTAAATACATTTTTTGTATAGATTCTATAAAATAATATCATTTTTGTTATAGGTAAAGAACTCATACCATAGCGGCATGAGTTAACAACACTAGACAGCTATGACCAAACCCAAACAAAATCAGTCATTAAGTCGATTTATTTTATTACTAATGACCACTGCAATTGCCGCAACAGCAGCAAACTTATACTACAACCAGCCTATTTTACCGCTTATAGCGAACGAATTTAATTTAACTGATTCACAGCTTGGGAGTATTCCCGCGCTTACACAAATTGGTTACGCGTTTGCGTTATCATTTATTTCTCCTTTGGGTGACTCGATTGCTCGCAGGCGTTTAATTACTATTTTGTCGAGCTTATTAGTAGTGGCTTGTAGTGCAGCAATGCTTGCACCTAACTTACCTTTATTACTTATATCGGTATTTTTAATTGGTGTAAGCGCCAATATAACCCAGCAATTAATACCCTTTGCAGCATCGCTTGTATCGAGCGAGCAAAAAGGTGCCACGTTAGGCACATTAATGATGGGCTTAACTATCGGTATTTTACTTTCAAGAACGTTAAGTGGATTTGTAGGTGAGCAATTTGGTTGGCGAAGTGTATTTTTAATGTCGGCAGTACTCGCAGCATTATTTGGTATATTACTGCGCGTGTTTTTACCTAGCAATAAGCCACACACTAATTTGCGTTATTGGCCTCTCATTAAAAGTACGTTGGCGTTGTTTATTAAACATAAATCACTGCAGCATTTTACACTTTCGGGCGCATTTTGGTTTGCATCATTTAATGTGCTTTGGGCAACACTTGCAATTTATGTTAGTGATGAGCCATTTAACTACAACGCTCAACAAGCTGGTTTATTTGGTGTAATAGCATTGGCTGGCGTAATAGGCGCTAAGTCATCGGGTAAATGGGTCAGCAAACTAGGGTCTAAAGCTCTAATTATGATTGCACTTACGCTTGCGGCAATCGGCTTTACTATTACAGGTTTGTTTAATGGCAGTTTAGCGTCGTTGGTTATTGGTATTATTTTAATCGACTTTGCCATATTTAGTGCGCAAGTGGCTAACCAAGTGCGTGTTTTTAGTATAGATCCAAGCGCACAAAGCAGAATAAACGGCATTTATATGCTCGGTTATTACATAGGCGGAGCCGTTGGCTCTGCAGCAGGTGTAAAAGCATTTGATTTATACAAATGGGATGGCGTAATTGCCATAAGTATTATTTTTATAGTTATTAGCGGGATTTTTAATGCCCTTGCTAAAAAAGCCTAATTTTTACATTAATTGGAGAAACGATGAATTCACTCAAAGCGGCCGGTAGCTTTACGTTGTTATGTATAGCCAGCTTAACCATTATGGTTGGCACTCTTTTAGCGCCAGGCTTAGTTAGCATTTCAAACGGTTTAGGTATAACTAATAACACTGTACTTTTAATTACATTACCTTCTTTAGGTGCTGTTGTATTTGCGCCAATTGCCGGTCGGTTAATAGATAAATATGGCGCGTATAAACTTTTAATAATTGGATTATTTTTATATGGCTTTGTAGGTGCCAGCGGCTATTTTTTATATGGTCCAACACTTGTATTTATTAACCGATTTATTCTTGGTGGTGTAACGGCCATAGTGATGGCTGGCTGCACTGTATTAATTTCTACTTGGTACAAAGGTGAAGCTCGCTTAGGCATGATAGCCAAACAAGGCATGGCAATAGAACTTGGCGGAGTAATATTTTTATTTTTAGGTGGTTATTTAGCTTCACTGTTTTGGGGTTTACCGCTCGCGCTTTATTTAATTGCCTGGGTATTTTTAGCCATGCTTTTATTGTTTGTGCCAAGTAAAAACTCACTGGTTAGTAATAACGATGAAGCGCCAGAACATCTACACCACAAAGCTAACAATGGCCTCTCGTTAAAAAGCGTTTATGTAATTTCAACACTTGCGATGACCATATTTTTTACATCAACCGTTTTACTGCCCATTACAATGAACCAGCAAAACTTTAACGAGTCACAAATAGGCCAACTACTCGCATTTATATCTTTAGTGGCTGTAGTTACTGCAGGCTTTATGCCTAAAATAACAAAGAAATTTGGTGAGCCTAAGGTGTTAGCATTAGCCTTTTTAGCCTTTGCTTTATCGTATATTTGTTTTACACAAGCAAGCACCCTACTTTTAGTTTTAGGCGCAATATTAATAGGTATAGGATTTGGTTTTAGTATTCCGCTTTTAAACCATATGACGGTAGAGCTCAGCGATGTGAAAGTACGCGGCCGTAACTTATCGTACTTTACGATGGCTGTATTCTCGGGTCAGTTTTTTACCTCATTTATGGAATATATACCTGGTGGTGAGAAAAACGTATTTATAATTTGTAGCGTTTCAGCATTTATAATTGCACTGGTATTGTTTTTTAAACCGACCAAAGCAAAGTAGTCGTAACTTACAAAAGAGCATTTTTATAAATGCTCTTTTTTTATCTAAACCTCCCGCTTTATTTGCACTACTTTCCTGATTACTTTTTTCTAATTTGACTCTATTGCTAAGTTTAGCATTATAGCAATGCTTAGTATGATGTGTTCTTTTGCTATAAAGCCACCAGCTAATATATAATAATTGCATTAAGAGTATAAAAAATGGTGAAACTATATTGAAATTGCAAAGTACTTACACTGCTTATTGCTGATCACAAAGGCGAAAGGCTGATTAAAAGCAGTAACAAATAGATGTGTATATGCTTCATGGGTACTGACGGTATTCTAATTTAATAGTTGTGAACTGTATAAAAAACAGTACATGTAATTGCTGTGCAAAAATAATTTAAACCTACCTTTTTTGTAAGTCGTTAATAATATTAAACTAAGTAAAGTGTTATAAAGCTGATTCGTTTTCATAAATAGATAAAACAACGAAAGCTGTATATACATACAGTTGGCGCTTAAATCAATCTAACCTACTTTTTAATAAACGTACTATAACCAGCTAATGCCTTAGCCACACTAATTGATGGATTATCTGAATGCTCAGCACCTTTGTTTATAGCGCTTTGCCACACAAGGTTATTGTTAGGGTTTGCTGTTAAAGCGGCCTCTAAATTACTAAACGCTTTTAACATTAGCGGATGCTCTGCCCCACCCACCGAAAGATATAAATAAGTAGACGACTTAACTTTGTTATCTTGAGCACTTAAAAACGCTTCTAAATTATTAACTACGGTCATATCGTCATACCAAGCCGCAGGGCTAAAAGCAAAATAGCCATTAAACAATTCAGGCTTTGTATGCAGTGTATAAAGCACAAAGCTACCTCCTGCCGAAAAACCACTTAATACACGGTTATTACTAAGCTTATATTTTGCTGATAAATAAGGGAGTAACTCAGTTTCAATAAACGCTAAAAACTTGTCGGCTTCACCATTTGGTTCAATAAGTGTTTCATGCTCTGGACGCGCTTGTGTATTTACATCTTGGCGGGCATAAGGAGGTACTAAATCGCGATTACGTGTATCTGTAAAAAACAAATTAGGAATAGACACCAATATAGCCTTATCCCCTTTTTCGCTCTTAGCTTGTTTTGTAAGTGCTTTATCCCATGTATCTAAATTAAAGTTACCATCGGTTTTAATAATTAACGGATACGCTTTTTTCGGATTGTAATTAGCGGGCAATCTTATAAACACTTTGCGCGACTCATTAAGCACGCTTGAGTTAATTGTTACATCTGTATAGGCCGATACATAATGGTTATAATAACGTATAGCTAAAATACCAATAGCAAAAATGACTACGGCTAAACTTAAATTAATAATATAGTGTTTTGTTATTTTTATTGCCATACGGCATTCCTTTCAATGTTTAGGAGTTATTTAATCGAGCTTAACCCATTGTTTTATTTCAAGTGCGGTCATAATAAGCTCAACCGAAAACGCGGCTAAAATCATCCCCATCACACGCGTTAAAATAGACGCGCCGCCAGTACCAATTAGCTTAATAATTTTACCCGAAAGCAGCAACAGTATTAAGGTAATACCCAACACACCAAGTGTAACAAGCGCTGTGCCTATTTGAGTAGTAATTGGGTGTATGTGGTTATCGGTAAGTAGTATTACCGCCAAAATAGCGCCAGGAGTCGCCGTTGCAGGTATAGCAAGCGGAAACACGGCTATATCGTGATCGGGGTCTTGTTTGGCTTTGTTAGAATCGTTTCCAAAAATCATTTGCAGGCCAAATAAAAACAATATAATTCCGCCCCCTAACTGAAACGATACCAACCTAATTCCCATCGCATTAAGTATTAGTTGCCCTATTAAAATAGACCCTAATAATACGCCCCCAGCATAAAGCACCGTTTTAAATGCAGTTTTACGACGTTGTTGATCAGTTAAATGAGAAGTAAGCGCAGCAAACAGCGCCATTGTGCCTATAGGGTCAATGGTCGCCCAAATTACAAGCGCATCTTGAGAGAGTTTTTCTAGCATATAAAATCCTTGTTAAGCGTAAATGTTTAATAAAACACGGGTAACAAATTCATTTGCTTACGCTTAACTATAATAGAAAGCCGCTATTTTTTGTATTTTATTTACTGAGCTTTAAGGATTGAGGATTGAGGATTGAGGATTGAAAAAAGGTAAGCACTTATAATTGCCGTCTTGAGTTAAAGTGATTTATGCCAGACAGAATTTTCTCTTAAACTAAACCCTAGTTTCATAAGTAAATTATGGGAACGTGCATTATGTGCACTCACCTCAGCAGACAAATGTTTAAGCGGAATATGCTTAACTAGAGTTTCAATAAAACCGGTCACCACTTCAAACATTACGCCCTTATCCCAAAAGTCAGGATGCAGCTCAAATCCTATAAACGCACTACTTTTACACGGGGTTAAATTATAAAGCCCACAAGTACCCATTAACTTTCCAGATATATTATGTTCAATTGCAACTCGAATTACTTCACCTTCGTAATATGCACTAATATCATCTTGTATTAATTGTTTGATTTGCGTTTTGCTAAGTGGTGTTTCGTAGTCGTTAAATTCTGACACGTGCGGGTGATTTAAAATATTAAATAAACACGCTGCGTGTTTGTGGGTAACTAAACGCAGCGTAACGCGCTCAAGCTTTGTGGTGTTAAACATTTTATTTAAGTGGTTAGTTAAATTAGCTCTTTATGGGCACGCATTATTAACTTACCATACCCTATTAACAAGCATTATCTTTAAAGCAAAAAGAGTAAGAGAACGTAATGAGTGACGATTTTAAAGTAATACAACCCACTACCACAGTATATTGCCCAAAGCGCGGCGAAGGCTGGACCTTAACAGGCATTACTAATATTAACGAGTTTACCTCAGTAATGTTTGACGGCACACGCTATACGCTTCCAGCACGCGAAATAGTAGAAGAACTTCTACCTAACCAATTAGCGCGTGAGCAAAATAGCTAACCAAACACATACACAGTAAAAAGGCTGCAATTTTGCAGCCTACTATCTAATTAACGAGTTAAAATGCATCGTCTTCGCTGTAAACATTAACGTTTAGCTCGTCATCATTTTCAAATACCACAAACGAAATAGGCTTACAGCACACTTGGCAGTCTTCTATGTATTGCTCATCAATATCTGCTGCATCAAGTAATACTTCTATACTTTCTCCACAATAAGGGCAGCTTATTGATGTTTCTGTTAACTGGTTCATTTATCACCTGCTAATTTATATCACGAATGTTGTCACTTTAATGAACATGTAAGCATAATTCAACACCACATTAAATAACGCATACTTGGCTAACCCAATTAAACCGTGCTACTAACTTAAATAGTGATCTTGTTACTCGCCTTATCCCTATAAAACTTGTCAAAGCACAATATTTTTCACCATAGATAAGTTGGCCAGCCCTCTACAATGAAATTGTATTAGCACTTAGCGGGTCTAACTTTATAACTATTTATAAACTCACAGTACAGATGGATAATTTTATGAAAAAATCACTTACGCTTGCATTAACATCTGCCGTTATTTTGTTTAGTACATTCTCCCATGCAGCTAAAACCGAAAAAGCCGTTCTAGCTGGAGGTTGTTTTTGGTGTATGGAAAGTGACTTTGAAAAGCTAGAAGGCGTAACCGATGTAATATCGGGCTTTACTGGCGGTAAACTTAAAAACCCGACATACAATGGTAATCATAAAGGCCATTACGAGGCCGTAGAAATCACATACGATCCGGCCATAGTTAGCTATCAGGGCATACTTGATTATTACTGGGTAAATATTGATCCCTTTGATGCCAAAGGCCAATTTTGTGATAAAGGCCCTAGTTACTTAAGCGCTATATTTGTACAAAACGACGAACAACGTAAATTAGCTGAAAAAACAAAAGCAGCTGTTGTAGCCGAGTTCCCTAATCAAACTGTGGTTACACCTATACTAAACGCAAGCACCTTTTACCCTATAAAAGGGAGGGAAAGCTTTCACCAAGATTATTACAAAAACAATCCAATCCGATACAACACTTATCGTTGGCGTTGTGGTCGCGACAGCCGCCTAGAAGAAATTTGGGGTGACAGAGCAACCCATTAATCGCGTTAAATCAGGTATACCACAGTAAAATATTAAAAGGCTGGTTTAATTATCAGCTTTTTAATATTTTAGTTATTGCGAGATTCTTTAATAAATCGATATCTAAATTCAGATAAATAACCAACAATGCTAACAAGCAAAGCAGAATTAAAATCACCTCTCACAAGCTGTGTCCAAACATTTCCTTCTCCATTAAAGCTAATGTAAATAGCCATAATAAAAGCAACAAACGCTGAAACTTGATACATCCAAGAATATTCACCAAAAAATTTCTGTGTCACACTTTTTTCTTTTAATTTATCTTCCACAATTAATCTCCATTTTATATTGCTATTAAATCCTAGCTATAACATAGGCAAAACAAGGAATTTATAATAAAGGTTTATTTATACACCGTCTATTTCATAAAGCCTTTGTTATTAAGCTAAGTGCTTGAATAGCAAATAGGATACGTGGTACTTCGCTTTAAGTGGACAGTATTGCTTGACTAAAGATACTTAGTTTTAGGATTCATTATCAATAAATAGTATATTCTGTTTCCTAAAGCAGGCTGTTTATCTACTAAATCAAATGCAATAAATTGCACTCCTAAATTGATATAAACAAAATTCAACAACTGGAGTTACACAAAATGTTTGCCAACCAATTACAACTAGCGCGTGCTCTAGAGTTACCAACACGACAAGCCATGCTTTACCGTGAACCAGCAGTACAAAACTTTTGGATAAACAACACTGACCTAATTACAAACGCGTGGAGCGAATGGGAAGCAACTTCAATAGATAGCTCAACGTTTACGCTTGACGACACACTACTTGATAAAACCTACGCGAAGCAGTAAAGCAAGCATGGGAAGATCCATCAAAAGAGCTAGCCGTAAAAGCGTTATTACACGAAGTAGCGCCTGATGTGTTTCAATTTCAATTTTTTGATCCTGAGCGACTAGCAGTATTACGCGGATATTTAGAACAAGTATGGAATTCGCAAATCCCTATGCGCCCGCCATACGGCATAGTGTTAAATCGCCGTGGTGCCATGCTTGATAGCCGATCAGAAGGTTATTTAGCCGCGCCAAGCTTTCAAGCATTTTATAACGAAATACTAAACACTTATATGCGCCCTATTTCACGTATGCTGTTCTCGGAAGTTATGGGGTTTGATACACAAACATTTGGCTTTTCAATTTATTATGAGCCAAATACAGATTCGTCAATTCGCCCACATACCGACGCATCAGCTGTAACGCTTAACATTAACCTAAATTTACCAGGCGAAGAGTTTACAGGGTCACAAGTGGACTTTTATCACCCGTACACAGGTGACATTAAATCACTTACCTTTAAGCCTGGTACTGCCATGTTACATCGAGGCAATATTGCACACGCAGCCAAGCCTATTACCTGTGGCGAGCGAACTAACTTTGTATTGTGGTTGTATGGGGAGCGCGGTCGATTACCAGCACAAGGTGCTCCACGCATTCCTGTTGATGCTAAACAGCGCTGGACTAACCCAAACAAACCAAATGATGGTTATGCACCATTTTAAATAATCGCTTTTAAAGTTTTAAATACAAATGGCTGCCTAATTTAAGCAGCCTTATAAAAATAAAGCTCATCCAGTAACCAAGACGTTTTAAGTTTAGTAATATTAAAAAAACCGCCCTATTCATAATCTATATTGTCGCCACTTATAACAATAGATAACACAAATTTTCCGCCTTGCTTTTCTTATGTCCCAGTACTTCGCTTAACAAAGTACAAAATTTAGGGGGATGTCATGTTTTTTTGTATTTAATTGATAAGCCACTGTAATGCTTAAGTTGGTAATTTAATAAATTGTGCTATCTTTTTATTATCTACATTATAAAAATACGGGCTAACATGTTGTTCCGAGGTACTATTGCCATAGCAATATTGGCAACCTTTGCTGCAAATAAAACCTATGCAAACGACATTGACGTGCAATTTAGTGGTTTTGCATCCTTAACCCTTAGTTACACTGACGATTCAGATATTGGTTTTGCATCTAGTTATTCAAATGTGAACGAATCTGGTTTTTCAGCAACGCGTGATTCAATTTTAGGTGGTCAGGCTAATATATCACTAGCCAAAAATTGGGACTCTGTAGTTCAACTAGTAATACAAGATCATGCCTTTAAAAGCTTTGATAATTTTTTAGAGCTCGCCTTTGTACGTTATCGCCCATCACGTAACTGGGCCATCCGCGCAGGTAGGTTAAACAGCGACCTTTACTTACTGTCTGAGTACCCTTACGTCGGATACGCTTACTTATGGGTGCGCCCGCCTCATTCGTATTACTCATTTGCAAACATTGCAGGTAATTTTGATGGAATAGACGTTGAATACAGTAAAGCCATTAACGATGGCTTCTTACGCTTAAAACTCGCTTATGGTAGCTCCACAGCAAAGATACAAGCCTATAATGACGACTTTTTTATTGATTTTGATAACTTAACAACCCTTAGTGCAACCTACTCTTTAGATGCATGGACAATGCGTTTTTCGTTATCAAGGTCAAACTTTGGCGATTATAAACTAACCGCGTTGGACGAATTTATAACCGCACTCGATTTAGTACCACAAAGTGTATGGCCGCAAGCACAAAGTATATCTAACAAATTTAACACCAAAGGCAACAGCATAGAATACGCAGCCTTTGGCGTTACTTACGATAATAATAATTGGCTTATTCAATCTGAGTTAGGTATTTCAGAATCCGATTGGATAATAGCTCCATCTGTATTTAGCACTTATATTAGTGCGGGCTACAGAGTAGATGATGCAATATTTTACACAGGCTTTACGGCAGCTAAAAATCGCCATGATGTAGTTGAAGTAAACAGCCCTATTTTCCCACCAGGTACTCCTGAGCAGTTTTCAGTACCCATACAACAACTCGCGGTTGCCACTCAATCTTCAGTTCAAATTACAAATGTTCACCAGCACTCTATTAACGTAGGCGTAAAATGGCATTTTTCGGATCGTTTAGTATTTAAAGCGCAGTTAGACCGCTTTGATATAAAGCCTCAAGGTGCGGGGCTATGGAGCCTTAGCAATCCTGCTGATGCAAATAAAAGCAACAAAGTACATATACTTAGTCTAAATGCTAGTATGGTGTTTTAATGATGAGCCCTCGTAACTTTTTTATAACTGCATTGCTGCCCTTGTGCCTGCTTTTTATGAGCTTTTATGCTAAATCTACAGAGTTTGTAGTTGTGGTTAATAAAAGCAATGCGATTAACGCATTATCAAAACGAGAAATTATTGATATTTACATGGGCAGGTATTTAACTTTCCCTGATGGTGAGACATCAAAACCGCTTGATTTGCCCGCGCAATCAACATTAAAAAACGACTTTTACCTGCAGCTGGTCAACAAAAATGAGCAAAAAATAAATGCGTATTGGGCAAGGCTTTTATTTTCAGGGCGCGCAAAGCCACCCACGCCTTCAACATCGGTAGAAGACGCAATAAACAAAATAGCAGCATCACAATTTGCAATTGGCTACATTCCGCTATCGCAAGTTACAGATGCAGTAAAAGTGGTATACACATTTGATTAAAATTATTAGCCAAAAACTCTACATACGCGTCGCTATATCAATTGCGTTAGTTGCTATTGTTGTGTCTTTAGTCTCATCTATGCTCTCTTATTACTCAGGCTTTAAAGAGAAAAAAAACACAAATTACCTACTTGTTCAACAGTTAGCGCAAACAATGGAAAAAACAGCCGCCATAGCTGCTTATTTAAACGATAAAGAGTTAAGCCAAGAAATAATTAACGGCCTACTCAGTAACGATTTAGTGCAAGGCGCAAGCCTAGAAGGAGAAGTAAACCCTAAAGGAAAGATGGATTTATTTATAGCAAAAGGCTCTACTAACAAAAAAAATGAAGCTGTTTTAATTAAATTAGTTCACCCTTTTATAGAAGACACTTTTATAGGTGTACTCGCCATATACCCTGACGATAACTTTATTGAACAACAAGCACAGTCAGCGCTTATAAAAGAATTTATCTTAATGCTGATTCAATCCATTGTTATCGCATTTTTTGTATCGCTGGTAGTTCAGCGCTGGCTTACACAGCCTATTCAAAACCTAACCGACAGCTTTGCTAAAATAAATCCAAGCGAGCCAGAAACCCTTAAAATGCTAACCTTCAAGCAAGGCAAGCGGGACGAAATAAGCCGTTTAACCCAAGGTATAAATGCCTTAATGCACGAGCTACATTTAACTATTAGTAATGAGCAAACACTGCGTAAAAAAACTCAAGAGCTAGAAGCTAAATTTAGACTTATTTTTGAACAAGCCAGCGCAGGTATTTGTTTACTCGATGACAAAAACATTATCACCACCTTTAACCCTGCATTTAAGCATTATTTTACCGTACCTGGTGAAGAAGAATTACCAACCTTGCATTTTCCTGAGTTACTTAGCAATGTAGACGAATTACAAAGCCTACTGGCAGATATTCGCTCTGCTAAAAACCCACCACAAACCACCTTAGATGTAGAGTGTAAAGTTGGCTATAAAACGGTATGGTTTCATTGTTTGTTTGTAAGGTTAACAGACCAAAGAGATACCAAACGAAACCCCAAACAAGAGCAGCTAGTAGAAGTAATTTTACACGATGTAACCGAGCGCGCAGAACGCGAACAGCAAACCCGCTTTGAAGCCGATCACGACCCACTCACTGGCTTATTAAACCGACGCGCCGGTGAAAAACGCCTTAAAAAAGCACTACGTGAATGTATTAAACATAATGAACATTTAGTGCTTATGATGATTGATTTAGATAAGTTTAAACCCATTAACGACACCTACGGCCACGAAGCCGGCGACAAAGTGCTAATTGAAATAGCGCACAGATTTAAAACACTTTTTCATGAAAAAAACGATATGTGTATCCGCCTAGGCGGTGACGAATTTATTGTTGCAAGGCAAGTTAATACCTACAACAAAGCAACAACGCGTGAGCAATCCATCGCTTTGTTAAACGAGTTACAACAAGACATTTATATTTCACAAAATAAAACATGCGCAGTAGGTGCAAGCATAGGAATTGCAATAGCCCCATATGATGGTAATGAACTACATCAATTAATGCACAACGGTGATAAAACTCTTTATCACGTAAAAGAAACAGGCCGAGGGAAAGTTGCCTTTTATGACGATATAAAAAATTAGATGGCGTGAATTAGTAACTACATAGTAAATGCTATAATGTTTTTATGGCTTTCAAATAGTCTTTATTATAAAAGTACGCTGCTAAACCAAAGTAAATAACAGGACCAAAATAAGCGATTGGGAAGTGAGCATAAATACTAAGATAGATAATCGATAAAATAAAAAACAGACTCATGCTAAAGCAAACCACTGCCAAAAGCCTGCCTAACCAACATATAGATTGGGCTGCAATATTTAAAACAAACAAGCTAATAGCACCAAGTATTACATACACTAAAGTGTTTAAATCTTCCCCATGCGCTAAACCATCTTCGGTATAGTACATCATGTAATGAGCAAGCGGAGTCAGTGCTAATAAAGCCCAGAAACCATAACTGCTCCATGTTGATGAAACAAAATAGTTACTACCAATGTCAGGCGCAGGAAACGATGCTTTATATCTATTTTGGTTCATGTTTATTTTCCTTACGACACACTATAAAAAGCTACTTTATTTATTCATTTAATAACATAATTTTATTATCAAATTCAGATTTGCCATTTATTTGTTTACAAATTTTGTAAGAAATATTTTGAGATGACAAATCTAAAGAATGATCTTTTGAAGACTCATCTGATGTCACTTTTACTGAGCTTATTGATTTAATTGGTAAATATTTGTTATTAGAAAACTCATAGATAAAAAATTCTAAGTACTCTACACCACTTATTTTAGATTCAAAAAAACCGCGTAAAACAGGGATTCTGTAGTTACTATTGTTGCATTTTACATAGATGACAGAAATAAGTTCTAATTCTCTTGATGCTTGCCGATCCGCTATGACTTTAGGAGAGTCATTATTTGGGGAAGATAAAATATATTCTTGATCGTTTTTCTCAGTAAGCGTAAATTCACTGCTCAATGTATGCATTGGTAATAAACTAAAAACAATTGATATTGATATTGATATTGATATTAATATGTTAATAAACGTTACCTCTTATAATGTAATTTAAGCGCTTATAAACCTATCATAGCGTTTTTTTAAAGGTGTCTCTGTACTATATTAGTTGAAGGTTTAACTTCCCAATGAGTTTACGACGAAGGCACAACTTATTTCTATTAACTTTATTTTCTACTCGCATTTTTTGAACTAATAAAATTTTTTAGCACACCACTAAAAGATCAAGTGATAATTTTTAATATAAAAATAGCCAACAAGCGCAAACGTCGCATACAACAAAGATTTGAGAGTTGCGAACCAATTAGTTTTGAAATTTAACAACGTTATGATTACGCCTGATAGTAAAACACTACACCAAATAGCAACCACAATAAACGAAATAAACAAATCAATAACATCGCTTAAACCGTAAGCTTCACCCGCAACTTCGGGTACCTGATCATATAATTTTGAACGATAGAGAAGGCCTAAAAGTACAACAATGTAAATTGCAGCAAGACTAACGTCGAAAAACTTTTTAAATCTAAATTCCACTGACTAAATGACTCCAATCAAAACATAAATATTGGCTGTAAATAATTAACGTTTAGTCCTGAATTTATATACAGCCATAATTAAATTGTCTTAGATCGACTCGTATAGACCATGTTCATTCTCTTTGACAAGTATCATAAAATCTATATAAAGTGATACCACATTACCACTATTACCAACCCCTCAAAAAGCGGGATAAGCACCATCTCCAAATCCACTACTCGATATGACACAATCATTATTGTCTGTGATTGACACTAATTGAGGTTTTCCCTTTCGGCACCATCCATCAAAGGTTCTTTCTTTAGTAATTTGGCTTGCAACCATAAGACTACTTACATCAAAAATAGCTAAATTTCCGGCATCAACACCATAAACTCCGTTACCACTTGGCGTGTTAGCGGCATACCATTTTACTGGTAACTCACTATCGGATAACTTGACTCTTACCCACTACGCGATCATGTATTGTTACTGTTTCTTCAGCATAATCTCCAGGGGTTATCTTTCTTTGTAGTGGCTCAAAATCATAGATATCATAACCAAGATCTAATATGCCAATAATTCCTGAATTAGTACGTAAATTACCAATCTTTTTTAGCCTTACAACATCTTCATCTAACTGAGGTAGTTTAATACTTCGTCCTGCTTGAAAAAGTATATTTTCATTGAGGTCTATGTGTTCTTCTATATTTTTTTCTTTTTTTTACTCAAGCGTACAGATGATTCAGTTATAGAGATTAAAAAAAAGAATGCAAACAACCCGCCACACCATGTGGCAAACACCCAAATTGCCGGTTTAAGCTCATGCCAGGTATCAATATTAATAGTGGCAAAGTAAAACAGTCCTAATGAAATAAATGGCAATATGAACAAAGAGTAAAAAGCCCCCATAACAGCATGCATCAACACTTTCTGGTAAAAACTGGGTTTGCTAGTCCCCAAATCCACCAAACCAAAAACACATTGCGTAGCGATAAACAGACAAATAAACTGTAAAAAGCTCCAACCTAAAGCCGCCAATATAGCAATTAGTTGCATTTATATTCCCTTATTCATAGTAGTTAGACTATCTAAATGAATTTCAACTAGATGAACTGTGCTTTCATCTTCTAGAGTGATGAAGGGCTCATTGTTATCAAATTTTCTTATACTCAAAGTTTGCATTTGACTGTTGACCAGAGCAAAACCTTGATCATTCTCTAATATTCTCTTCGTTTCCCTACTATCGTTAATTGGAAAATAGTATTTACTAAATATAACATTTTCAAATGCTGAACTTGAAAAGCTCAACAGTAACGCAAGGACTATGAATATTCTATGCACTAGTAATTCCTTTTAGTAAGTTAGATATACCACATTAAAAAATATATTTTAAAAGTCAACTTCAAACTACATACGGAGATATGCCAATGTGATGTATCACTAACCCTTTAAAAAACCTTAGACATTCTCTTAATATTAATCAGGATTGTAAAACATATATAACCTTAAAAGAACATTGAACAATTAAGTTTTTGATTGCTAGAATGCCAACCTATTTTTCTATCAAGAGATACAATGGCAAATTTCAATACTCACCTTAATACTGCCGTAATCATCACAGGCTTAGCCTCAGCCACCTTATTATCTGCAGGACATATTGAATTAAAGGGCGCACTCTGGCTATGGTTTTTAGGCTCAATTGGCGGCTTATTACCCGATATAGATTCAGATAACTCCACATCACTCGATACTATTTTTAACTTATTTGCACTGAGCGCTGTATTACTGGTACTGCATTACATAACCACCGAGCTCATTATTACAATTAGTTTTGTTGAGTTAATAGTAGTGCCGTTATTGGTTTACGGATTTATGAAATACATTATTAGACCCATTTTTGAATGGATCACAGTACACAGAGGTAGTTGCCACTCTTTACTATTTATACTGTTATGCGCGCTATTAACAACTCAAGTAACATGGAAACTGAATAACCAATCAACCACACAAGCAGCCGTCTTTGCCTGGTTAACGGGTGGGTTTATTTTACTCGGCGGATTAATTCATTTATTGCTGGATGAAATTTACAGTGTAGATTTAAGTAACGTCACCATTAAACGCTCTTTTGGCACCGCTTTAAAAATAGCTGACTTCGATAATAAACTAATTACGCTAGCTTCAATTATTGCCATTGCAGGTTTAATCTATGTTGCGCCCCCTACAAAGCAAACTATTACAGCGTTAAGTGACTGGTCCCATTTTACGTTTTTATCTTAACGCCGTAAGTATTAAGCCGTTTAACCACATACTCAAAATTAATGCCCTCTTGATAATTAAGATAGCTAAACATTGATTTACTGAGAGGGAATTAGTCGCTGCACTTTTAAGAGCATAAATGGCTTGAATCAAAACAGTTTTACAATTTAATTTTGATTTAAAAAGCCAAAGCTTTAGCCTATTTATTATTAATTAATACTTTTATAGGTTTAAGTGAAATAATTAAATAGCTTTACCTGTCTTATAGGCTAAGTGTAAAAGCTAATTAGCTAAAAAGCTCCCTGTTTGACGTATTCAAACCTGTCGAATCTTTTTAAAGCATTAAATATAAAATTATAAGAGGTAAATAATGGAATTTACGAATAAACGCACCACTCTAATTACGGCATCTTTATTGTTGGTATTGGCGTTAACACAGGCTGTTTTTACTGCCCTTTACAGTGCAGAAATTAGTTTTTCAAGGCAGTATGCATGGGGACTAGAAGCCGTAGTTTTCACTCTACTTGTTGCCATTGCGGGTTCTGCTATGGTGCAAGCACAAAACGCTCAGCTAGGATGGTCGGCTATAACATTTAGCGCAATTCTTAACATAGTACAGGTAAGCATTGGCCTTACTTTGTTTTCAACATTTGGAAAAGTAGCGGGTGCCGTAGAAGGCGCACAACCTTTAATTGGTGGCGTGGTTTCTTTGTCATTCATGATTTACTACGCAGCTAAATTATTATTGGGATTAGCAGCACTTGTTTTTGGCCTGTCTTTTATCGCTAAAGGTGGCAAAGCCATTGGCGGGCTTACTGCCTTAGCAGGCGGAGTTGCAATGCTTGCCAATGGTATTTTAATCACCTTTGGCCGTGATGGGTTCCTTCCATCAGGTGTTGCTGGTGCCTCAGGTATGATTGCAACATTACTTTTAGCAATCTGCTTAATAGGCCTTAACCGTAAAGCTGACTAAGGTTTAACAGCTTACTAGTAATGTGCTTATTTAAATAAGTTATAAACATCGGCGTGTATTAGAGATCTAATTCGCCGATGTTTTACGTTTAAAGTGACGCCCACTTTCAACTTAAAGCGTTCGACTACAGCTTCCCAAGTTAATGCCCTCTTCGTAATCTAAAGGCTAATTCACAAAGAGGATATGAGGCGCTTCGCTTTTAGAGGGTAAAAATAGCTAATATCAAAACCTTTTAACCAATTTATGTTTTGATGTATGAAGTCAAGATTTGACCCCAATTACTTATCCCCGAAGAGTAAATTTGATTTTTAAGTTCAATTTGTTTTTCTGGTGCTAAACCATTGAGGTAAATTGATGGACAAAAACATGGGTTTTGCCTTTTTGAAATTTTTGACCATTTATTTGCCAAAAGAAGGATAGCTTCTTTGAGATCCGCTAGGTTTTCATGAGGGCTACAATCGATTAAAAAAAATCGTCTAAATGCTTCCATATTAAGGCCGCTTAATAAATATTCTTTTTTTACTGACTTTATATATGTAGTACGCCCCTTTCTTTTAATAAACCATGCATCAAAAATTTCATCTTTAACAGCTATGAGTTTTAGAAATCCTCTTTTTGACAAATACCTCTTATCCCTGTTTTGTTCCATCGATAATTTTTGTATAACTTTCAGTGCAGAATTATAATGATAAAACTCCGCTTCAGATTCTGAAACCTTTAATGTTTTAGCTATTTTCTTGATTATTAACTTATACTGATTTTCTATAGATGGCGCGTGAATATCTAACGTTAATATATCTAAAAACTCTTCTAGATCATTATCCGTAAGATTAAGCTCTTCATGAATACAATGAGTAACCTTTGTTTTTTACCACCATCAACTTTTTCAGTTTTACTATAAGTTAAGAAATTACTCTTGAGGCTTGCACATGACAACGAGTGTAATTTTTCATGTCCTGATTCATAATGACCATATAAATGATACTTAACATCGCTATTACGGTTGCCTGCAAAATGACGAAGCATGAGTATTATCGCTTTTTTTATAACAGAATGATTATATTCAGTTTTTGCGTAATACTTACATTGAATTGCACTAGTTTCATCTGCAGTAACAATGTCAATGTCTTCGATTCCTTCAATGCAAACTAATGCATCAGATTGCTCCTGCTGTAAAAGCTCAAGAATAGTTTTATCGAATTGATAAAAATACCCGGTAATTGTATCAATTGCTTCTCTAGTAGACATGAATGCTTATCCTTGCAAAAGGCTTTAACGCCATACTAATGGGCGCATAAATACCTAACTAAAATTAACGACGAAGGAGCACAAGCCAAGCGCTTTACGTCCTTTTAAGTAACTTCTAGCTTTACTGGTACGACCTAAGGACACCGTCTAAGTACCCTTGAGCAAATGCAGCCTGCACACTCCTATGCCTGACACTGCCCGCTTGACTATCTGGTAATGTCGAATAATCGATATTTACAGAAGGAGATCTTGATTGACCTTGTAAATATCCTAAATCATATGCACAACCGGCACACTTATGTCGTCCGTTGAATTTACTTTGATCATGAGGAAAGCGCTCAAAGTCAGGATTATATCTATGTTGATTTTGACAGGTCATAATTTTTTCACTGTTAATAATTTTTGGGGAAGCTCTAAAGCTAACAATTAATTGAGAACCAATTTCGGTGGTTGTAAAACCCCAAAACGGCGTATATTACGTTGTTCGATAATTACACCAAACTACTCGTTTATAATCAGACAATAACAATTCCTACTCAGTAGCCTTTGTTATTTAACCCCATAACGACTTTTAATTATGTTATGGCGCAAACCTCGCGGCACTGTATTTATATACAGTACACAATAAAACCCATCTTAAATTTAACCTTTAACTAATCGATTTATGAAATTACCACTCATCTTGGAACCTTGTATCGTTCTCACAGGGATCACCATCCCTATCGCCATCCATTTTTGTGTTCGGGCAGTTATTTATAAAAAAATACTGCCTCTGCACGGGAAGTCATTTGGCTACAGTGCTGCCTGCCGTCGCAGGTAAAATTTTGCGTGCTTTTTGGAATCACGATTTTTGGGTATTGCTCATCAAACGTAGCTAAATCGGCGTTAGTAATAACAGGTGTGTGGTTATTAAATTGCTCGTTACTTTGATAATGGTTGTATTTATTTAACGCGATAAAGCCAAGTACGGCGATAATGCTAATTGAGGCAACTTTGCCTAAAAAGCTGTCGGTAAAATTAGATTTAGCAACACGATGATGGTTTGATTTTTTAGGTGTTACTTTAAGTGCAGCTACGCCTTCAATTCGGCAATTTACCGCTTTGGTTTTACCATCGGGCTGTGTAGCCACTTCAAAATAAATGATGTCGCCCACTTTAGGCTTGCGGCTCATGTGTTTGAGCGCTGAAATGTGTATAAAGGTGTCGTGCGCTAGGGTGTCTGATTTAATAAAACCAAAGCCCTTTTCGTCATTCCACGCTTTTAACAATCCTTTGTTCATGTATTTACCTGTGCTGATTAAGCTGCGATTACGCAAATTCCATTTAAGTTAAGAATGGTTAGTATACGTTCCTAAATTGCTACCGCGCAACCAAATATTCATATTAGGTTAATTTAAACACGCCAATTAGTTGGCAAAACACTTTACCATATAGGGAAAATACCGAGCTTTGATGTTTAAAATGCAGCAATAAAATAGCCTATTTTATTTTATAAATTACGGCCATTTGTCCTTTATTCTACGACAGCTAACTTTTGCCAGTCGATTAGCTTAACAGCTTGTTTACACACGGTTTTGTTATTAGTTATTTCTATCTGAATTAAGCGTTTTTAGTGTGATTTTTCATTCGTTATTTACTTAATTTATCTATACAATCCACACCTTATTTTTACGCACGTATTTTAAGTGATTATCTCATGCTATTAACGATTGTTTATATTATTGGTATTACCGCAGAAGCCATGACAGGCGCACTTAGCGCAGGACGGATGAAAATGGATTGGTTTGGCGTAGTGCTGGTAGCCAGCGCCACGGCAATTGGCGGTGGTAGCGTGCGAGATATATTACTAGGCAATTACCCGCTTACATGGGTACAACACCCAGAGTATTTATTAATTACCTGTATTGCCGGCATTGTAACTACATGGCTGGCTAAATGGGTGGTTAAATTTAAAGGCATATTTATGCGCCTAGATGCCCTGGGTTTAGCTGCCTTTAGTATTATTGGCTGCCAAGTGGGGCTAAATATGGGCCTGCATTACGGTATTTGTGTAGTGGCTGCGGTTGTAACGGGTGTTTTTGGTGGCTTACTGCGTGATTTAATATGTCGCCAAGCGCCGCTTGTACTGCACAACGAGCTATACGCGAGTGTATCGTTACTTGTTGCCTGTTTATACTTAGCGCTACACCATTACAATATTGACGATAACATCAGCATTATTGTAAGCCTTGTTGCAGGCTACTTAATACGTATGGCGTCAATACGCTTTAAGTGGCGCTTACCTACCTTTAGTTTATTAGAGCAGCACGCTAAATAAAAATAAGCTTTAATACAAAATAAGGCAGGTAATATACCTGCCTTAGTTAATATAACTATTAGCGTATTAATTTAATGCCCGCTTACATCACTTAACGCGGTTTTTAACCCGCTGTTATTTTGCTTAAGTACGCTAAAACTGCCATCGGTTTCTAGCACTACAGCGGCTACATCTTCTATGGCTAGTATACCAGCGCCACGAATAGCGGCGCGAATTTCTGATTTTGTTACCCGCTGCGATTTAAGTGCAGCCGTGCAGTATTCACCATCACTCAGTAACAGCGTAGGCTTTGCTTTTATGAGCGCTGCAAATTTTGACGAGCGCACACTAAGCCACGTAATAATATATTGCAGCCCTATTAATACTACAAAGGCAAGTATGCCGTCAGCTAACGGAACACTTTTTGAAATAATAACAGACGCCAATATAGAGCCCAGCGCAATGGTGACTATAAAGTCGAAAACGTTCCACTTTGAAAGCGTACGTTTACCCGATACACGCAGCCAAAACACCAGTGCAATATAACCCAGTATGCCTATTGTAAGTACACGTAATAACCCCTGAATATCATCGTAAAACATAGTGGTTCCTTGCTATTAAAGGTGGTAATTAGCTTTTACTTATAACCCTACATGGCGCTAAGTTAAATAACGATGAATAAAGTGCCTGCATCTACTTTGTTAGTTGTTTTACAAACTTAATTTTACTTAGCTCTGTGCTTTGATTATCAACGTAGCCACAAACATGATAATCATTGGTGATTAGCATAGTCAGCATTTGAGGAAACCGGTTCATCGATTTTACGTGTATATCGGTAAAGCCTTGTTCATAAGCCCACTTTTCTTGTTGGACAAGTAATTTTTTAGCAATACCTAATCTACGATAGTTAAAATGCACTCCACCAAGCCAACTATAAAATTGTGTATTAGATAGCTCATAGCCAATTTTAAAACCAACTAATGTATCTTCTTTATGTGCTACTAATATCAATGTTTTTTTGTTTTCTAAACGGTTACGTAAAGTGTCACTATCAATGGCTGTTAGTAGTTCAGGGATATATTCACTTACTGCGGTTACATTATCAATTGTGCCTGTGGTTATTGTAATAGGCATGTAATTCCTAGCTTTATAATTGCGCCTAAAAGCCCTTTTAAAATCAGGTATATAATAAACATCATAGAGTTATAGGCTAGAAATGTTCCAAGCTACAACTTACGATAATTTCTAATTACAAATCTTCAATTGCAGCTTTTATTTCATCATAAAAAAAGTCACCGAAACTGTTTGCCAAAATTTTAATTTCTTTGTGTCTTTTGTAAGATAAGCTGGTTTCTACAACGGGGGAATGCTTTTTTGAATCCGATAAGTGTAAACTGAACAAAGGTCCATAACCTGAGGCTTTTATATATATCATATTATTTGAAATATCTGTTCGCTTTCGAGCTGATTCCGTCGCAAAAATAACACAGGGTATTTCACCCACGTCTAGCCCAAACTGAGTTAAGCCATAAAAGGATTCGCCTTCAAAAGATAACGAACCATAGATTCCTAAGAAATATTTATAATCTAAAGGAAATTCTAAACCTAAACGACTTTCAGCATCAGTTATATCTTTATCAGAAACCCCGCCTGTGAATAAAATCTCCTCACCAGTGCTTTCCATCATTTTGATAGCTAATTTAACTTTCTCTATCGACATATAAGCTCACTAAATAAACTCACGAAGTACACTCCCTCATCTGGCAAAGAATATTGTTGACAACAACGCTCGCAAAACCATTTTAAATCGTAATGCTCAGATGTGATGCCGATAATGTACGGCCTTGGATCAATTTTGTTATGTATAGAGGTAGAATCATGTAAATGACTACATACCTTTTCATTTAGATTAATAGTAAAGTTAAATTTTTTTCAAGTTTCATCTGCTACTTATAAGTTTAAAGCCTAATAAACCGTTACAAAACTTAATTATAATTAAATAAGGTACTACATGTATTTATTAATGTTAAATTAAAACTCAATCAAATTTAGGACGAAGTTTTTCTCTCATTGCTAACATGTTATTTGGTGTAATAACCCACCGTTTTTGATCATCAAATTCAAAATCTATTTTAAAACGCTTTGTTTCATTTTCCATTTGAAAAAGCAGCTGATTGAACTTCTTACCGCATTGCTGGTAAATATCTTCTCTTAGTTGCTCCAAAGCATTACCTAATAACAACCGATCTTCTTCAATTGAAGCAGTAGCAGGTCGTACCCTATCGCCGGTGTATAAAAACCCCGAATTAGATATGTGCCCTTCACCAAATTCAAATATGAAGGTAAATTCAGTCCACGTATTTTCTAGGACTTTTTTGCAGCGTAGAAATAGCTCAGCTATGTTCATTAATATATCTTGTTTAATGTTAATAATAACCCACTTATAATATCTTCATATTAAAAATAAAACCTAGCATTATACTAAGTCACTCATGATAGGGCACTGTTTAAGTCAATCAAAATTTATAATGCCAAAATTAACCCTCTCAATATAAAACTTACCCTACTTTACATTTACACTTTATAAACAATTAAATTTAAGCAATAAAAGCTTTATATACTAATTTTGATACACCACTAAAAGCAATACTACCAAAAAGCACGAAAGCATAAATAAAAATAATTGCTCCAGCTGATGGATCATTTCTTTTTTCTATCTCAATGCATAATGAGCACACCACAATAAAAATGAAAATATTAAATACAACACCAAAAATATAAGCACTGCCTAATAGTGGTAATGCACCGACCAATATAGCACTTATAAAAAGCAATGAGCCTGAAAGTGAATGTTTATCAAACCTAGCTTCAATTATTTTTATTGTTAGTGTACTAAGCATTAATATTAAAAAATAAAGTGTGGGCCAGTATTTTTCGTAATAAGAGCTATTACCGTTTGTTGAGTTACGTTCGGAAAAACTAAAATCTATTAGCCAATAACATAAACCAAAGAACATTAGCCATGAAAACGCAAAACCCGTAAGCTATTTAAAATCTACATTTCTTTTTGCTTTGCGTTCTACTATTTTTGCTAAAATAACGCCTACTATATTTACACACATTAAAAGGCTAAATGCATACCAAAATGTTTCCATGTAAAAATATGCAAAACTAGGTGTAATAACCAGTAGAGCAAGATTAATCTTCTCATCGTTTTTATCATTTGAGCTTTCATCTAGCTCTATATCATCTGTAAAAAGGGCAAGATAAATAAACAAAGGTTGTAAAAAAGCATTAAAATGCATGTATTTAGTAGAGACATTAATCGTCCTTAACTTTTATGTTAATACAAAATATACACTGAGCGTGCATTGAAAAATTTAGGTAAGAAATTAAAAGGTAGCTTACTTTTAAATCATGAAAAATTAAATCGGTATCGTTTTTAAACTTTTAAATCCTACATTGAACATTTACAACTCGCTATATATAAAAGATAACATTTTTAGCGAATCGTCTGACTCTTATAGTTTTACGTTTAATACTTAAATAAAAGAAGACAAAATATACAATTATTTATATCTTGTTACTACGTGTACTTTTGGTAATTTCGTTCTTTATAGCTAAACGAGAGCTTTTAATATCTTTGAAAAAATTATATTGATATTGGATGAGTTCTTGGTATTTTTGCCCTTTAATCAAGAAAAAAGAAAACAACATTAAAGCCATATTAATAGCTGAAGCAATATGGTAGCCATTGCCTTCAATAACAAAAAAAGATGGCAAACATATAAACGCTAAAAAAAGCGCATAGTATTTTAGTATATTTGTACAAATAAAAGAGCCGCGACTTGCTTTAAAGTTTAAGAGGCAAAACACTACCCCAACTGAAAATAAAATACCTAACAGCCATTCAGGGCTGGTATTGAGGTATTGTGTTAATAAGGTCATCCCTGAGTAGGCCGTCCCTAAAAGTAAAAGAATCGTTACTAATAGAAACCTAATTAAAAGCTTCCATGGAGGTAACAATAAAACCTTCATATCGTTTTGAGACACTTATTCACCTCTTAAATGATGCCATTCACACAGACACTCTAGTTACACCAATCTGAAAAAGTGCCAGCTATTTGAATTGTTCCTCTATTGTTATTTACCTAGGTATCAATTGCAGGGCCAGATTTAAAATATGAGCCCGTGCCTGGCCAATAGTAAGCCCCACTTAAACTTTTACAAAGTACTAAGTAAACAGGCGCTGAGTTAAATGTCATATCTTCACCTTTCTCAACTAACATTTCAAATGAGATTTGATTATAAGAATCACCTTTAAAAGTAGTAACTACATCAGCAGTAAATACATACTTTTGGGAATCATCAGCTTCTTGAAAAACGTCTACTCTAATAATTGTTACTTTAGCTAAATAATCTGTACTTTTAACCGCTTTTTTAAAGCCATCAAGCTCTAATAAATCAATATGCTGAGCTTTAGTACAAAAGCTAAAGCTCATTGAAAAAATGTACGCAATCAGCGCTTTTAATTGGCTAAAAGTTTTCAATAGAAGCTAATTTGCTAATCGCAGTGGTGTTACAAACCCAGTATTTTTTTTTTGTCACTCTTTTGTAGCGTAACTGTTTTTTCATTTGTGAGTGTATCGAATTCCTCACTACTGTAATCACTCAATGTAATTTCACTTCCTTCTTTTTTAAAAACCAAACTGTGTTCAATAGCTAAAAAACGATGATAGCTCGACTTTTTTACATTATTGAGCTCCGTTGAATCAATAACTGAGGCTTCATTTATAGTTAATTTATCTAAGTAAAATTTACTACCTACTTTACTTACAATCAACTCCATAGGTTTAGGCTCACTAGCATTACATTTAAATATAACTTGCGAAGCACCTTGAGCTGCATTACATGACGCAATAAAACAAAAGAGGTTAATCTGAAGAAGCTTATAGAGGTTACTTTTTATCATGCTTTTTAAATACCCTCAGTAGTTTAATATTATAGTTATTTAGCAAAGACACTACTTAATGTTTAACTGATACACCTAATAAATCAAAGTTATAAAGCGTAACTGAATCGATAGAGTGTTCTTCAACTAACTTAGTGTTTTTTACGCTAATAACCCCTTCATCAATACTAATATTGCTTACATTACTGCTCAAAGTGAAATTAGGGAGTGCGTATAGCTCTGAGTTGATGATTTGATATCCCTTTAATACTTGCAATTTATTACCTGCATAATACTTTATTAATGCATAATAATTTTTGTCTTGTTCCAGCAGTGTTATTTCTGGCGTGTGGCCTCTTAATCGAGTGGCAATAAAAGGGATCCCTTCACTAAAAGCCAAAATGTAGGTATCACTTGTAGGCAAGCAAATACCTGACTTATTTTTGTGGAGTAATTTAACTTCTTCAAACTTCAATGACTGAGATAGCCCTGTTTTGTCCTCAATTTTTATAGGTTTAAATACTTTCATATTTAAACACTCTGACGCCAAAGCGGTATGACTTATCGTAAGTAATAAAGCACAAATTAAAGCTTGTGTAAGCGTTATAAGCTTTAGCAGTTTTTTTAGCGAGGTTTGTTCAGTCTTTACTTCATTCAACCTGTAAGTAGTAACCCTTTTAACAGATTGAATCATTCTTGTTGGTGACATTGAAAAGTCCATTTTTAACGTTATTTTTTTAATTACAATTTTTTAGTGGTAAGTAAGTAAGTAAGTAAG
>NZ_JACJEP010000030.1:0-44682 GCF_014164135.1 Pseudoalteromonas sp. SG45-1
GTGACGAAATAGTTGCGACTATTATGCAGTACATCGATTTAATTAAAAAAGAAGGTGTTGATAGCAAGTACTTCAACGAAATTCGTACTTCCCTTAATAACCAATTTAAGTTTTTAGAAAAAGGTGATGAATTTAATTATGTAAGTTCGCTTACGCAAAGCATGCAAGATTATCCGTTAAATCACGCTATTAATGCACCTTATTATTATGCAAAGTTTGACGCTGACGCTGTAAACAATGTACTTGAGCAGTTAAATGCCGACACCCTTCGTATTTGGTATGTATCGCAGCAAGAAGAGACAGACTCACAACTACACTTTTACGACGGTAAATACCGCATCAGTGACATTAGCGATGATGAAATTGCCAGCTGGAAAAAACCAAGCGAATTTAAGTTAGCACTACCAACAGTAAACAATTTATTGCCTGAAAATTTTGCAATAAAAACGCAAGCATTTAAAGAGCAAAAACACCCAGAACTTGCTTACGATAAAAATGGTGTAAAAGTATGGCGCCAAGCAAGTCAAAAATTTGCAGAGCAGCCAAAAGGGCTTGTTGAAGTTTATATAAATACTCAACCAGGTTTGAACGATATCAAAGCAGAAGTACTTTATTCTGTTTGGGCTGATTTATACAATATTCAACAAAGTCAGTTAAGTACCGAAGCAGCAATCGCCGGTATGAGTGTAAGCCTTGCGCCGAGTAATGGTCTTGTTTTATCTATGAGTGGTTTTACAGATAAGCAAGATGTATTGCTTAAACAAGCTTTAACCGGATTAAAAGCCGATGAAACAGCACAAGCATTTAGCCAAGCGGTAGATCGCTTTAAGCGTAATTTACTAAACCAACAAAAGCAGTTTCCGTATGCACAAGCATTTGGCGAGTATTCAAAACTAACCCGTACAGGTGGCTTTGATACAGATGCGCTTATAAAAGCCGCTGACTCACTGAGTGTTGCCGACTTAGCACAATTAAAAACAGCTACGTTTGCACAAAACGATTTACGCGTATTTAGTTACGGTAACTACGATCAGCAAGATATTGACGCGATTGCACAAGAGTTAAGTGCAACATTACCAAGTAATCATAAGCGCAGTGAATTTGCACGAAGCAAAGCGTGGTTGCCACAACCGGGCGAAACACTGGTACTGCAAAAAGATATCGATGTAGCCGATGTAGCGGTGGTTGATATGACCGTTCATCCTGTTGCGGGTTACAAACAAAAAGCAGAAGCAGCTGTATTACAAAGCCACTTTAGAACAGTTGCGTTTGATAAAATGCGTACTGAGGAGCAACTTGCATACGCAGTAGGTGCATTAGCTCGCCCAATCGAGGATTACTCAGCAATTGGTATGTATATTCAAACACCAGTTAAAGGACCAAAAGAAATACAAGCTCGTTTTGATAAGTTTAAAAAAGAATACGCAGTTGAACTTGATAACATGAGCGAAGAGACTTTTGAGCAGCTGAAAAACTCTACCCTTGTATCACTTAAAGAGCAGCCTAAAAACTTAAGTGACGAAATGAGCCCACTTATAAACGATTGGTACCGTGAAAACTTTACCTTTGATTCTAAGCAAAAGCTGATTGATGAAGTTGAAAAAGTAACGCTTGCAGATATAAAAGACTACTACAAGCAAACAATGCTTAACCCTAATGCTGCACGTTTAAATGTGCAATTACGCGGGACTAAGTTTATAGAAAGTGACTTTGCCGATTTACCAAATCAAACTAAAATCACAACGCTTGATGCCTATTACAATGGTATTAAACTACAAAAATAAGCTTTATTTATGTAGCTAAAATAAACCCCAATGTATCACTACATTGGGGTTTATTATTTATCTCACTATATTTACTAATAATACCAATTCGCTTAATTAAGTGATCTATTTTGAGGATGGAAAAACGTGTTGATAGCTAGGCAAAAAATTCGCTATTTAGTTGTTCTAAATGAAATTTTTTTAACGCAGGTAGCGACTCGTTTAGCCCCGCAAAATGATTAAGTATTATTGCGGATTGGTATAGTATTTAAGCCATTATTAAAAAGCCTATAACAGCTAATGCCGCAGCAATTAGCGTGTATGGCAATTGTGTAACAGCATGGCTCATTAAATTACAACCAGAACCTTGCGCTGCGAGTACGGTTGAATCTGAGTAAAAACACGCTTGGCTACCAAAAGAAGAAGCCGATAATAGCGCCCCAATGACCAGTGGTATGTTTGCATCAACCGCATTAGCCAGTGGCATAACAATGGGAATTGATACAGCAAAAATACCCCAGCTAGACCCCGTTGCAAACGCTAAAATAGCCATTGAAATAAATACCACGGCTGGTAAGTATGCAGCGGTCATATAAGGACTTAAGCTGCCAATAACAAACTGAGGCAAACCAATTAAGTCGCATACATCTTTAAATATAAACGCAGCTATAACAGTACCAATCGCGGGGATCATACTTTTAAAGCCATCAAGCATGCGTTCAATCATTTCACTTACACTCATTAATTTTTGTAGAGCATAAAACGGGAGAGTGACCGCCATTGTTGCTAATAAGCCTTTGTATACGTCTATTTCAAAGTAAACAGTAAATGCAACCAGTAAAATAATCGGCACCAAAAAGTTACGTAATTTACCTTTAGGATCAGCATCTTCAAAGTTCTCTTCTACGGCTTTTACCGCATATTCATCTGCTGTTTGAACGTCATTGTATTGAGCAGGGTCGACTTGAGCTTGCTCAATTTGTGCCATTTGCTCTGCTTTTTTCATTGGACCAATCGCAGGAATAATACCCAGCACAACAAGTAAAACAACAAGCACTGCAAACCACGCATAAAACATGTACGGTATGGCTTGGATATAAACTGCAATCCCTTTGCCTTCTTCTGCAATACCGTTATCTACAAGTAAGCCACCAAAAAAAACCGCCCAGGTAGATAAAGGGACAAGTACACAAATTGGTGCAGCAGTAGAGTCTACAACATAGGCAAGCATCTCACGGCTCACTTTAAATTTATCGGTAATGCGTTTCATGGTTTCACCCACGGTAAGCGCATTTAAGTAGTCATCAATAAAAATAACTACACCCAAACAAAAGGTCATAAACAAAGATGAGCGTTTACCTTTAGTGTATTTAAGGGCTAACTTGCCAAAAGCCGATGCGCCACCTGTGCGCACTAATAGCGCGATTAAAGCACCGAAGCCACCACATACAAGTATTAGCCAGCCGATGGTTTCGTCTGTCATCACTTTTAGCGATGTACTCGCAAAGTTAGTAAGTACCTGTGCAGGATCGGCGATAACTAAACCAACTAAAGCACCAATAAGTAAAGATAAAATAGGGCGGCGTAATACAACAGCCAATACAACTACCACCAAAGGTGGCAGTAAACTTAACGCAGAAGGTTCAAGCATTTAAGTATTCACAAAATTAAAAGCATGTATAAAAATTACAATAGTATTAATTTTTAAACTGCTTATACAAAAACAAAGAAGATGATAAGTTTGTTGTAAAATCATCTTCCAAGTCACTGCTTTTGTACGCGAGGGAGAGACACATAAACAGTTATGTTAAATAGCGGCTTAAGTGAAACGCGTTGGCTTTGGCGCCAGACGGTGCAAGGAGTGCAAACCGCTATTGTTGTGCCTGTAAAAACATCGGCGCAAAAATAATCTGCTTTTTAATTTCAGTCAACAAAAAGTTACATGCAAAACAAAGTTTTTTAGAGGAGCTTACATTGAACGCTGTATTTAAAACAAATCGATTGTTGTTGCGCCATGCAAATGAGCTTGATGCAGCTATTTTACTTAAGCTAGTTAATCAGGCGAGTTTCATAGAGCATATTGGTGATAAAGCAATCTATACCCTTGATGATGCCAAGTCGTACATTATAGGGCCTGTTTATCTTTCGAGGTTAAATTTGCAGCAGTATGTTTGGTATTTAGGCAAGGCAGAGCCTATGTAGTGTGGTTATTCCCCATAAATAGGCGATAACACAGCATAAATGCCAAACATGCGCTGCCCGAAGGGTTCTACCTAGGGGCAATTAACTTTTTGTTGCTCGGTTTTTACTTAGCCCACTAGGTTATAAACCTCACGCCGCGATTAAATCGCCCCTAGATTGAACAAATTTTAATCCTGAAAGGTCAACAGGCCCTAGTCATTTATTGCTTCTCATGTACGCCAAGGCTTTGGGCCTTACATTATTACTTTGCATAATGCTGTAGTGGTTGGCGTTGTTGGGTTTTATAAACGCGCCGCGTTACTGCAACCTGATTTAGGTTTTGCACTTGTAAGCGGTTTTGAAAAAAAGGGTTATGTTTTTGAAGCGGCCAGCGCACTTTTGCAACATAAGCATGAATTTGGAATTACAAAACTGTGTGCAATAACATCACCAGATAATAGGGCATCGCAGAATGTGTTGTTAAAATTGGGTTTTAAAATAGAGGGCAAGGCGGTTATCAATGATGACAAAACCGCCGTGATTATATTGTCACTTAACGATTAAAGTCTTGCTTGTTCTATTTGTTTTGCAACATTTAGGTTTATATTTAGCCATGTTGCTTCAAGTGTTGAAACTAAACCGTCATAGCCATCATCATCAATAGGGACCAATTGCGAAAAATTATTAATACTTATAAGGCGTCGGCCTGTTTCAGGGTGTGTGTAATATAAACGCCAAAGCCCAGAAATATCAGCGTTACCTTGCATATCGCCATTAAAGTGGTGAATTTCGTATTCAAGCTCATAAAACGTTTGTTGATCAAGTTCAGTAATGACCGGTAAGCCTTTTATTACCATCCAGTTGGGCATAGCAGTAAAAAGTGTTTGCTGGGCTGTTGCAGTAAGCATTACATCCGGCGATTCGCCCCACAGGTTATAATTTGCAGCATGAATTTGGTTGCTATCTATTTTCATAGCAATGCCCAAATTATTTAAAGCGCCTCTAAGTACAACAGTTTGTATTCTTAGTTGCGCATCTGTATCTGCAACGTTTCGAGACGATGCACCTATAGGCTGCTCAAACTGGTAATACTGTGTCGCAGTTTGTATTGATGAACTACAACCTGCCAATAGTAATAATAAACTTGCAGTTAAAAATAACGATTTCATTATTGCTTCCTTGGTTTTGGATCTGCTGGTAATGATTTATCAAAAATTAGCATATTAGGTTGCTCGTTTAATCCGCGAGTTAGAGGCTGTAGGCCCTCACTTAAACGTTTAAACTCTTTTAATGTTTGCTGTATTTGATGATGAAGTTCAGAACCGGCTTGGTAACTGGCCATGGTTTTATCAAATTGGCGCATAGTGACTTCAAACTGCTCCATGCTTTTTGTCATCTTTTCGAAATTACGGTTAAAGTCGCCAGGTAAGTTTTGTGTATCTTTTTGGCTTAGCAGCTCTCGCATTTCATTAGCAAGCGCTCGGTAATCGGTAAATGTAGCTTGCATTTGTGCCAAGCTATCTTCAACTTTTAAGTTATTTACCTTATTAAGTACGTCAGAAACTTGATCTGCTAATACAGTTATACCGCTTGAAATACTCGGAAAAACATCATACTGCACAAGTTTACCTAGGTGCGCTTCTGGCGCGTCGGGGTATATATCAAAATCTACATACACAGCACCCGTTAATAAATTACCAGGCTTTAACGAGGCGCGCATCCCACTTTCAATCCAGCCCTTTAAACTGCCTTGCCAATACTCTTTTGCTGAAGCACTGTCATGATACAAGCGTCCGTATTCTACTTTTATAAGCACTGGAACCGCCGTATTATGGTTTCTAAAGTGGGCAGGTTTACCGTCAATAATTACATTGGCAGGGGTTTCAACAACAGTACCTACACGCATACCTCTGTATTCGACAGGTGCACCTGTGCGTAGTCCTCGAACTGACTGTTCAAATTCAATTAGGTAGTAATCAAAATCATAAAAGCGCTCTTCTAACGCCTCTTTATAGCTTTGGCTTAATGAAAAGCTATGCCCATCTTGTGCTATTTCACCCGGGGCCTGTTGTTCAGGTAAACCAACCGAAATACCGCCTTTTAATAGTTTACTCAAAGAGCCCGTATTAATATTGATACCATCGGCAGATAGGTCAATTTCAATTCCTGCGTTCACCCAAAATATTGAGTTCATGGTGATCAGATTTTGATAAGGGGCTTTAATAAATACGCCATACTTCATTGCTTGGTTTTCCCAATCAAAAGTGGCGGTTTCTATTTGCCCTATTTTATAATTTTTGAAGAATATACCGGTGCTTACATCAAGTACTTCAGCGTTGTAACTCATTAATTTAAAACGACCACCTTTCACATCTTTACCAATGAGGGCGGGTTCATCTTGTAACTTAAAACGCTCTTTTAGTTCTTTACTTTCACCGGGTGAAAACTCTAAATATACACCAGACAATAACGTACTCATCCCGCTAATACCTGTTTCATCAATGCGTGGTTTTACGACCCAAATTTTGGCATCGTCAGTCAGTAGCTCGTTGTAATTTTTATCTATTTGCGCGCGAGCAATTACGCTGTCTTGCGTGTCGGATAGCCGAACATGATCAATTTGACCTATTTTTACACTGCGCACTTTTATTTCAGTTTTACCTGCAATAATGCCTTCGGCTTGTGGCATCTCGATAAAAATTGTAGGGCCTTTATTAGCTTGGTATTGGTATAACATCCACATGCCCACTAAAAGCGCAATTGCCGGAATGATCCAGATAGCGGAAATTTTCGGTTCTTTTGTTATTTCGGCAGTTTCGGTCATGCTTTGTTCTCTGATTTTTTGTTTTTAGGGGAATCCCACAATAAGCGTGGGTCAAAGGCATGGGCAGCCATCATTTGGCATATTACCATAACTGTAAAAAATACAATGCCTAATCCTGGCGTTACTGACATTAAATTACCCAGCTGAACTAAGGCAACTAAAATAGCAACCACAAATACATCTATCATCGACCACTTTCCAATAAATTCAGTAAGTTGATAAATCCGGGTGTAACTTTTTGTATGCCTATTGGCAGGCCTTGTAACCATAAAGCATAAAAAGCTGAGTACAAAAGCTTTAGCAAGTGGCACCACAACGCTTGCTAAAAATATTATGGCGGCAATAGGGTAGGAGCCACTTTTCCAAAGTGTAATTACACCACCAATTAAAGTCGAAGGCGATTCATCTCCCAAGCTAGTGGTATGCATAATCGGTAAAATATTAGCTGGAATATAACAAACGACAGAGGTTATTAACCAAGCTGCTGCTTTTTGTACGCTGTAAGGGTTTCGCACATGCGTTTTTGTATGGCAACGCTGACAAATATTACCGGTACATAGTTGATGGCAAACATGACAGGCTTTAATATTTTCATCTATTGCACGTTTAGCATGCTCAGCGCCTTCGAGTATTTTTACAGGCTTTATTTGAGCCCATAAGCGCGGGCGATTTAAGTGAACGAGCGCAGCTATGTATAAAATAACAAACCCCACATAAGCCCAAAAACTCGTGCCGAAGCTAATATCAGCCAGCGACATGATTTTAACCATACTAACAAGTACACCAATTAAAAATATTTCAGACATAATCCAAGGCTCTAACGCCAAAGTGAACTTTAGTAGTCGCCTTGCAATGCTCTCTGGTAATGCTTTTAAAAGCCCAAGATGCAAAGGAATTAAAATAACAAGCAAACCCATGGGCAGGGCAATAATGCTCAAATCAATAAATAAGCCAAGTAGCTCACTATCATAATTAAACAAAATTCGAGCCGCGTCGGGCAGTGTAATAGTTTGAGTTATACCGCTACTACTAAATGAAATAAAAGGGTAAAACATACTGCTGAGCAACATTAATAGTGCGCTAAAGCTTAGTGCAACTATGCGACTGTCGTGATTAACATCGGCTTCGCAAAGTTTATGGTGACAATGTGGGCATATCGCCATTTGTTTTGCGATTATGCGAGGTATATCTATGATCAGATCGCAGCAGGGGCATACAGTTTGCAATTTAATACCAAGCAAGAAGAATATTTCTTCAATTTTGCTATATTTAATACATTAATACAACGCGTTCTGCTATCAAGCAGCTCATTATATAAAGGAAGCGTGTGAAATATTATTTGTACTGCATATTAATATGGCTCTTTATTTGTTCGCAAAATGCTGTGGCTATTAATAAAGAGCGAGAAGTAATTATCGCCGCGAGCGCATCAATTCCGCCCTATGTTTTTGCAAAAACAGACTCGGGTATACACCTAGGTTTAATCAAAGCCGCGTTAAAGGCTAATGGATTTGCCAATATTAATGTGCAATATATGTCGAATAAACGCGCTGAGCATCAATTGCACAATAAAGGAGTAGATATACTTTTAAATTATGCTGGAGGAAGTAGTCCTGGTGTTTACCCAAGTAAACCGGTACTTAGTTATGAAAATGTAGCCATTACACTCAAGCGAAATAAATATAATATTGATGAAATAGAAGGCATGTTTAATAAAAACGTTCTTGCTTTTCAAAATGCAATTGCATATCTGCCTTCTATATTTAAAAGTAATGTTAAACACTTTAGCTCATATCAAGAGGTTATTAATCAAAAGGCGCAGGTAGATAAGCTGTTAAAAGGTTGGGTGGATGTAATTGTGTTAGATAAGCGTATTTTTTACTATTACTACAACCAACATAAATCACCCGAAGCTGTGCAAATTTACACTTTATTTCCAAAAGCAGAGCGACCTGCTTATTTTAATAACCTCTCTTTAGCTACTGAGTTTGATATAGGTTTGGCGCTCATCAAGCAAAACGGCACTTATAAAAGAATTGTTGGTGAAGGCCAAACCCATTCATCAATCAAATAATGCCACTGTTTGACGTGTAAGCGCTATTAGCTCACCGGATTGTGACCATATACAGCCATCTTCTAAACCGTAACCATCTTTTGAATGATGAGTGATTGCTTCAAAGCCAAGCCATTCTCCAGGTGTTAAGTTTGGCTCTTGTACAAACTCTAAATACCATGACATGCTACTAGCTGGAGCGGGTTGTTTAAACATTTGTAATAACGTAGGTGGCCATGCATCTGTTAATGCAATTACATGCGCTTCTGTTATTTGCTCTGGGGTGTGCTTAAAGCGCATCCAGCCCCCTAGGTGAGAAGTTTCTGCGCTGCTAAATGGCATGGCACCTTGTTGAGGGCATAAATCAACATGTTGAAAAAATTCAGGCATCTGGCCTTTAATAAAAGGTAGAGTTTGGCGCTCGTCTACCGGTTTTAACCCTAAAGACTTTGAAACAGGCACATTTACACCCGACTCTCTACTTTTAGCAAAACACGCTTGTACAATTACACACACTTGTTCATTTTGAATCGCTTTGGCGAGTACCTGTGTGCTGCTTTTACCTTGTCGTAATATTTCTACCGATAACGAAAAAGGAGTATTAGCTAGTAATGGCCCTACAAAATTTGTACTGAGTGAGAGTAGGCGACGATCATTGGATACTTTTCCTCTGATAGCTTGATACAACAGTGCGGCTGAGAGCCCACCAAAAGCAGTTCTGCCTTGGCACCAGTTTTCTGGAAATTGCATTGTGCTAGTTAATTGTTCGGTATTGTCTGAACTTCCAATTTTTGCAGCTTGGAGAAGTAATTGTTCAAAATGCATGAAGATGTCCTTTTATAGTGCGATTTAATAAATTTATAACACAACCAAACTAGTCAGACCAGTAATTAAAAACGTCTCTGGCGGTGCAAAAATCACCATTCCTTACAATTATTAGGGTTATTTTGTAAATAAATCACAAAAAATGGATTTTTTTTCATTTTTACAGTTGAAATAAGTTTGGCGCATCCCTATTTACTATGTCATCGAACGTATTAACGAATATTGAAGTTGGAGAAGTTTCATGGGTAAAATTATTGGAATAGATTTAGGTACTACAAACTCTTGTGTTGCAGTACTTGATGGTGGCAAAGCACGTGTTATTGAAAACGCGGAAGGCGATCGCACAACCCCGTCTATTATTGCTTACACGCAAGACGGCGAAACATTAGTAGGTCAATCTGCTAAGCGTCAAGCGGTTACTAACCCGACAAACACATTATTTGCAATCAAGCGTTTAATTGGTCGTCGTTTTGAAGACGAAGAAGTACAACGCGATATCGGCATCATGCCGTTTAAAATCATCAAAGCTGATAACGGCGATGCATGGGTAGAAGCGGGTGGCGAAAAACGCGCTGCACCACAAATTTCTGCTGAAGTACTGAAAAAAATGAAGAAAACGGCAGAGGACTTCTTAGGTGAAGAAGTAACTGAAGCTGTAATCACAGTACCTGCATACTTTAACGATTCACAACGTCAAGCAACGAAAGATGCTGGCCGTATTGCGGGTCTTGAAGTTAAACGTATTATCAATGAGCCAACTGCTGCGGCACTTGCTTACGGTATGGATAAAAACCGTGGCGAAAACATCGTTGCAGTATATGACTTAGGTGGCGGTACTTTCGATTTATCAATCATTGAAATTGATGAAGTTGAAGGCGAGCACACTTTTGAAGTACTTGCTACAAACGGTGATACTCACTTAGGTGGTGAAGATTTCGATAACCGTGTAATCAACTACTTAGTAGCTGAATTCAAGAAAGATCAAGGTTTAGACTTAAAAACTGATCCTCTTGCAATGCAACGTGTTAAAGAAGCTGCTGAAAAAGCAAAAATTGAACTGTCATCTGCACAATCAACTGAAGTAAACCTTCCGTATGTAACTGCTGATGCATCTGGTCCTAAGCACATGAACGTGAAACTAACACGTGCTAAGCTTGAATCACTAGTTGAAGATTTAGTAACTAAATCTCTAGAGCCACTTAAACGTGCACTTGCTGATGCTGATTTATCAGTAAGCGACATCAACGATATTATTCTTGTTGGTGGCCAAACACGTATGCCTTTAGTACAAAAAACAGTTGCTGATTTCTTCGGTAAAGAACCACGTAAAGACGTAAACCCTGATGAAGCAGTTGCAGTAGGCGCAGCGATTCAAGGTGGTGTACTTGCTGGTGACGTTAAAGATGTACTATTACTAGACGTTTCTCCATTATCTCTAGGTATTGAGACAATGGGCTCAGTAATGACTGCATTAATTGAGAAAAACACGACGATTCCTACTAAGAAATCGCAAACATTCTCAACAGCTGAAGATAACCAATCTGCTGTAACAATTCACGTGTTACAAGGTGAGCGTAAACGTTCAAGCGACAATAAATCTCTAGGTCAATTTAACCTAGAAGGTATTCGCCCAGCACAACGTGGTACACCGCAAATCGAAGTAACATTCGATGTTGATGCCGATGGTATCTTACACGTATCTGCGAAAGATAAAGATACAGGTAAAGAGCAAAAAATCACAATTCAAGCATCTTCAGGCCTAAGTGATGAAGAAGTTGAAAAAATGGTTCGTGATGCAGAAGCACATGCTGAAGACGATAAAAAGTTTGAAGAACTTGTAGCTGCTCGTAACCAAGCTGATGCTCTAGTACACGGTACTCGTAAGCAAATTGAAGAAGCTGGCGATGCATTACCAAGCGAAGACAAAGAAGCGATTGAAGCGGCTGTTGTAGATTTAGAAGCTGCTATTAAGAGCGACAACAAAGAAGAGATTGAAGCTAAAACTCAAGCTCTTGCTGAAAAGTCTCAAAAACTAATGGAAATTGCACAAGCGAAAGCACAGCAAGGTTCAGCAGATGCAGGCGAGCAACAGCAATCAGCTAAGCAAGACGACGACGTTGTTGATGCAGAGTTCGAAGAAGTGAAAGACGACAAGTAATTGTTGCTAACGCTTCTCGCTAGCCAAAAACACTTAACTCAATCGAGTGTTTAGGTTAGGATGAACAATTGAGGCGCGCGAGCAATAGCTTGTCGCGCCTTTTGCATGTATTTAAGGTTTAAAAATTCAATGATAAATCGATGCGATTTATCGGTTTATCCAGCAGCTCACGCTGCAAACAGAAAAGAGTAGTGTGATAGATATGTCAAAACGCGATTATTACGAAGCCCTCGGCGTAAGCAAAGATGCGAGTGAGCGAGACATAAAAAAAGCGTATAAACGCTTAGCGATGAAATATCATCCAGATCGTACCGCAGGCGATAAAGAGCTTGAAACTAAATTTAAAGAAGTTAAAGAAGCTTACGAGATTTTAACTGATCCTCAAAATCGCCAAATGTATGACCAACATGGTCACGCGGCATTTGAGCAAGGCGGTGGCGGTGGTCATGGCGGCTTTGGTGGCGGTCATGGCGATTTTGGTGATGTATTTGGTGACGTATTTGGCGATATTTTTGGTGGCGGCGGTGGTCGACGTCAATCTCGTCAACAACGTGGTTCTGACTTACGTTACAACATGGACTTGAGCTTAGAAGAAGCGGTTCGTGGTAAAGAAGTTGAAATTAAAGTACCAACATGGGTGGGTTGTGAGCCATGTGATGGCAGTGGTGCTAAAGCAGGTTCTAAGCCTAAAACATGTACTACGTGTCATGGTGCTGGCCAAGTACAAATGCGCCAAGGTTTCTTTGCTGTTCAGCAAACGTGTCCAACGTGTCAGGGACAAGGTCAGATTATTTCAGACCCTTGTAACAAATGTCATGGTCAAGGCCGCGTAGAAAAAACTAAAACGCTTTCAGTTAAAATTCCAGCTGGCGTTGATACTGGAGACCGTATCCGCTTAACTGGTGAAGGTGAAGCCGGAATGCACGGCGCGCCATCTGGCGACTTGTACGTGCAAGTATCTGTTCGCGAACATGAAATATTTGTGCGTGAAGCAAATAATTTATACTGTGAAGTACCAATTAGCTTTACAACAGCAGGTCTTGGTGGCGAAATTCAGGTGCCAACACTTGATGGTCGTGCAAAACTTAAAATACCTTCTGAAACGCAAACGGGCAAAATGTTCCGTATGCGTGGCAAAGGCGTTAAGTCTGTTCGAAGTGGTGCCCAAGGCGATCTAATTTGTAAGGTAGTAATCGAAACGCCAGTTAATTTAAACGAGCGTCAACGTGAACTACTGCAAGAGTTAGATGAAAGTATGGGTACAGATAGCTCGAAAAATCGTCCTAAAGAGCAAGGCTTTTTTGACGGTGTTAAAAAGTTTTTTGATGATTTAACTAAGTAAATTATTATTAATAATGAAACGGCGCTTTTTAGCGTCGTTTTTTTTGCTTTAAATTTTATTTTTGTTACTGTTAAAAAAAACACGATTAAATAGTATGACCCCAGCAATCGAATTACTTAAAAAACAAAAAATCCCCTTTGAAGTACTCAGTTACGAACACGATGCAGGTAATAGTCAATATGGGCTTGAAGCTGTTGAAAAGTTAAATTTAGATAGCGCCCAAGTATATAAAACTCTCGTTCTTGAAACGCATGAAAGGCAGCTAATTGTTGCTGTTACTCCTGTGTCGCAACAAGTTAACTTAAAACAGTTGGCAAAATTATGTGGTGCCAAAAAAGTAGCCATGGCTGCCCCGCAAAAAGTTCAAGCTAGCACTGGTTATATTTTAGGTGGAGTAAGTCCACTTGGGCAAAAAAAACGCTTAGCTACGTTTATTCATAGTAGTGCTTCACTTTTTGATACTATTTATGTGAGCGCCGGAAAGCGAGGTTTAGAAATCGCACTCTCCCCAACTAATTTAGCGGCGTTAACTAGCGCTAAATTTGGCGATTTATAGCCTTTATTTTTAAAATTACTCTCCATAAAGGCAATTAACTCAAGTTAAGCAATTTGCTCAATACCTTATTTGTAACTACATTGAGAGTATCTTTATACCGTTAATATTTAATACCAAACGGTATTACACATTTTGTATACGGCTGTTTGTATGAACCTTTTAGATGTAGATTATTTTGCAATACTGGTGGCTGCACTGTCTTCTTTTATGCTTGGCGGCATATGGTACTCAAAAGCACTCTTTAAAAACGCTTGGCTAGAAAGTATTGGCTTAACTGACCTTGATTTACAATCAGCCAATCCTAAGTTGATATTTGGCGGCAGCTTCTTTTTAGTATTTATAGCGGCTTTAATGTTGTCTCTATTTTTAGGTAAAGACGCAAGCTTAGTTGAGTGTATAGGAACAGGCTTTGTAATCGGCTTTTTTTGGATCAGTAGTTCACTAGGATTAAGTTATATATTTGAGCAACGCCCTTTAAAGCTATTTTTAATTAATGGGAGTTACTGTATTTTACAGTTTTCGTTAATGGGGCTTATTTTAGGTATTTGGCCGTAAGGGTTGAGTAGCCGTTAATGCCCGGTTTGATTCTTACCTGAGAGTAGAGTAGGTTTATATAATCGTATTTACATGATTTGGTAGCGGTATTAATGAAAATATTAGTAGTTGATGATATGCCACTCATGCGTCATGTTTTAATTAATATGCTAAGAAAGTTGGAGTATTGCAATATCGTTGAAGCTACAGATGGATTACAAGCTTTGGCTTTATTACGTGAGCAACATTTCGATTTGGTTATTACAGATCTTCATATGCCAAAAATGGATGGTGTTGATTTACTCACAAACATTCGAAAAGACAGAGCCCTTGCTGATATTCCTGTGTTGATGGTTACCTGTGAGGATAGTACAGATAAAGTTAAGCAAGTTATTGCGGCTAAAGTATCGGGGTTTATAATCAAACCTTTTAATATGAATGTATTATCATCTCAATTAAACCGCTTCTTTTTCAAAGATTAGGTTATATTTTTCATCATCATTAAATTATTATGAGCTCACTTTAATAACCATACCGCGTAAAAATTCTAAAACCCAGTGGTCACCTTTACCCACCTAATACAAATGAGCAATAATACCTAATCATTTTGCGAGGCTAAATGTGTCGCTCCCTGTGTTAAAAAATTCTCATTTAGAACAGTTAAATAGCGAATTTTCGCCTAGCTATCAACACGTTTTTCTACCCTCAAATAGATCACTTAATTAAACGAATTGCTATAAACTGGTATCATAAAGAATAATTTTTTATATAGTACTGAAGGACTTAATGGCAAAACCTAATAAAAAAGGCCCCACTAAAACGGTCGATATTTTTTGCTCTGCTTGTAAAGCTTCCTTATTTAAATATCGAAAAGGAGGCAAAGGAGCATTAGTTAAGTGTTTTAAAGAGCGTATTAGTCAAGACTTTACACAAGAACCCTGTATTTGTCCTAACTGCAGTCGGCCTTTTGCCCGAGAAGCGATTATTCGTGGTGCACCTGCCTATAAAATAATTGGTGGCAAAGTAACGTTTAAATAATTCAGATACAGTAAAATTTCTTCATACGGACATATGGCCTTGTTAGAATTTACCATATTGATAGAATCGCTCGGTTTGCTGTTTCAATGAATGAAAAAATACCCTCCCCATGGATCGGGCCAGTTTATTGGGTTATTTAAAAATGGATAAAGGATAGTTTCGTGATAGCACTCTTATTTGACATCATAGGTATGACAGGTACTTTTTTAGTAGTTGGTTCATTTTTCTTACTGCAGCTAGGAAAGACGTCTCCATCTAGCCTAACGTATAATATGATGAATTTAACAGGGGCGATTTTGTTGTTAATTAGCCTTTGCTATAACTTTAATTTAGCGAGCTTTGTGATAGAAATATTTTGGATAGCTGCTTCATTAATTGGTTTATACAAATACCTAAAAAACAGATCAGCTTTAGCTACAAATTAATAACGTATTAATTTTGTTCTAAACCTTAAACACTGCAAGCACAACTGTTTGCGGTGTTTTTTGTTTTTAGGACTAAATTTAATTAACAAGTATAATTAAATTCATTTGTTAACAAAAAGTTTATATCCCTGCCTCATATAAGTCGTTACACTAGCGACCTTAAATTTTTAGGCTATTTCTCGGGTAGGCCATGTTTACGTTTTCTAAAAAAATAATTACAGTATGTATATTATTAGTATTAATTTTGGTTGTTACATTTTGGGTAGGCCGCGCTCACGATATTGAAAAAGCAACAGCTCAAGCGCAGCGTCAGGTTACTCAATTAAATAATTACATTGATACTGAACTCGCTCGTTTTTCGGCTATTCCCCAGCTACTTACTTATAATCAGTTAATGATTGAATTTGCAAACGGCGACCAAGCCCATTACAACGCTATAAATAACTACTTAGCTGATATACAACAAGCCAGTGGTGCATCAGATATATTTGTACTTAATGCCCAAGGCGCAGTAACGGCAAGTAGTAACTGGCAAGCCGATTACACATTTTTAGGCAGTAACTTTGCCTTTAGACCTTACTTTAAACGTGCATTTGCAGGTGAAAAAGTGGCCTACTTTGCACTAGGTATGCGTTCAAAAGAGCGTGGTATTTATTTTTCGCAGGCTGTTTATCACGACAACAAAGCGGTTGGTGTTGTTGTATTAAAAGTGAATGTAAGCAAATTTGAAAACGACAGAGAGCTTTTAAATACATCTAAAGGTAGCCATTTTTATTTAGAGCTTAGTGATAATGTAATTGCGATGTCTGATATGCAAACATGGCGTTTAAATAGCTTCAGCGAGTTTGATATAACAAAGCGACGTAATATAAAGTTACGCCGTGCTTATTTAGATCATCAACCTGTATATATTAAGCAATTTCAATATAAGAGCCAGGGTATTTCGCATTTCAAAATTAATAAAAACCTTTATGTGAGTGCGACAAAACCATTGCGTTACTTTAGTGCACATATGAACGTACTTGTTGATATTACAAAAGTAAATTCAGCTCAATTAATACGCTTGTTTTGGGCATTTAGTATTTATGCTTTAGTTATGATTGTTGGTTATAGTTTACTTGCTCGTTTTGCGGGTTATAAAAAGCTCGTTTACTCTAGGCATAGTCTTGAGCAAAAAGTGATTGAGCGCACACAAGAGCTTGAGAAAACGCAAGTTGCATTAGTTCAATCAGCAAAACTTGCAACAATTGGGCAGTTAAGCGCAGGTATTAATCACGAAATAAACCAGCCCCTTAGCGCTATGAATACTTACCTAGCAAGCGCCAAACGTTTACTCGCTAAGCAAAATTACACCGCACTTGGCGAAAGCATAACGGTGATTGAGGGGCTTGTAGGTCGCGTACACAAAATAGTGGGGCAGCTAAAACATTTTAGCAAACCATCACAAACTCAATTAAGGCCTTATCCGTTAGCTGGTTTATTAAATAACGCCTTGATGATTGCCAGCTCACAACTAAAGCAAGATAACGTACACGTAGAGCAGCCTAATTTAGATAGTGGGTTAATAGTGTGGGTTGATTCACTTAAATTTGAGCAAGTGTTGGTTAACTTAATAACTAACGCGAGCCAAGCTATGAATGGCGCAATAATACGTAAATTAAGTTTTAATGTTGAGTGCTTTGATAACCGAGTAAAACTCTCAATTTTAGATACAGGGCCTGGAATAGAGCAACATGCTTTTGGTAATATTTTCGAACCTTTTTATAGTACTAAAGAAAGTAACGGCTTAGGCCTTGGATTATCTATTTCAAAACAAATCATTGACTCGTTTAATGGCTCTTTAAGTGCGCACAATCGACTGCAAGGCGGGGCTGAGTTTATAATCAGTCTATCAAGCACGCAGGATAAAACAGATGATTGAAAACTCACCGTGTAAGCACATCATTGTAGTTGATGATGAAGCGATGATCAGAGATTCATTAAAGCAATTACTTACTCTCGAAGGCTATACAGTTGAGTGCTTTAATGATGCAAGTACGGCTCTAACAAAGCTTAATCGACGTTTTATGGGCGTTGTACTGAGTGACATAAATATGCCGACAATGGATGGGCTAACTTTGCTTGAGCAAGTCACGGCATTTGATAGTGAACTGCCTGTTATATTTTTAACAGGGTACGCCGATGTAACTATTGCTGTTAAAGCTATGCAATTAGGCGCGTATGACTTATTTGAAAAACCAGTAAACGAAACATTGCTTGATTGCATAGCAAGAGCATGCGACAAGCGTAGCTTAGTGATTCAAAATCGTGCACTAAAACTTGCTGTACAAAAAACCTCAGCGCCGGGTGTACGAATACTGGGTGATACTCCTAAAATGCAAGATATGATGCATTTACTCAATACGGTTATTGATACCCCAGCTGATGTAATGATTGAAGGTGAAACTGGCACGGGTAAAGAGCTTGTAGCGCGTTACTTACACGATCAAAGTATTCGCTCAGCAAGTAACTTTGTGGCTATAAATTGCGGCGCGGTGCCTGAGCAGTTGATAGAAAGCGAGTTATTTGGTGCTGCAAGTGGTGCCTATACCGGAGCAACTCACACTCGTAAGGGAAAGTTTGAATTCGCACAAGGTGGTACAGTTTTTTTAGATGAAATAGAAAGTACCCCAATGTCGTTGCAGGTTAAATTATTACGCGTATTAGAGGAGCGAAAAGTAACTCCAGTAGGTGATAATAAAGCAATTGAATTAGATATAAGAATTGTTGCAGCCACTAAAGTAGATTTGCTTTTATTAGTTGAAAAAGGTGAATTTAGAGCAGATTTATATTATCGGCTAAGTTTGGTAAAAGTCGATATACCGCCTCTTAGAGCTCGAAAAGCAGATATAGTATTACTGTTTAAGCACTTTAGCTCTATTGCAGCAACACGCTATCACAAGCCGCCAGCACCTCTTAATAGCGAAATACAACAGCGACTCTTAGCGTACGACTGGCCTGGTAATGTAAGGGAGCTTAGAAACCAAGCTGAGCGCGCGGTTTTATTAGGAGTAGAACTTGCTTTTAGTGTTAGCAAAACGCAGGCTAAAGGTGAGCTTTCTCCCGATTTAAGCTTATCTGAAAAAGTTGCTTTTTATGAGCAGTCATTAATAGAAGAAGCCCTAGAGCGTAACCATGGCAGTATTAAAAATACGATGGATACACTGCAAATCGCTCGTAAAACCCTTTACGATAAAATGAGTAAATACAATTTAAACCGTGATATGTTTATTGACTAAATTGTGTGGTTTATGTGACAACTTCGTTTTTATGGTGTGTGGGAAACCGCACATTTATTCTATTTTTTATACGCAATACCCATTAACCATCTGAAATGTAATAGTATTTTACCATTGGCAGTAAAGTTGCCTTATTAGGTCTGACAACAAGTAGATTCTAATAATTAGGACACATAATGATAAAGTTTACACACTCTACTATTTTACTCACCTCAATAAGTAGCTTAGCTTTTTACTCGTACACGGCTTGTGCTACTGAATATGATGTTTATGGTAAAGCCGAAGTACAAATTGCTAATACAGATACGGGTATTATGCGTTACGCAGAAGAAGGCACGCAGATTGAAGCGCCATTTTCGCGTATAGGTATTCAAGGGCAACACAAATTAAATGAATATTTAAACGTTGTTTTTAAATACGAAGTGCAAGTAAAAGGCTTTGAGCAAGATGATACCGAAGAGCCATTTAGTGCAAGGAATACTTATCTTGGTTTAAAAGGTCAATTTGGCGAGCTTGTAGTGGGAAGAAATGATACTCGCTTTAAATACTCTGAGGGCAAAGTTGATAACTTTAATGAAACCCAAGGTGACATAGCCCAAGTTATTGCAGGACAAGATAGACTTGGTGATACGCTAACATACACTTCTAATTATTGGCATAATACGCAATTTTCGTTTACTTATGCTCCAAAAGACGACAACAAAGATAACGAAGCTGGATTTGCAGCAACTTTTATTTATGGTGATCGTAGCTTAAAAAACACCTCATATTACTTATCATTAAGCCATGTTGATTCTCTTAATAATATTAATGCGAGCCGAATAGCAGCAGCCTATAAATTTGAACAATTACAGCTTGGTGCACTATATCAGCATTCTGAATCAACAGATGGTATAAAATCAGGTAACGGTTATGTGTTAAGTGCAAGCTATACGCTTGATAAATGGGTACCTAAATTACAGTTTGCTAAAGATGACTCTTTACTTCGTCAAACTTCTGAGGCAACACAATGGACTACGGGCCTTGACTATGTATTTGACAAGCAAACAACTGCTTACCTTTTATACACCGACCTTAATTTAGAAGAACAAGACGACAGCAGTGTTGCGCTTGGTCTTAAATACAAATTTTAGAGGCCTGCCATGACAGATAATATACTCACGCAAAAACCAGATAAGAAAAGAAATTTCCAATGGCTTTTTTTGATACTAGGCCCTGTAGTAATGCTAATGACATGTTTACTCGATCCACCAACGGGTATGTCTGTAGCGGCATTTAAAACCGCAGGTTTAGCATTTTGGATGGCATCGTGGTGGGTGAGCGAAGTAGTACCAATTCCAGCAACTGCTTTGCTCCCTCTGGTAATATCACCACTGGCTGATATAGCAGCAATTAAAAGCGTGGCTGCCCCGTATGCGCACCCGCTAATATTTTTATTTTTAGGTGGTTTTTTAATTTCTATTGCTATGGAGCGTTGGGGGTTACATAAACGTATTGCGCTAAGCACCATGTTATATGCGGGTAAAAAGCCAAGCTTGCAAATTTTAGCCATGATGCTGGTAACCGCATTTTTGTCGATGTGGATGTCTAATACCGCAACAGCTGTAATGATGCTGCCTATTGCGCTTTCAATTACTAATTTAGTTAAGCAATCAGACCCGAGTAATGAAGGTTTTGGTAAGGCTTTACTGTTATCAATCGCTTATGGTGCAAGTATTGGTGGTATTGCTACCTTAATCGGTACTCCGCCTAATGCTTTAATGGCTGCGTACTTGTCTGATAGTTATCAAATAGAAATTGGCTTTGCGCAATGGATGATTGTAGGCGTACCACTGTCTTTAGGCATGCTAATTATTAGCTGGGTTTGGCTTACTAAATTTGCGTATAAAGTAGATGCTAATATTAAAAACGATCAAAAAATTGATACAAAAGCGGTGTTTTCAACGCAGTTAAAAAGCCTAGGTATAATGCAGCGCGCCGAAAAAGGCGTGTTATTTGTGTTTGTTTTAGCAGCACTGTGTTGGATATTTAGACCTTTATTAGGTGATATAACAGGTCTTAATATTTCAGATACTACTATTGCAATTGCAGCGGCATTGCTGTTGTTTGTAATGCCAGCGAATAAAGGCAAAGATGAGCGTATCCTTGATTGGGAAAGCGCAGCTAAAGTGCCGTGGGGCGTTTTATTATTATTTGGTGGCGGGCTTACACTTGCATCTCAAATTAAGTCATCAGGGCTTGCTGAATTTATTGCTCACCTAATTGAAGGCGCCAGCACTATTCCACTTGTTATGAGTGTACTTGTTGTTGTGGCATTAATTACGTTTTTAACTGAGATCACAAGCAATACAGCAACTGCAGCTGGCTTTCTTCCTTTGTTAGGGCCCGTTGCAGAGTCTATAACAGGTTCACCATTGGTTTGGGTTATTCCTGCAGCTATAGCGTGTAGTTGTGCGTTTATGATGCCGGTAGCGACACCACCAAATGCTATTGTGTTTGGCTCAGGGCAAATTCAAATGCGCGACATGATAAGAGCGGGCTTTGTGCTAAACATTGTGGCTATTGTATTAATTACGTTGGTTACAATGACGATTGCAGCCCAAGTATTTGGCTTTTAAAGCTGAACTAAATTAGTTCTAACCAACCTATGCCAGAGTAGCTTTGTTTATATTTACAGTTTTAAACAAAGCTACTCTTTATGCTTATTTATATTGCTTAAGAAGCTCTTTTTTAGATAATTAGTGTTATTGCTCGAAAAACAGAACAAGGTTATAGTCGTTAATAACTTTAAAAATTGAGTAACCTATTTTGAGCACTGAGACATCACATGCAATGCCTTTAATTCCCCAGTTTGATGAATTGCAAAAAAGCTTTCTCGAAACGCCTTACTTGCCAATTGATAAACGTCTCGTTTTATTGAAAAAACTCCGTGTACGTATTGTTGAACTTGAGCAAGAGCTAGTAGATGCTGCTTCAAAAGACTTTGGTTACAGAACCGCTTTCGATACATTACTAGGCGATATATTACCTACAGTGCAAACACTCGCGCACATTATTAAAAAATTGCCAAAATGGGCAAAGCCAAGTAATCGCTCTGTGGGTTTAAGCTTATGGCCTTCAAAAGTAAGTGTTAATTATCAGCCCAAAGGTGTGGTTGGTATTATTGCACCGTGGAATTACCCTATTCAGTTAGCGTTAGTACCTGTGCTTACCGCCATAGCTGCCGGTAATAGAGTGATGCTTAAATTAAGCGAATTCACACCTCATACAAACGCCGTTATCGAAAAAATATTTAAAGATGATCTGCAAGCTCATTGTAAAATAATACTAGGGGGGAGTGATGTTGCAGCACAGTTTTCATCACTGCCATTTGCTCATTTATTATTTACGGGTTCTACGAACGTAGGTAAATTAGTAATGGCGTCAGCGAGTCGTAATTTAACGCCGGTAACGCTTGAACTCGGTGGTAAATCGCCAGTTATTATTATGCAAAATGCCGATATTAAAAAAGCGGCACAAGCCTTACTGTTTGGCAAAATGGCCAACGCAGGGCAAATATGCGTTGCACCTGACTACGTATTAGTACCCAAAGAGCTTGAACATCAGCTTATTCAGCAATTATGTGAGCTGTATAAAAAGCATTTTAAAGACGGTGTTGAAGGTAAAAACTTAACTTCTATCATTAGCGATGCGCATTATAAACGTTTGGCAACCTACTTAGAGCAAGCCCAAGAACTGGGTGCAAACATTATTAAGCCACTTGAACACAATCAGCAAGACGAAGAAAAGCATCGTATGGGGCTGCATTTAGTGACTCAAGTAACTGACGAAATGCAGCTTATGCAAGATGAGTTATTTGGTCCAATACTGCCAATAATGAGTTATGAAAAGCTCGACAGCGCAATTGACTATATTAAAGCTCATCACCACCCATTAGCGCTTTATATTTTAGGCCAAGATAAGCACGCTCAAGAATACATTATGAAGCAAACAATCAGTGGCACTGTGGCAATAAACGATACCTTAGTGCAAGTAACTGCTGACGATGCTCCTTTTGGTGGTGTAGGCCATTCAGGAATGGGGCATTATCATGGTATAGAAGGTTTTTTAACGTTTAGCCATGCTAAAAATACGTTAGTAGCGGGCTCGTTTAATCCTCGCATTGTTATGCTACTAAAACAAAGCAAACTTATTATTAAGCTTCTAAAGTGGCTTTACATAAAATAATAGGGTGCTGATTTGGTAAAGTTGAATAGGTGTTAACTTGCTAATCAAGATATATTAAAAAGGCTGAATTACATTATGTAATTCAGCCTTTTTTAGATTAGTTTAAAGCTACGGTCTTAAACTCTAAAATAAGACTTTAAAATAAGCGACCTTCGCCAGCATAGGTACCCACTTGTATTTTTGCATAAATGGCATCGGCTTTTTCTTTAGCTGCTTCAATTTCTTTAGGCAGCATTTTACGCTCATCAAGTTTACGGCTATGACTCGCTTGCATATTACCGTTGTACTCAGCGATAGTATTCCAAATATATGACTTTTCAAGATCTTTTGGCATACCTAGTCCTTCAAAATACATGAGGGCTAAATTAAATTGCGCTAAAGAGTAATTGTTTGCAGCTGCTTTTTCGTACCAGTTACGTGCCGCTTCATAGTCTCGTGTAACACCCACGCCATTAGCGTATATTACGCCCAAATTAAATTGGGCTGCAGGTAAATTCTTCTTAGCTGCTTTTTCAAATAAGGTAACTGCCATTTGATGATCAAGTTTTACGCCTTTACCTTCATCGTATAAAACAGCTAGAGCAAACATCGAATCAGCATGGTTCTTTTTAACGCCTTGTTGATAAAGCGCAGCTGCTTTGCGGTAATCGCGTGTTACACCGTATCCACCTTCGTATAATTTGGCTAGTTCGTAAATTCCTGGCGCAAAACCTTTATCTGCTAGGTATTGGAATTCTTTTAGGGCGACTGCAAATTCACCTTCGTTAGCTGCTCTTATGCCATCTTCTAATGTTGCATGAGCGAAAGGGCTGGCAAGTAAAACGCCAGCAAGAATGAGTGCTTTTAAATTAAACTGTGACATATTAATGCCTCCAATTATTAATAGTTTCGATAGATTTTAGGGCCAGTACATTTTTTAGATTAAACATCCACTGCTATTTAGGCTCGCCCTTGAGGCGGTTTGCTCTTTGTTGCTCGGTTTTTTAATGAGCTTACTAAGTTACAAACTTCGCGCGGCGATTAAATAGCGCCTAGATAGAACAGATTTAATCCTAAAAGGTCAACAGGCCATAGTTAAATGCTAATTTATTAAATTTTTGCACTATTTGCACATTATAAACGTTTAATACCCTATACATTTATGTAAAGACTAAATCGGCTACTATAAATAGATGCAAAAAAAGGGGTCTACTGTTATGTTTTACGCCAGCTTTAGTGTAAACGCAAGGCGGTACCTTATAAGATCGTGCGTATAAAATGTAAATAACACCGCGGTGGACTTTCAAGGCAAGCTAATGAGTTTAAGAAGTGTAAGATACAGATTTTATAGAAAATTTAAAGATATAAAAAAAGCCCGTTAGGGCTTTTTTGAGTCATATTAACCGTCACTAATATGAGCAATGTAGCAAGTAAATGTGATATTTGATGTTATAACTTGGGTCGAGTAAGCAATAACACGAAGCGGCACGTTCTTCTTTTAATGTGTCAGCATCCTTGCTGAATATCCTTCCATAGGCACTGAGGTCGGTACACTTTGTTTCTGATAATGATTATTAGTTAGATTACCGCGCAAGTCAATACTTAATGATAATTATTATCAAATAAGATTTTCATGAGTATAAAATTTTAAATAAGGAAAGTGATGCTTAATAATCTTAAAGCTAAAAAAGTGATAAATGCATGCTTTGCTATCAGCATGGTATTTTTGTGTAGCTGTTCAGCCTCATTCACTTATAACAACTTGAGCTGGCTTTCGTCATTTTGGGTAGATGATTATATTGATTTAAATAAAACACAAAATAAGCAGCTCAAACAGATTATTAACACGACCCAAGCCTGGCACAGAAGTACGCAGCTGCCTGCCTACAAACAAGACATTCAAAATATTAAGGCACTTTTTAACACCACACTAAGCATTGATCAGTTAAAAGAGCAGGTGGTTTTTGCTAAAAAGCATTGGCAAAACCTACTTGAATACGCGCACATGCCTTTAGCTGAGCTTGGGGCAACCTTATCAAGTGAGCAAAGAGAAGAGCTTTTAAACAATATTCAAATAAAAATTAACGACGAACGTGAAGAGTTAAACGAACAAAGCCCGCTTGAGCGAAAAGATGAGCGTTTGGAAGAGCAATTTGAATACTACGAGCAGTGGATAGGAAAGCTTAATAAACAACAAAAAGCGCTGATTAAATCAACTAATGAGCAACATCAAGACTCAGAAGCGTTGTGGTTAGAGTACAAGCAAACCCGTTTGAATGCGGCCAAACAGGTATTTACAAATGCTGAAATTACAAAAAAAGAATTTATAAATCAGTTGAGTACAGTTATTAAAGAGCGCGAACTATATATGAGCGACGCACTATTGAAAACCAATGAAGCAAACTTAGATTTATATATAAATTTACTCTACGAATTAAACTCAACCTTAAATGATAAACAACGCCAAAGCGTTAATGATCAATTTGATGAGTTAATTGAGACCTTAAACGATATAATAAAAAACTAAATTGTGCGTGAATTATTAAGTTTTAAATTAGCTGTTTAGGCTGATTTGTTTTTAAACGCAAAAATGCTTTTTAAAGGGCAATATATGGTTACAGATTTGAAAAGTATCTTAAACACTTGGTATCCCAACAGGGACAACCAAGAATGGGTTTTAGCTACTTTGTACAAAATTGAAGGCTCTAGCTACAGAAAGCTAGGTGCTATGATGCTTATTTCGAGCCTAGGCGAGCGCTTGGGGATGCTTTCGGGTGGCTGTTTAGAAGCTGACATACAGCGCCATGCTAAACAAGTAATGAGTACTTTAAGCAGTAAAACCATTAGTTATGATGCTACCGATGAAGACGATTTAACATTTCAACTTGGCATTGGTTGTGGGGGCATAGTACATATTTTACTGCAGCCCATTCACAAAGCTAATGACTATTTACAGTTAGAGCTTGTATCTAAAGCACTTAATGAGAATAAACCAGGGCGATACCTTCAACAAGTAAGCCCCATTTTGCCAGCCGGTAGTGGTGTATTTACGCAAAATAATGAGTTGCATGGTTTATCAATGAACCGCAAAGCGCAATTGGTAGAATTACAAGGCGCTACGTGCTTGCAAACCTCTATTTATCCACCGCCCCATCTATTAATAGTAGGTGGCGGCGCAGATGCAGTTCCGGTTTATACATTTGCCAAACAACTTGGTTGGAGTGTAACTGTATGGGATACACGCGCGGCTAATGCAAAAAGACAATATTTTAAAAATGCAGATGCTATTTTGCGCATCACACCGAGTGAGTTAAAAGAATATTGCATAACCCATAAAGTTGATGCGGCTATTTTAATGGCTCACAGCGTTGAACTTGACGCCAGTACGTTGGCTCAATTTAAAGATGTTCCGTTTAAATATATAGGGCTATTGGGTCCTAAGCACAGACGTAAACAAGTTTTAGAGCACGCAAATACGCATGTTTCACAAATTAAGTCTCCTGTTTTTGGACCTGTCGGTTTAAATTTAGGGGGCGACTCGCCAGAGAGTATTGCACTATCGCTGATCAGCGAAATACATGCAGTGCTGTGTGATAAAGATGCCCAATCACTTAGCCATTGGGGGCAAGACCCGTGCTGATTGCAAAAGTAGTGTTGGCAGCAGGTCAATCATCTCGTTTTGATGGTTGTAAGCTAATAGCCGATGTGGGCTTAGGGCAAACAATGATTGAGCGAGCGGTTGAAGTGCTGCAAGCGCTTGATGATTCACCCGTATATGTAGTTACAGGAAAGTGGCACGCAGAGGTAGTAAAAGCACTCAGCGGGCATTCAAATATACATATTATTGAAAACAAACGATGGGATGACGGCTTAGGTGTTTCAATTGCTGTCGCTTCGCAAGCGCTATCTAAACACCATGCTTATAATGGGATTTTATTTATGCTTGCGGATCAGGTTGAGCTAAAAGTAGCGCACTTAAGTGAGCTAGTTACTGGTTTTAAACGTAATCCATCGCGCTGGTGCGCAAACTATGGCGAGCGTTTAGGTGTACCCGCTATATTCCCAGCGGTTGATTTATCTCAGCTTGCAAGCTTAACTTCAGATAGAGGTGCGCAGCAATTACTGCGTTCCAGCAGTGAGGTCGTTAATACAATTAGTTTAAGTAGTGCGAGTGTAGATATAGATACTCAAAAGCAGCTAAGTAATTTTATAGCTAAAAATGAGTGAAAAAGTAGTCGTAGGGCAAAATAAGTTTTTAGCTGCGCTAACGCTTTAGTGCAGTGGTTATGGTATTTAGCTGTTAATGTAGCTGGTGCGGTAACTATATGTGTTATGGATTAGTAGTTACAACAATCTTAACTGTTATAACCTGCGTTTAAATTAAACAATATAAACGCAGGTTATAAAGCTTAATCAAGGGGCAAGCTATGGTGACGTTTACAATTAATGGCAAGGTGGTTGAATCACACGCAAGTGAAGATACACCATTGTTATGGGTTATTCGCGATGAAATTGGATTAAAAGGTACGAAGTTTGGTTGCGGTATTGCAATGTGTGGTGCGTGTACGGTGCATTTAGATGGGCAAGCAACTCGCTCATGTGTTTTACCAATTGGCGCAATTTCAGGAAAAAACATTACCACAATTGAAGGGCTTAATAACGAACACCCACTTCAAAAAGCATGGGTTGAAGAGCAAGTACCACAGTGCGGTTACTGTCAGTCGGGGCAAATAATGCAAGCTGCTACATTACTGGCAGCTAATCCAAGTCCTTCAGATGAAGAAATTGTAAGCCATATGAATGGTAACTACTGTCGCTGTATGGCTTATAAACGTATTAAAACTGCTATTCAACGCGCTGCAGATGAGTCACAAAGTGTAGTAAATATATTTGATCCAAATGCACAAGACGCTTAACTGGAGCCAATAATGAAAAAATTATTTCAAAAAAATAGCGAAACCGTTAATTTAAATCGTCGCTCGTTTATGATTGGCACTGCTAGCGCAGGCTTAGTCATGGCGTTTGCCCCTGCGTTATTTTCGGGTTCGCTCAGTGCAAAAGAATCAATTGCGCAACAGGCTTTTTCACCCACTATTTGGTGGACTATGAGCACCGACGGCGCCGTAGAAGTGAGTATTGCTAAAGCTGAAATGGGTCAACATATTGGTACTGCTCTTGCGCGTATTGTGGCTGATGAGCTTGAATGTGATTGGGATAAAGTATCAATTACCTATGTAGATACTCATGAAAAATGGGGCTTTATGGTAACGGGTGGTTCATGGTCTGTATTTCAAAGCTTTAAGCCATTATCTCAAGCCGGCGCTGCGGGTCGAATTGCATTAATAGAAGCTGGAGCTAAAATGCTCGGCGTGCCTGCAGATAAATGTCGTGCAGAAAAGGGCTATATTATTTCAGGCGAAAAATCGGTTAGTTACGCAGACATAGTTAAAAAAGGCGAGTTTAATCGTACATTTACCAGTGATGAAGTTGCAAACCTTCCACTAAAACCGGCTAATAAACGTCATTTAACAGGGCTTAAACAAGACTTTAAAGCGCTTGATATACCAGCCAAAACAAATGGTACAGCAGTATATGGGATAGATGTAGAAGTTGAAGGCATGCTGTACGCGCGCCCAGTTATTCCACCAACTCGTTATGGCAGTACAGTAACAAATGTTGACGATAGTGCAGCAAAAGCAATTAAAGGTTACAAAGGCTATGAAATTTTAAATGACCCTAGTAACACAGTGCAAGGCTGGGTTGTTGTATTAGCTGATAGTTACCCAAGTGCTATTAAAGCAGTAGATGCTTTAAACGTGAGTTACAAAAAGGGTGAGTCGGCAAATATATCTGAAGCTGATATTCAAAAAGAAGGTAAGCGATTATGCGAGCAACGCGACTCGGGTACTTTGTTTGTTGATGAAGGCGATATAAAGAAAACCCAAGCAGACGCTAGTGAGTCGTTAGAATCAATGTATACCACAGCGACAGCGAGTCATTATCAGCTAGAGCCATTAAATGCGGTTGCAGAGTTTAAAGACGGAAATTGGATTATTCATACCGGTAACCAGTGGCAGTCACTTACGTTACCAGCGCTTGCTAAAGCACTCGATATAGAACAAAACAAAGTAATTATTCGTCCTTATTATTTAGGTGGTGGTTTTGGTCGTCGATTATTTGGTGATTGGACTGTGCCTGCGGCTCTAACTGCAAAAGCAGTAGGTAAACCAGTAAAACTGGTATTTACACGGGCAGATGATAGTTTATTCGATCAGTCTCGTTCTGCATCTGCTGCAAAAATGACGGCGTCGTTTGATAAAAATGGTACATTCACAGGAATGGAACATGCATTTGCTGCTGGTTGGCCTACTAAAGCTATGGCACCAGGGTTTTTATCACCGGGTGTTGATGGCAAAGGTAAATTTGATGCATTTTCGGCATCAGGCGCTGATCATTGGTACAGCATGAGCAGTCATCGTGCACGCGCTATTAATAACGAAGTTGCACAAAGCACCTTTAATCCAGGTTGGTTACGTTCAGTAGGGCCAGGTTGGATTGCATGGAGTCTTGAGTCGTTTATCGATGAAATTGCCCATAAGCAAGGCAAAGATCCTGTTCAATTTAGAATTGAAATGTTAGATGGTAAAGGCAAGCAAGCAGGTAAAGCACCTGAGAGCGTTGGCGGAGCACTGCGCTTACGTAATGTGCTTAAAACAGTGTCTGACAAAGTAGCTTCTGTAAAATTGGCGAAAGACGAAGGTATTGGTTTTTCTGTAAGCTCAGGGCAAGAACGTACCATGCCAGCATGGCTTGCAACCGCAGCGCATGTTCACGTTAACCGTGATAGTGGTAAAATAACGCTTAAAAAGCTTTATGTTGTTGTAGATGCGGGCTTAATAGTTCACCCAGATGGCGCACTGGCACAAATTGAAGGGTCGTTACTATGGGGTAGCAGCCTTGCATTGCATGAATCAAATACGTATAAAGATGGGCAAGTATCTGCGACTAACTTTAATACTTATTTACCGCTAAGAATGCAAGATGTGCCAGATATGGACATCGAGTTTTTACAAAGCGATGAGTTTCCAGTTGGTTTAGGTGAGCCTGGGGTGATAGGAGTTGCTCCTGCTATTGGTAATGCAGTGTTTAATGCTGTAGGCGTGCGTTTACGTGACCTACCAATGAAGCCAAGCGAACTTAAAAAAGGCTTAGAAGCGTAAAACAAAAATAACTAAGGGGTATGCTTTAGGCTGCCCCTTTAGTTATTAAATATATTTATGTAATTATTATTTATGTATCAATAGGTAGCGTTGTTTATACCAGTTTGCTTAATTAAACGATTAAGTATTAGTGCAAATTGGTATTAGGTTGTTATTACGTGTTGATATTAGTTAAGGTTTATTTATGCTAATCGACCCAACAGGGCGAGAGTTTAGTTACTTACGTTTGTCTATTACGGATGTATGTAATTTTAAGTGTGTTTATTGTTTACCAGATGGTTATCAGGGCGGTCACGACCGTGGCTTCCTCACAATTGATGAAATTAGCAATACGCTTAAAGCGTTTGCACACCATGGTATTGAAAAAGTAAGGATCACTGGCGGAGAGCCAACCCTTAGAAAAGACTTTATAGATGTTGTTCGCGCGGCAAAAGATGTTGCGGGCATAAAAAAAATTGCAATGACCACCAATGGTTTTTCTCTTCATAAGAATATTCATGACTGGGTAGATGCAGGCTTAAACGCTATTAATGTAAGCATTGATAGTTTAGATTCGCGCATGTTTAACACCATTACTGGGCATGACAAATTTACCTCAGTAATGAAAGGTATTGATACTGCGCTTGAAACGGGTATTGATTCGGTAAAAATAAACAGCGTGCTGATGAAGCAATACAACGCAAAAGAGTTTGATACATTTTTAAATTGGGTTAAACACCGCCCCGTTACCATCCGCTTTATAGAATTGATGCAAACAAACGACAACAAAGCCTTTTTTGATGCTAACCATGTTTCTGGGCAAGTTTTAAAAACTCAGCTATTACAAACGGGTTGGCAGCAAGTTGCGCGTAGTGCATCAGCAGGTCCTGCTCAAGAGTTTGCCCACCCTGATTATCAAGGCAGAATTGGTTTAATAATGCCTTACAGCAATGATTTTTGTAGTACCTGTAATCGACTAAGGGTTACAGCAAAAGGAAATCTGCACTTGTGTTTGTTTTCTGAAGAGGGTATTTCGCTAAGAGAATATATGAACAACAGTTCGAATAGTGAATTAATGGCATTGTTATCTCGTTATATTAAAACTAAGAAGCCAACTCATCTTTTGCATCAAGGTAATACGGGCATCACCACTAATTTATCTATGTTAGGTGGTTAATTTTTAGAGCTAATTTGTAAACAAAAACATCAAACGTGTCCCTAAATCACCAATAAAAGGGTGTGTTTACATGGTTTTAGAGCAACAAAGCTTGTTAAATTGTATTTTCACGTTAAACTTACTTTTTATTTTTATTAAGTGATTAGAATGGATATCGCAGCCCTTAATAGCACTAAATCATTAAGAAAGGACGTTCTAAGAGGAATGTGCCTTTGTTTTGGTGTTTTATCGGTTGGATTTGCGGGATTTAATTTAACTGTAAATAACTTTCCATTGCTAGGCTATATCGAAATCTGTTTTTCTATTTATTGTATATTTACTTATATTTCACTTAAACGCCGTCCACTACAGTTTTGGCAATCCGTTGTAATGTGCGCACTTATCACATTCATCGTTATTTTGGGTACATCTTTGGCGTCGCCTCGTAACGGTGTATATGTATGGTCGTTTGCATTACCTATCTTGTACTACCTACTATTAGGTAAACAATATGGTGTAATTTTCTCTGCAAATTTATTAGTGATCCAAGTGTTTATTTTAGGTAGTCAGTCTACTCTTGCCCCCTTTGAGACTTTTAACTTATCTCTTAATCTACTCTGTGCTTATTTAAGTATTTGGGCGATTTCTCATGTTTTTGAAGGGAGCCGCTCACATTTTTCAAGGCGACTTAAAAATTTAGCGTTACTTGACCCACTAACGGGTGCAGGCAATCGCCTTTCAATGAACCACTACTTTGAAGTTGAACTACAAGATAAGTCACAGTTATATTTGTTTTTACTCGATTTAGACTTTTTTAAGCAGATAAATGATGAGCATGGCCATGGTGTCGGTGACCAAGTACTTATCGAAGTGGCCACTTTACTAAGGGTTGTGCTTGGTAGAGGGTATGTATTTAGAGTAGGCGGTGAAGAGTTTGCTTTATTTAGCTCTTTTGCAAATGAAGAGACTGCACTTAATACCGCTGAACAAATAAGAGCACGTTTTGAAAATACCACATTTGACATTGACGGCCTTGCAATCAATGTTACAACTAGTATTGGTGTCGCAAAATTTAAAAGTACCAATTCATTGGAAAGCTTTGTAAATCAAGCTGATAAACAGTTATACAAAGCAAAGCAATTTGGTCGCAATAAAGTGTATTGTAAGTTTAAAAAAGAAAATGATTACCAGGCAGTCGTTGCGTAAGTCGTGCTACTTAGTACATTTGTTCAAAGTTAGGGATCCCGTTTTCCCAAATCGGTTTATCTTTTCCTAAATGCTCACGTACAGCATCAAAAAATAATCGGGTTCTTACTGGTAAATCTCGATGCGGGTATACGGCATACATAGCGCTAAATTCCATCAGTTTTACATCGGTCAATAAAGGCACTAACTTACCTTGTATTATTTCATCACCAATAATAAATGCAGGGGCGACAAAGTAAGTTGTGCCCGACAATGTTTTCATTAACAATGATTCTGCATCATTTGCCCTAAACACACTTTTTATTTTTTGCTCGCAGCGTTCACCTTTACTATCGTAGTAATCTATAGCTTCTACTCGAATAGAATTACTGGCATAGCTTGCTGCTGGTAATTGCGCTAACTCTTCCATTGTTTTTGGCATACCATAAGTTTCAATAAACTGTGGCGCAGCTAAAATTAATAACCGGTTACGCGCTATTTTACGTGCAATAAGTGACGAGTCTTTAGGCTCTCCTACACGAAAAGCCAAATCAAATCCTTCAGAGACAATATCAACTAATCTATCGTCTAAACGCAGTTCAACTTCTACTTGCGGAAAGCGTTTTTGAAAATCATTAAGTACAGGTTGTAAATAACGACGACCAATAAGTGTTGATGAAGTGATTTTTAAAACGCCGCGCGGCTCTAAATGGTAGTTTTCAGCCATGCGCACGGTTTCGCCGAGCAGCTCTCTAAGCTCAGCTGCTTTTTTGATCATTTCGGCGCCCGCCGCTGTGAGCGAAAATGAACGGGTAGTTCGGTTAAGTAACCTAACGCCTAACTCATCCTCTAAACGGCTAATTTGTTTAGATATAACAGAGCGATCTATGTTGCGTATTTCTGCAGCTTTAGCAAAAGAGCCTTGCTCAACTACTTCAAGTAACATTAAAAGTCGACTTGTTGTATCCATTATTACACCTTAACTAATCTATTGATGCCATTTTGGCATTAATGAATTTAAAAATCTATGGTTTTTACACACGGGTTTAATCCGTATTATGCGAGGCTAATCAACAATGGAGCGTCTTCATGAACAAACATCTAATTGCTGCTGCACTTACTGCGGCATCTTTAACACTTGCGGGTTGTGCTGATGAGAGCACAGCTCAATCAGCACCTGCACAGCAACTTCAACCAATTGATGTAGCACAGGTGCTTGTTAAGCCGGTACAGAGCTGGCACACATATACAACTCGTTTAGAGTCTCCACAAGAAGTTGCTTTAATGCCGCGTGTATCAGGAATCATCGATAGCATTGAATTTAAAGAAGGCGACGTGGTTAAAGAAGGCGATGTTTTATTTCAATTAGATGCTCGCCCATTTGCAGCGGTTGTTGCAAGCTTAAAAGCACAAATTAAAAGTGCAGAAGCCGCACTTGAACAAGCTAAAAGTGAAGACAAACGTGCGGTACGCTTATTAGACCGTAAGGCAATCTCAACTGAGCAAGCACAAGCGCGTACTTCAACACTGCGCCAACGCGAAGCACAGCTTTCTGCACTTCAAGCACAACTTACCTCAGCAGAACTTGATTTAGAATTTACGTCAGTAGTATCACCAATTGATGGCATTATTTCTCGCGCAAATATTACCAAAGGTAATAACGTACTTGCGGGTCAAAGCGTATTAACGTCAATTGTTTCAAACCAAGCTATGTACGCTTATTTTGATGTTGATGAGCGCACATGGAATAGCTCTTTCAATGATGTTACTGCTGCGAGCCACCAAACTGTTGTAATGCAAAAAGTCGGTCAAAGTGATTTTGCATATAAAGGCTACATTAACTTTATCGATAACCAAATTAATTCATCAACGGGTACATTACGCGTACGTGCAGTATTTAATGAAGACAACAACCAATTACGCGCAGGCTCGTTTGCACGTATTAAGCTTGCAGCCAACTCTATTAGCGACGCTATTATTATCCCAGAACGTGCAATTGGTACTGACTTAAAAAATCGCTTTGTACTAACCGTTGGCGAAAACAACGTACTTGAATACAAACTAATTACTATTGGTGAGCGTTACGGTGCATTACGTGCGGTTACTTCAGGCCTTAACGAAGGTGATGTAATTGCTGTAAATGGTCCTGCTCGCGTAGGTCCTGGTATGCCAATCTCTCCTCAAACAGTAACAATTGATACAAGCGGTGTGGCATTTACATTGTCAAACGACAACGCACAACTCGTGGCTAAGCAATAAGGTTTATTGATGAAATTTTCGCATTTCTTTATACAGCGTCCAATATTTGCGGCCATGCTGTCATTGGTTATTTTAATTGCTGGTGGCATATCACTATTCCAATTACCAGTAAGTGAATACCCAGAAGTAGTTCCTCCAACAGTTGTTGTTACCGCCAACTACCCAGGTGCTAACCCTACCGTTATTGCGCAAACAGTGGCAACACCGCTGGAGCAAGAAATTAACGGCACTGAAAACATGCTATATATGTTTTCGCAAGGTACTAGTGATGGCCGTATGACATTAACGGTAACTTTTGCGTTAGGTACCGATTTAGACCGTGCTCAAGTACAAGTACAAAACCGTGTAAACAGTGCACTTCCGCGTTTGCCAGAAGAAGTACAGCGTTTAGGTGTTGTGGCTGAAAAGTCATCACCCGATTTAACCATGGTAGTGCATTTATACTCACCTGAAAAAACGCACGACACAGCTTACTTATCTAACTATGCTGATTTAAACATTAAAGATGAAATTGCGCGCTTACCAGGCGTAGGTGATATTCGCATGTTTGGTGCTGGCAAATACTCAATGCGAGTATGGCTAAACCCAGATGCACTTGCTGCACGCGAATTAACAGCAACAGATGTAGTAACAGCACTTCGCTCGCAAAACCAGCAAGTTGCTGCAGGTAGCTTAGGTGCGCAACCAATTTCAAACGACAGTCAATTTCAAATATTGTTAAACGTTAAAGGTCGTTTAAACAGTATTGAAGAATTTGAACAAGTTATTATTAAAGTAGGCGACGAAGGTCAGTTAACGCGTTTATCTGATATAGCCCGTGTTGATCTAGGTCAAGACACTTACGCACTGCGTGCAGAGCTTGATAACCAACCAGCTCTTGCAATGCCAATATTCCAACGCCCAGGTTCAAACGCTATTGAGCTTTCTGATCAAGTACGCGAAACAATGGCGCGCTTATCTAAAGATTTCCCTACTGGTGTTGAATACGACATTGTGTACGACCCTACGGTATTTGTTCGCGGCTCAATTGACGCGGTAATTGCAACGTTGCTTGAAGCAATTGTACTGGTAGTTATTGTTGTTATTGTATTTTTACAAACGTGGCGTGCATCTATTATTCCGTTAATTGCTGTGCCTATTTCACTTATTGGTACATTTGCCGTAATGCAGTGGTTAGGTGTATCAATTAATACCTTGTCGTTGTTTGGCTTAGTATTGGCCATAGGTATAGTTGTAGATGATGCGATTGTAGTTGTTGAAAATGTAGAGCGTAATATTGAAAAAGGCTTATCGCCACTTGAAGCAACCCGCGTTGCAATGAGCGAAGTAACAGGCCCTATTATTGCCATTGCGCTAGTACTAAGTGCCGTATTTATTCCTACTGCGTTTATTACCGGTTTATCAGGTCAGTTTTATAAGCAATTTGCACTTACAATTACAATTTCGACGATTATCTCAGCGTTTAACTCATTAACGTTATCGCCTGCACTTGCTGCATTGTTATTAAAATCGCACGATGCAAAACCAGATGCGTTCACGCGTTTACTTAATAAATTGTTTGGTCGTTGGTTGTTTAAACCATTTAACCGCATATTTAATCGTGGTGCAAAAGGTTACGAAAAGCTGGTACAAAAACTAATTCGTATGACCGTTGTTGTAATGGTGGCTTACATTGCACTTGTTGGCGGCACAATTAAGTTATTTGATACCGTACCAGGTGGCTTTATTCCACAGCAAGATAAACAGTATTTAGTGGCTATTGCGCAGTTACCTGACGCATCAAGCCTTGATCGTACTGAAGATGTACTTGCTCAAATGCAGCAAATGGCATTAGAAGTCCCAGGCGTTGCACATACTGTTGCTTTTCCTGGCTTATCAGTGAACGGTTTTACAAACAGCCCTAACAGCGGCATTGTATTTACACCACTTGAGAGCTTTGACAAACGTACCGACCCAAGCCAATCAGCGATGGCGATAGCGGCGCAGTTGAATAAACGTTTTGCTGCCATTGATGAAGCATTTGTAGCGGTATTTCCACCGCCGCCAATTCAAGGATTGGGCACAACAGGTGGTTTTAAACTGCAAATAGAAGACAGAGCTAATAAAGGATTTGAGGCACTATTTAATAGCCTGCAAGCCGTTATTGGTAAAGCGCAACAAGACCCAGCATTAATGGGCCTGTACTCAAGTTTCCGTATCCAAGTTCCACAAATGGATATTGATATTGACCGTGAGCAAGCGCTTATTCAAGGTATTCAACTTGATGAAGTATTTAATGCACTGCAAATTTACTTAGGCTCTGTGTACGTAAATGACTTTAATATGTTTGGTCGTACGTACCAAGTAAATGCACAGGCTGATGCTGACTATCGCTTAGACCCTGATCAAATACTTAATTTAAAAGTACGAAACCGCTCAGGTAATATGGTGCCACTAGGCTCTGTATTAACAGTAACACCAACAATTGGTCCTGACCGTGTTATGCATTACAACGGATACCCAAGTGCAGAACTAAATGGTAGCCCAGCGCCAGGTTATAGTTCTGATCAAGCACAAGTTGCTATTGAAAAAGTACTCGCAGACACACTACCAACAGGTATTGAATATGAGTGGACTGAAGTAACGTACCAACAAGTACTTGCCGGTAACACCATGGTTTATGTATTCCCGTTAGTTGTATTACTTGTATTTATGGTACTTGCAGCGCAGTACGAGAGCTTACGTTTACCACTGGCAATTATATTAATTGTACCAATGACTATTTTCTCAGCCTTGTTAGGTGTGTGGTTTGTCGGCTCTGACAACAACATATTCACCCAAATAGCGTTAATAGTACTGGTCGCGTTGGCTTCTAAAAATGCAATATTGATGGTTGAGTTTGCAAAAGATAGACACGACTCAGGCTTATCGCACTTAGAGGCAATACTTGAGGCATGTCGTATGCGCTTGCGCCCAATATTAATGACGTCGATTGCATTTACAGCAGGTGTTGTACCGTTAGTACTTGCCACCGGTGCGGGCGCCGAAATGCGACACGCAATGGGTAACGCCGTATTCTCAGGCATGATAGGTGTAACCGTGTTTGGTCTATTGTTTACGCCGGTATTTTATATGTTAGTGACTAACAAAAAAGAGAAAGCGCAGGAGAATACTCATGACTAAATTAATGCAAAAAAGGCTTAAAACAAGTCTAACTGTCAATGCGGTATTAGTCGCTGCGTTTTTAGCCGGGTGTGCGAGTAAAATAGACACCATGAGTGAGCAAAAAGCCGTTAACGAATTTGTTGCTAAAGCTAATATTGCTAGTAACGTTAGCGTTGCTGATGAAACAAACTGGTGGAAAAAGCTTAATTCTGATCAACTAAATGATCTTGTTACTGGTGCGCTTGCAAATAACTATAATTTGCAAACAAGCCAGCTAACACTTAAAAGTGCATTAGCGCGATTAGGAGAGCAAAAAGCCCAGTACCTTCCGCAAGGTGGCGTAAATGTTGGCGCAGCTCGAAGCGATGCACCAAGCGTTTATGACCGTCAATCAAGTGCAAACGTTGCACTTGATTGGCAGCTAGATTTATTTGGTCGCATTACGGCGTTGGTTGATGCTGCAAATGCATCGGCCATGAGCCAAGCAGAGCAAGTACGTTTACTGCAAATTGAAGTAGTTTCGTCAGTTGTTAAAGGCTTTGTAAGTTATCAAGGTAATGTTGAAAAACAACACATTGTAGCACTTCAAATTGAAGCGCTTGAGCAAAGTATTGACGTTCTTCAAGCCCGTGTTGACGAAGGTGTTGCAAACGAGCTTGATTTAAACCGTACGATGGCGCAGCTTAGGCAGCAACAAGCACTAATACCTGCCATTGAGTATGCAAAATACAGCGATTTATCTGCTCTTGCAGTACTAAGCGGTAAGTTAGCGCAAAATATTGCTATTGAAAACGAGCAAAGCGTGCTTGAACGTGACTTTAGCGTTGCACTAAAAAACGCTAATAATGCCATTGCCTTACGTCCTGATATTAGCCGTGCACTGTTTGACTTTAGCCAAGCAAATAGTTTAAGTGTTGCAGCTAGCAAAGCGTTATTACCCGATATTAGCTTATCTGCATTTGCAGGGGTTGTGAGTATAGACAGCACAGGCTTAAAAAATACCGATCAGCAGTGGCAAGTAGCGCCGCAGTTGCAATGGTCGTTATTAAGCTACCCAGCATTATTAGCACAGCGCGACGCACAGCAGTTTTTAAGTGAAGCCGCATACAGCGATTATCAACAAGTGGTATTAACTGCACTAAGTGAAAGTGAACTTTCACTGCAATTGTTGGTCAATCAGGCACAGCAAAAACGCTTTGCCGATGAGCGCTATGACTTTGCTAATAAAGCATTTTTACAAGCCCAGGCAATGTACGAAGAAGGCCAAATTCCTTACCTTGAGTTGTTAGATGCGCGCCAGGATGTTTTAATAGCACAAGAAAATGCTGTTGAAACAACAATTTCTTCACTGCTTGCCAAAGTAAATGCTTACCAGTCATTTAATGGCCAATGGAGTTATGCGTTAAACGACACTAATAAGTAGAGTTATATTGATGCCAAATACTGAAAATTTACATGAATACATTATCCCGCATACAATGCGCGCTATTGTACTGCCAGAACCAAATGAAGCAATTGACTTAGCGGATGCTGAGCTGCCTGTTCCAGACTGTGCAGATAACGAGCTGCTTGTAAAAGTAGAGTACGTTGGTTTAAATCCAGTTGATGGTCAATTTGCTAAAACAGGCTTTTGCAAGTGGCAGTATCCACACATTTTAGGCTTAGATGCCGTAGGTGTTGTGGTTAAAGCTAACAAAGGTGTGTTTCCAAATGTTGGCGAGCGGGTTATGTGGCATGCCAACATTGGTGAGCAAGGTGCTTTGAGCGAATACACCAAAGTGCCTAACTTTGCAGTGTCGGTTGTGCCAAGCGGTTTAAATCCGGCCATTGCAGCAACACTTCCATGTGCAGGTATGGCAGCACTTATCAGCTTAGATAAAATAGGCATTAGTGAAGGCGATACTATTTTTATTGAAGGCGGAGCCGGAGCGGTAGGGCAGTTTGCTATTCAATATGCAAAACAGCGTGGTGCAGATGTATTTACCACCGCATCAAAGCGTAACCATAAATTGGTTAAGCAGCTAGGCGCTGATGTGGTTTTTGACTATAGCGATAAAAAGCTATGCGAAAAAATCCGCAGAGAACTTGGCCCGCAAGGCTTTGATGCGGTTATTGATACGATAGGTGGAGAGTGTACTCAGCGTAATATTGAGTTAATGCGTTTTTGCGGACGTATTGCCTGCTTAAATCCGCTACCTTATTTTGATCAAGACTTAATGTATCACCGAGCGCCGAATATTAGCGTTGTATCGATTGGTGGTGCATGGCTTGCTAATAGTTTATGTGCACAACAACGCTTGAGCTTTATGGGCAACCTGTTACTTGAAGGAGCTGTTAGTGGCGACATTAAACACCCAGAAATAACGCCCGTAGACTTTAGTGCTGAGTCAGTATCGCAAGCGCTTAATAAACAACTTGCTGGTGGTTTTACCGGCAAGCAAGTTGTTAAAGTTGCTAAGTGAAGCGCTTATACAATTTGATTTAAATTTAAGTAGTTTTAGTTAGATTAACTGATAATGTAGCCTCTATAAATTGAATAAAAACGTAGCCTATTTGTGCTGCGTTTTTTTATGCCCATCAAAAAATAGATACAGCGCTAGCGCTTTTGCTGTTTTATTCATCATTTTAGTCAAAATACTTTTTTTCAGCGTACAACTGTAAGCCTTTGTGTTTCAACAGTTTACGTTCAGGTAAAGAAAATAAATTGAAAAAACTGTTAATTAATTGAATAGAGTAATTGATCTAAACGATTTTTTATGACGTAATGTAGGTATTATTTAGCTGGTCGGATGAGTTCAATCATGAGTTTACGTACAAAACTAAAAAAAGTATTACCAAGTATTTCTATCACAGAACAAGAAGCGCTAGACGCGGGTGATGTATGGCTTGAAGGTTCTATCTACCAAGGTAAACCTGATTTCAGTGCACTTCGCGACGTACCTGCTGCTACATTAAGCGCAGACGAGCAAGCATTCTTAGACGGTCCAGTAAAAGAACTACTGGGCATGATTGATGATTCAGTGATTCAAAACGGCATTCATTTACCAAATGACATCTTAGAATTTTTGAAAAAAGAGCGTTTTTTCTCGCTTATCATTCCTAAGTCGTTTGGTGGTTTAGAGTTTAGCCCTTATGCAAACTCTACCATTGTTGGCACAATTGCGACTAAAAGCTCAGCAGTTGCGGTAACCGTAATGGTTCCTAACTCGTTAGGCCCAGGTGAGTTATTACTTCACTTTGGTACGCAAGAACAACAAGCACATTACTTACCACGCCTAGCAAATGGTACAGACATTCCATGTTTTGCATTAACAAGCCCAGAAGCGGGTTCTGATGCAGGTGGTATTCCTGATGTTGGTAAAGTAACTAAAGGTATGTACAACGGCGAAGAAGTCCTTGGTTTAGAAATTACCTGGGACAAGCGCTACATTACACTTGCACCTATTGCTACCGTACTTGGTTTAGCATTTAAAGTAGTTGACCCTGATGGTCTGCTAGGTGGTAAAGAAAACCTAGGCATTACCTGTGCACTTATTCCTAAAGAGCACCCAGGTGTAGAGCTTGGTAATCGCCACGACCCAATGGGTATTCGTTTTTACAACGGTACTACACGTGGTAACAAAGTATTTGTACCAATGGATTTTGTTATTGGTGGACAGAAAAACATCGGCCGTGGTTGGCAAATGCTGGTTAGCTGTTTAGGTGCTGGCCGTGGTATTTCATTACCTGCGCTAGGTGTTAGTACAGCACAAGTTGCATTTAAATCAGCATCTGAATACGCAGCAGTGCGTGAACAGTTTGGTTTAGCCATTGGCCAGTTTGAAGGTATTCAAGAAAAACTAGCTGACATTGCAGGTAAAACATACCTACAAGAAGCAATGCGCGTACTTACAACTGAAGGCTTAGGCATGGGCTTAAAACCATCAGTTGTTACAGCAATCGCTAAATACCATATGACAGAGCTTGGTCGCGACGTACTTGATTCAGCAATGGATATTCAAGCGGGTAAAGCGATTCAAAACGGTCCACAAAATACATTAGCAAGTGGTTATGTTGCTCAGCCGATTGCCATTACGGTAGAAGGCGCGAACATTCTTACACGTAACCTAATGATCTTTGGTCAAGGTGTTATGCGTTGTCACCCATATTTACAATCTATGGTTGAGTCAATTCACAGTGAAGACAAAGGCGCAGATAAAGAATTTAACGGCATTTTGCGTAAAACAATCGGCTACAGCACAGCAAACAGCTTACGTGCTTTCCGCTTAGGTGTTTTACCATTTACAGCAAGTGCAAACTCTGATTTGCCAGAAGTACGCGACTACGAAAAAGCAGTACATAAACTATCTGCAAAACTTGCAGTGTACGCAGACTTTTCGTTACTTGTACTTGGCGGTAAGTTAAAACAAGCAGAAATGCTATCGGCACGTTTAGGCGATGTAATGAGCTTCTTATATGCAGCTATGGCATCAATTAAATACTACGAGCAAAAGGTATCAAGTAGTGACCGTGAGCAAGCAGCGCCGTATTTCCATTACGCGACGCGTTTTGCACTACAAAGTGCTGAAGAAGCATTGCATAAGTTTTTAGATAACTTCCCTGCAAGCGGTACACGTAAGTTTATTCGTTTCATTACAATGAACTACTCAACTAAAATGCCAAAAATTAGCGACGATTTAATCCGCGAACTAGCTAAGCAAGCTCAGCTAGATACCGCATTTAAAGCGCAAATCACGCATTTAGTTAAACCAGTAGTGGGCGATGGCCATCATATTAATGAGCAAGCTTACAAAGCTAAAATGGCATCACTTGGCGAGCTGGCTAAAGTTAAAAAAGCATTACGTGCTAAAGTAATTAAGCCAGGTGCACGTTTTAACATCACGCTTGATAATGCACTAGCGGCAAACGTAATTACGCAAGCTGAGCACGTTCAGTTAATTGATTACAACATCAAACGTGAAAAAGCGATTCGTGTAGATGAGTTCGATTTTGATATGAACATACTAGACGATAACGCACAGCCAATTAACCCGCTTAAAAGCGTAGTTAATCAGTAAGTTAAAGTAATTAAATTCAATGATGCAAAGCGCCCGCAGTATCGGCGCTTTTATTTTTGAAAAGTATTAGTGTGGAGCCCCGCTTGTGTAAAAACAAGCGGGGCTTTTTTATGTGTTATTTAAAGTAGAAATAGATGACGGTATTGGTTTGAAAGTGAATATGTATCTGTAGAGGATTAAAAAGAGACGCTTATAATCTTGAAAAAGGGCTAACAACCCCGTTAGCACCTTGCTGTAGTACATGGGTATAAATTTGTGTAGTTTTAACATCAGAATGGCCAAGCTGAGCTTGAACAGTTCTTATATCGGCGCCATTTTGCAGTAGATGAGTAGCAAAAGAGTGTCTCAATGTATGAGGTGTTATTATTTTTGTTAACCCTGATTTTTGGACGGCTTTTTTAACCTCTTTTCTAATACAAGAGTGATGAAAATGATGTCGTCTTATTTCACCACTTTGAGGATCTGAACTTAATATATGAGAAGGAAATAAATACTGCCACGCAAGCGATTTTGCGGCACTTGGATATTTTTTTGTTAAAGCATATGGCATCCATACGCCAGAATATTCCGTATTATTTAAATCCAGTTTTAAATAGTCATCAACGTTCAAAATTTGATTTCTCAGCATAGGAATTAGCTCTGTGGCCAGCGTAACAATGCGGTGTTTATTACCTTTTCCATTCCATACTTGAATGCATTTATAATCAAAATCAATATCTTTCACCCTTAATTGCACCGCTTCCATTACTCTTAAGCCACTTCCATACATAAGGGCTGCAATTAAATAATAGCGCTTATTTAAATGAGCCATCAACATTTTAACTTCCTCTGGGGTCATCACTACAGGGAGCTTTGCTTGTTTTTTACTACGGGCAAAATTTAAATTTAATGAGAGTTCTTTTTTTATTATGTGCTTGTATAAAAATGACAATGAATTGAGTGCGGTAGCTTGCGTACGTGGTGCAACGTTTTGCTTTAACACTAAATGTTCTAAGTAGCGCTCGACTTCATTGTCTCCCATTGAGGCGGGATGGCGTTTATTATGAAAATGGATATAAGATGCAATCCATCTTAGGTAAGTATCTACGGTGCGTAATGAATATTGACGAACCAACATATAATCGGCTATATAATTTAAAAATGGAGAGCGTGTTTTCATATTACCACCAACAATATAACTGTATTTATATACAGTATGGTTGTACTACTCCCATATTCAAGAAAATGAGCGACGAGCGCATTTTGTCTTTTATTGAGAGTTTGTGTGCTAGTAAAAAATTATATATAGCAATGTGTTAAGTTATTTGGTAAAAATGATTTATTGAATACATGAGCGTGACATTGGCAGATATATGCGCGATGAGCGCACTATAAAATTGTTGAACTAAGCCGCTACGCGGAGATCCTATTCTGACCATTTGAGCCACACTTACCTTGGGGTTATCCCATAACTTGGAGGTAAGTCATGAATACACTCATTGAACAAGTCAAAACTGAAA
>NZ_JACJEP010000031.1:0-44507 GCF_014164135.1 Pseudoalteromonas sp. SG45-1
CAACCATAAACGATTCCCCCTTAGCTCAGTTGGTTAGAGCGCCGGACTGTTATTCCGCAGGTCCTCCGTTCGAGTCCGACAGGAGGCGCCTAGTTTCTGATTCTGATGTAGTTCCCCCTTAGCTCAGTTGGTTAGAGCGACGGACTGTTAATCCGCAGGTCCCCCGTTCGAGTCGGGGAGGGGGAGCCAAATCATCATAATAATATCAGTACTTTAGTTCCCCCTTAGCTCAGTTGGTTAGAGCGACGGACTGTTAATCCGCAGGTCCCCCGTTCGAGTCGGGGAGGGGGAGCCAATTCTAAGAATTTCATAGACATTCCAAGCTATTTCCACTACTCTTCCTTATATAACTAAAGCATTAGTTTAATTCTTTAATGCGCTGTACTTAGTTTATTAATCAAGGACTTGATTCCTTCCCTTTTGATTATTAAAAGACTGAAAACATGGCTGGATTTAAAAAACTTATTTTTATACAAATTATCTCTTGGTTATTGTGTGTTGCAGCAGGAAGCTACTTCATATCTATAAGCTTTGATACTGCGGTAAGTGATGCACAAAAAAATGCACAAACAACTGTTACTAAGTATATTAATGACCTTTCTTTAGACGATATTTCTGCTCAAAATTTAAAACAATCAATTGCAGATGGTAATACGTTTTCAAGCTTTACCCTAAGAGATTACCAAGGTGCTGAAGTATTTAGCATTAACCCCCCTACTCAATTACCAATGTTTGCTGATTTTGTACTCTCTAACTTTAACTCTGTACGCCCACAGTTTGCTGTAAACGATGCCGCAGATATAAAAGTTGAATTTGTACTTAACATTGAGCATTTAGCATCGCAGCTACAAACTTCCCTTTTTATTGTTATTTTGATTTCTGCCATTTTAGTTATTATTCCAATAATTCTAATGAAATCTATTTTTTATCATTTAAATAAAAATATAAGTACAACAGTTGCTGACATTATCGATATTTATATCAATCAAAACCAAGTTGATAATGATTTAGAAACAGCATTAGATGGCACTCGATTGAAAAAAATGGGAAAAGATTTAGTACCTAGCTTTAATCGGTTATCACATTTTTTAAAAAACAAGAACGAAGACATACAAAGCGCTGCTATGACTATCAAGCATGAAGCGTACAAAGATGTAATTACCTCGCTTGGTAATCGTAATATGTTTGTTGAGTATTACGAAAAAAATATTGAAAACACTGAGCAAAGTACATTTGGCTCTTTAGCTATGGTTCGTTGTAGCGAACTACAAGCTATAAACCAAAGCCGTGGTTATCAAAAAGGTGACGAGTACGTTAAAGGCGTTGCCGATATTATTAAGCACATAAGCGGCACTTACACGGGTAGCCAAGTATTTAGATTAAACAGCTCTGATTTTGCGGTAGTACTCCCCCACATTCCTTTAAAAGAAGCTGAGCGCTTTGGTGAAAACCTGCAATCGCGCTTCACGCAGTACCAACAAAACCAAGAGTTAAGCTCGGTAGCTAATACGGGTATTGTAGGTTACGAAAAAGGTAAACCGTTAGGCGAACTGCTTTCTGTTGTTGATAACGCGATGAGCATGGCGCAGTCAAAGCAAGTTAATGCATGGCACGTACAACGCGAAACCGATTTAGTTAATAACGTAAGTGCGGGGTTTGGTAATCAAAACTGGCGTAAGGTTATTAAGGAAGTTATAGAATCTAAGCGTGTGCATTTAGTGATGCAAAACATTATGCCGCTTGGTAAAAGCATAAAAGCCTACGCTGAAGTACAAGTTCGATTTAAAACAGAAGACAATCAAGTACTGCCTACCGCTTCTTTTTTAGCAATGGCCGAAAAACTTGATATGGCAATAGAAATTGATCGCCTGATCATCGACTCTTCTCTTGAAAAAGTTAAAAGCCGTAATTTATCTGAAAAGTTTTTTGGTTTAAACGTAACAGCCTCAAGTGCACACAACGATCAGTTTGTAATTTGGCTAGAGCGCCGATTATTGAAAGATACGCATATTGCATCTAAACTAGTATTTGAGGTTAGCGAGTTTGGTTTACAGCAAAACATCAAAGCTAGTAAGCGCTTTATCGACATGGTTCACCGTGTTGGCGCACGCGTAACTGTTGAACGTTTTGGTGTTGGCTTAACTTCATTTAAGTTTTTCCGCGATTTAAAACCTGATTTTATTAAAATGGATGCAAGTTATACTCGCGGCCTAGAAGATGATAAAAATAATCAGTACTTTATGCGCTTAATGGTCGATTTAGCCCACCGCATTGGTGTTAGCGTATTTGCTGAAGGCGTTGAGAGCCAAGAAGAGAAACACATTATAGAAACGTTGTGTTTAGATGGCGTTCAAGGTTATTACATAGAAAAACCTAAAGACATTTAATTAGTTTTCAATTAATACAAAAAAGAGCATTCGTTGCTCTTTTTTTGTTTCTGCTATTTGACTAATTCCTTACATCAAAATCACATTAATTTTACAGCCTTGTGATCAATATGTTTGTCCTTGCGTTTATTTAACTGATAACGACTCGCAAATGTTGTTTATCGGGGCAGAAAAAAGGATAATAAGCAGGACTTTAATAGCGTGAGGCACACATGACAGAATATGTCTTGTTATTGATTGGAACCGTTCTGGTTAATAACTTTGTATTAGTACAATTTTTAGGCTTATGTCCGTTTATGGGCGTATCAGGTAAGCTTGATACGGCGATTGGTATGTCTTTGGCAACCACGTTTGTGCTTACCCTTGCCTCTGTAACTAGCTATTTAGTTAATCAATATATTTTAATCCCTCTGGATATCGCCTTTTTACGCACCATGAGCTTTATTTTAGTGATTGCCGTTGTAGTGCAATTTACCGAAATGGTTGTGCGTAAAACCAGCCCTACTCTATATCGTTTATTAGGCATATTTTTACCGCTGATCACCACTAACTGTGCGGTATTAGGTGTGGCTTTATTAAATATCAAAGAAGATCATTCGTTTTTACAATCTGCGGTATATGGTTTTGGTGCTGCGGTTGGTTTTTCTTTAGTGCTTGTATTGTTTGCAGCACTACGAGAGCGTTTAGCAGCTGCTGACGTTCCTACGCCTTTTAAAGGCGCCTCTATTGCAATGATCACTGCAGGCTTAATGTCGATGGCGTTTATGGGTTTTACTGGATTAGTGAAGTTTTAATATGACCTTGTTTTATGCCTTGATAGCGATTGGTTCGCTAGCACTCATTTTTGGACTTATTTTAGGGTTTGCAGCAATTCGCTTTCGCGTTGAAGGTAACCCTATTGTTGAGCAAATAGATACGATTTTACCGCAAACTCAATGCGGACAATGTGGCTACCCGGGCTGCCGCCCTTACGCCGAAGCCATAGCTAATGGCGATGAAATAAATAAATGCCCACCAGGCGGCGAATCTACCATGAAAAAGCTTGCCGGCTTAATGGGGGTTGATGAAAAACCACTTGCCGGTGGCGAGCAAGCAGAACCTATAAAAACAGTGGCTTATATTCGCGAAGATGAATGTATTGGCTGTACCAAATGTATTCAAGCCTGCCCAGTTGACGCTATTTTGGGCGCAACTCGTCAAATGCATACCGTGTTAATTGATGAATGTACTGGCTGTGATTTATGTGTTGAGCCTTGCCCTGTAGATTGCATTGATATGCTACCTGTAGCCGAAACTAAACAAAACTGGAAATGGCAGCTAGACGCTATTCCTGTTACACAAATAGATTAGAGGTTTGAGTGGACAAGTTACTTGAACAAATAAAAAAAGGCACCGTGTGGGCATTTCCTGGCGGCATACACCCACCACAACAAAAATCACTCTCTAATAGTGCGAGTATCACTCGCCTACCCTTGCCCGACAAACTCATTGTTGCGCTTAAGCAGCACATAGGCGCAAATGGTAAGTTACTTGTAGAAAAAGGCCAACACGTATTAAAAGGCCAACCACTAACAGAACCCGCTGCTAACTGGTCGGTACCTGTACATGCGCCAAGCTCTGGTGTAGTTACTGATATTGCACCTATGCCATCAGCACATCCATCGGCCCTGCCTGAACTAAGTGTTATTATTGAACCAGACGGCAAAGACGAATGGGTAGCTCTAAATAAAAATAAAAATCCTGCTGAGCTTAGCCATGATGAGCTTATAAATATTATTCACCAAGCCGGTATTAGCGGTATGGGTGGTGCTGGTTTTCCTACTTATGTAAAAGCAGATACCAAGCAACCTATCGAATTTTTGATTGTAAATGCTGTTGAGTGCGAACCTTATATTACTGCCGATGACGTTTTAATGCGCGAACACGCTAAAGAAGTTATCCAAGGCATTGAAATAATGCAGCAACTTTTAAACCCAACACTGTGCATTGTGGGTATAGAAGATAACAAGCCTGAAGCTATTGCAGCAATGAAGCAAGCAGCTGAGCATAACTCAAAAATTATTATTCAAACGGTGCCAACTATTTATCCATCTGGCGGTGAAAAGCAATTAATTAAATTACTTACTAACCGTGAAGTTCCTAGCATTGGTATTCCAGCCGATATTGGTATTTTAGTGCATAACACGGGTACTTTGTTTGCCGTACAACAAGCCGTTTATGAAGGCAAACCGCTAATTGAGCGTATAGTTACGGTAACAGGTAACACTATTCATAAACCTGGAAATGTATGGGCACTGCTTGGTACTGAAATAAAGCATTTACTAGATTGCCAAGGTTTCTCTCCTGTACCGCAGCAAAGTGTTGTGATGGGCGGCCCAATGATGGGCTTTACGCTACCCACAGTACGTATTGGCATAGTTAAAACCACTAACTGTATTTTAGCGCCTGATCATAAAGAGCTAGCGGAACCCGGCCCTGAAAAAGCCTGTATACGTTGTAGCGCCTGTGCCGATGCCTGCCCTGCTTCTTTATTGCCACAACAATTGCAGTGGTTTGCTAAATCAAAAGAGTACGACAAACTACAAGAGCACAATTTATTTGATTGTATTGAATGTGGTGCTTGTGCATACGTGTGCCCAAGCGAAATCCCTCTTGTACAGTACTACCGTATAGCCAAAGTTGAAATTAAAGAACAACAAGCTGACAAAATTAAAGCCGACAGAGCAAAAGAGCGTTTTGATGCCCGAAAAGAACGTTTAGAGCGTGAGCAAGAAGAACGCCAAAACCGCCATAAACGCAAACCTGCTGCTAAGTCTGCTGACGAAAAACAAAAAGTAGCTGAGGCACTAGCCCGTGTTAAAAATAAATCAGATAACGGCGATGAAAAATCTGCTGTTGCTGCCGCTATTGCACGCGCTAAAGCTAAAAAGCAACAAGGCGAAGAACTAGAGCCAGATAACAGCGAAGTAGCAAAAGAGCGCGCACTACGTAAAGAACAAGCGCGTAAATATAAAGAGCAAAAATCGCAAACAGATGAATCGGCCGAGACTACACCCGTTGATGATAAAAAATCAGCAGTAGCTGCAGCCATTGCTCGCGCTAAAGCCAAAAAGGCAGCACAAGCATTAGATAACGCTGAACAAGCAGCAAGTGAAGAGCCACAAAACGATGCCCCTGTTGATGATAAAAAAGCAGCCGTAGCGGCGGCCATTGCGCGTGCTAAAGCTAAAAAAGCAGCACAAGCATTAGATAACGCTGAACAAGCAACAAGTGAAGAGCCACAAAGCGAGGCCCCTGTTGATGACAAAAAAGCAGCGGTAGCGGCGGCCATTGCGCGTGCTAAAGCTAAAAAAGCGGCTAAAGCATTAGAAGAAGCTGAGCAAACAGCAATTGAAGAGCCACAAATTGATGCCCCTGTTGATGATAAAAAAGCAGCCGTAGCGGCGGCCATAGCTCGTGCTAAAGCTAAAAAAGCGGCTAAAGCATTAGAAGAAGCTGAGCAAACAGCAAGTGAAGTGCCACAAACTGATACCCCTGTTGATGACAAAAAAGCAGCGGTAGCGGCGGCTATTGCCCGCGCTAAAGCTAAAAAAGCGGCTAAAGCACTAGAAGATACCGAACAAACTCAGCCCCAAGAGCTACAAGTTGAGAGCGCAGCACCTAAGAGTGCAGAAAGTAACACCGATGACTCATCCAATTCTACTGAAGCAGATAAACCTAAATCAGCCGAAGATAAGAAAAAAGCCGCCGTGGCTGCTGCAATTGCGAGAGCAAAAGCTAAAAAGTTACAAAAAGAAGGAAATAATCAGTCATGAAATTAACCATGGCCAGTTCGCCGCATAATCACAGCCATAAATCGTTAACGCGATTAATGCTTAGCGTTATTGCTGCGTGTATTCCTGGGCTAATTGCTCAAGTTTTCTTTTTTGGTACAGGTGTGCTTATTCAACTGGTACTAGCGCTTGTTGCTGTGAGCGTATTTGAAGCTGCAATAATGCTAATACGAAAGCGCCCTGTTTGGCCTGCATTAAGTGATGGCAGTGCGTGGCTTACTGCCGTGTTATTGGCATTAAGTATCCCTCCACTTGCCCCTTGGTGGATAATCGTGATTGGCTGTTTATTTTCTATTGTTATAGTTAAACAGCTTTATGGCGGCCTTGGGTTTAATTTATTCAATCCAGCAATGGCGGCTTATGTACTGCTTTTAGTTTCGTTTCCGGTACAAATGACTGCATGGTTGCCTGTTACTGATTTAATAAATACGCCAATAGGCTTTGCTGATCAGCTAAGGCTAATATTCACCGATTTTACGGCCTCTGGGTTTAGCCTAGATCAAGTACGTGCAGGGGTTGATGGCCTAACAATGGCAACACCGCTGGATACTGTTAAAACAGATATAGCCCACGGTTTAACCGTTACCGAAAGCATGCAAAAGCCAATATTTAACGAATGGGCTGGCCTTGGTTGGGCCTGGGTTAACTTAGGCTTTTTAGCCGGTGGTTTATACTTATTAAAAGCAAAAATAATTAACTGGCATATTCCTGTTAGTTTTATCGCAAGTTTAGCTGTATGTAGTGCTATTGGTTATATCGCATCACCTGGTACAGAGCCGGGCACCCTATTTCACTTATTAAGTGGTGCCACTATGATGGGAGCCTTTTTCATAGCAACCGATCCGGTATCTGCAGCAACAACTAACAAAGGGCGCTTAATTTATGGCGCGCTAATTGGCTTACTAATTTATTTAATTCGTACCTTTGGTGGTTTTCCTGATGCTATCGCATTTAGCGTATTATTGATTAATATTGCAGTGCCACTAATAGACTACTACACACAGCCACGTACTTATGGCCATGGAGCAGTAAAATGATCATTTCGTCAATGGCTAAAAATGGTGCTATTTTAACTGCGTTTGCATTAGCAACAACAGGCTTAGTTGCCTCTATCAACGCGCTTACTGCCGATAAAATTGCAGAGCAAGAACAACTGCAACTTACTGCGCAACTACAAGAAGTGCTCGACCCAAAATCATACGACAATCAATTATCACAAGATTGCGTAGTTATTACTGACGAAAAACTAGGCCCATACGAAAATCAAGTAATTTACCGTGCTCGTAAAAACAATAAACCAGTCGCTGTTGTTATTAGGCATGTTACGCCAAATGGCTACAGTGGCGATATTAACTTATTAACAGCGGTATTAAGCGATGGCACTATTGCTGGCGTTCGTACGACTAAACACGAAGAAACCCCTGGTCTAGGCGACAAAGTAGAAGTTAAAAAATCACTTTGGATCACAACATTTAAAAGCTTAACGGTTGAAGGCGAAGAAGACGCTCGCTGGGCTGTTAAAAAAGATGGCGGCCAGTTTGATCAATTTACAGGCGCGACCATAACGCCACGTGCTGTTGTGGGCTCTGTTAAAAATGCCGTATTGTTCGCACAAACTAATTTTGATGATATTTTTGCAGCACCTAATGCCGAATGTATGGAGGTAGCTAAATGAGTGAGTTAAAAACATTATACAAAGAAGGTGTATGGGTAAATAACCCTGCCCTTGTGCAGCTTTTAGGTTTATGTCCACTGCTTGCCGTTACCTCAACTGTAACAAATGCCTTAGGTTTGGGCTTAGCAACTTTACTCGTACTAATAGGCTCAAATGTTACCGTATCAATTGTGCGTAACTGGGTGCCAAAAGATATTCGTATACCTGTATTTGTAATGATCATCGCGGGCTTTGTAACAATAGTTCAATTACTTATGAACGCTTATACCTTTGGTTTATATCAATCATTGGGAATTTTTATCCCGTTGATTGTAACTAACTGCGCCATTATTGGCCGCGCCGAAGCATACGCCTCTAAAAATCCTGTTCATTTATCAGCATTTGACGGCTTAATGATGGGCTTAGGCTTTATGGCTGTATTGTTAGTGTTAGGAGCTATGCGTGAACTCATTGGCCAAGGTACGCTGTTTGACGGAGCCGATTTATTACTTGGCCCATGGGCACAGAGCATGCGCATAGAAGTATTTAATTTTGATAATCAATTTTTACTGGCAATTTTACCACCGGGTGCCTTTTTAGGTCTTGGACTACTTATTGCTGCTAAAAACGTAATTGACGCACAAATAAAATCAAAGCAAATTGCACCGCCAGAGGCTGAAAAAGGCCCTCGAGCACGTGTTACTAGCTTAACTTAAGGGGAAAACGTATTAGAGCAACAATTAGCACTAATACGTTTTAAGTTGCATGAATAAAGAAAAACGTCACCAAATACTGTCGCGCCTGCGCGACGATAATCCACACCCAGTTACAGAGCTTGAATATTCAAGCCCATTTGAGTTACTAGTAGCAGTAACTCTTTCAGCACAAGCAACTGATGTAGGCGTTAATAAAGCCACTCGAAAGTTGTTCCCTGTTGCTAATACACCACAAGCCATTTTAGACTTAGGTCACGATACACTGCGTGATTATATAAAAACCATCGGCTTATTTAACTCTAAAGCTGCCAACGTGTACAAAATGTGCCAAATTTTGGTGGATGAACATAACAGCATCGTGCCAGAAAATCGTGAAGCCCTAGAAGCCCTACCTGGCGTTGGCCGTAAAACCGCTAATGTTGTACTCAACACAGCTTTTGGCTGGCTAAAAGATAATGAAGGTAGATACTTTTTAGCAGTAGATACTCACATCCAACGTCTTGCAAACCGTACTGGTTACGCTAAGGGTAAGACTGTTGAGCAGACTGAACAGGCTATAATTAAAAATACGCCAAATAAGAAAGAATTTATGTTTAACCTCCATCATTGGTTTATTTTACATGGGCGCTATACGTGTACAGCGAGAAAACCAAAATGTGGAAGTTGTATAATTGAGGATTTGTGTGACTATAAAGAGAAAACTGAGTCATAGTTAAGAGTAGTTATTTTTTAATTAGCATAAACCTTTTAACGGTCACATCTTTAGTTTCTATTTAAGAAGCTGGCGATTTGATTCTCATATGAGCCTTTATTCGGCCAGCACCAATTAAATTGAAAATTTGCGTTAACTTCAGAATAGTTTGAATTTAAGCGAGGTGTTGCAAATAGATTATGATTTATTAATTAGAGCCCAGCTAAAACCTAAAATTTAAATACGGAGTTAATTGGAAGCTATTTCCGGTTTGTGCCATAAGCCGACCTTGAGACACATAAAGATTAAGACTGCAAAGATACGAAAGCGGAAGTTAGCTTTGGCCTGTTTAACGACAAATATTCCGACAAAGCAGTCATGACTATTAGTTTATTGTTAAATCTAATCTTTCTTTTCGTTCATCTACTCAATAACCCCACGCTAAACGTGACTTTAGCGTGGGGTTAGAGTTCACAGTCATTTTATCTGGATAGCTCTTTTATTTTTTTCTCTGAAAACCAGCGATATAAAACAGGTAAAACAAATAATGTTAACAGTGTTGCAGTTACCAAGCCGCCAACAATAACACTCGCTAAGGGGCGCTGTATTTCTGCACCAACACCATTAGACATTAACATCGGTATCAAACCTAAAGCTGATGTTATAGCAGTCATAAGTACAGGTCTTAATCTTGAAGTAGCGCCTTCAAAAACGGCTTTAGATGCTTCTAGACCGTCTTTAATACGTTGGTTGATACTTTCTACCATAACGACCCCATTCAATACCGCTACACCAAATAAGGTAATAAAGCCAACGGAGCTTGGTACAGACAAGTATTGTCCAGATAAATATAAGGAGAAAACTCCGCCAATTACAGCAAGCGGCACGTTGACCAATATCAGCATAGCTTGACCAACAGAACCAAAGGCAAAGTAAAGTAGTAGTGCGATTAGTGCTAACGATAAAGGTACAACTATAGCTAACCTATTTTGAGCACGTTTTTGACTTTCGAACTGGCCGCCAATCGAAACAGAATAACCTGAAGGTAAGTCAACCTTTTCAGCAATTACCGTTCTGATATCGGCAACCACGCTTCCCATATCTCGATTTTGTACATTTGCTTGGATAACGACTCTTCGTTGTACATCATCGCGTCTAACTTGTGGTGGGCCTGACTCAAATGAGACTGAGGCTACGTCACCCAGTCGCACCCAAGCACCAGTAGGTGATTGAAGCCGAATATCAGCAATAGCTTCTTTGTTACTTCGGTACTCTTCCTCTATGCGAACGTAAATATCATAACGTTCATTACCATTGATTATTTGTCCGGCTTCAACACCACCAATACCATCACGCACAACCTCCATTATGTCACTCACAGACAATCCAAAGCGCGATAGTTCTTGCCTGTTAGGACTTATCACCAATTGCGCTTCACCAGCAATTTGCTCCAATGCAACATCCCTTGCACCTTCAATGTTTTTAATTGCTGTTTCTATTTCTTGACCTTTAGCCGCCAGTACCTCAAGTTCAGGCCCAAACAACTTTATCGCCAACTGAGCCTTAACACCAGATAGTAGCTCATCGACACGAGTCGCAATAGGTTGAGAAAAGTTGAGTAGCAACCCAGGGAATTCTTCTAAAGATCTCTCCATTTTTCCTTGAAGTTCATATCGATTAGATGCACTGGTCCACTCAGAAACAGGCTTCAACCCTATGTAAATTTCGATGTTATTCACAGGCTCTGGGTCTCCACCTATTTCTGCTCGACCAATTCGGCTTAATGCATAGGTTACTTCAGGGAAAGCCATTAGTTTTTCTTCTAGAATTGGTGCCACAGTGAGCGCGGTATCTAAACTGGAAGAAGGTGCAAGCGTTGCTCTTAAGTTTATCGTCCCTTCTTCTAACTCAGGTACAAATTCAGTACCAATTAATGGAACTAATGCAAAGGCAGAGAAAACTAATATAAGTGCGGCTGAAATGACTAATTTGGTGCGTTTTAGTGCGAATGTAAGCCCTTTTCTGTAGAGTTTGTCTAATGGCCTAAGAACAAAGCTTTCCCTCTCTTTTACACCTGACTTAAATAAATAAGTAGCTAAAGCGGGTACAACAAACAACGCAACCACAATAGCAGATATAACAGCTAAAATGATGCTTATTGCCATAGGTTGAAATAACTTTGCCTCAACACCTTCAAAGCTAAATAAAGGCGTAAATACGACTAAAATAATAGAAGCTGCAAAAAATACGGGACGAGCCACTTCTTTACCCGCATTTTGAAGACGTAACTTAATACCATGCTCATCTTGTTCTACATCATGTGGATCAGTATCAGCACTAGGCACTCTTTCTTTTACAGTTTTTAAATGGGTAGAGTCTGGTCTATTTAAATGCTTAAACATGTTTTCAACCATCACGACTGAACCATCAACTAGCATACCAATGGCTACGGCAATGCCACCCAATGACATAAGGTTTGCAGAAATGCCCCACCAAGCCATGATCATTAACGCGATACCAATTGAAATTGGAATAGATATTAGGACAAGGAAGGTTGCACGTATATTCATTAAAAATAGTGCTAATACAATACAGATGAAAATAAATGCTAGTAATAGTGCATCAACTACTGTATCAACGGCTTTTTCAATCAAATCAGCCTGATCATAAAATGGTTCAAAGCGAACACCTTTAGGCAATGCTTGATTAATTAATGGGATTCTTGCATTGATACCATCAATGGTGGCTTTAGTATTAGACCCCATGCGTTTTAAGACAATGCCAGAGACAACTTCACCTAAATTTTCGACTTTACCGTCTTCGGTTTTGCGCGTCATTGTGACAGCACCTTGACGAATTTCACTGCCCATTTCAACTTTAGCAATATCCGAAACCGTCACAACTGTCCCATCAACTGTTTTGACGGGAACTTGTTTGATATTACTAATACCAGCGTCACCACTTTCAAACCAACCTGCACCTCTAATAACAAGCTGCTCTTGCCCACGGTTCATATACCATCCGCCAACATTGGCATTGTTGTTATCTAGGGCACCAACAACGTCTTCTTGCGTTAGGTTATAAGAAAGAAGCTTAGATGGATCTACATTTACTTGGTACTGCCTAACAATACCTCCAAAGGAGAGTACATCAGTAACACCATCGACAGGCATAACGAGTAATTTTACTACCCAATCATTGAGACTCCTGAGTGCCATAGCATCATAGCCTGCATCTTTATCTGAAATAAGAAGGTACTGAAATACTTGGCCTAGCCCTGAGGTGTTTGGCCCCATTTCGGGTGTGCCGACACCTTCTGGTATCAGTTCTTTTGCGGCTTGAAGACGCTCAAATACAAGTTGTCTTGCAAAGTAAATGTCGGTGCCTTCTTTGAAAACAACCGTGACGCCAGACAAGCCTGTTTTAGAAATTGAGCGCACTTGTTCTACATCAGGTAAGGCATACATGACCGCTTCAATGGGGTACGTAATGAGTTGTTCAACTTCTTCAGCAGCTAGTCCTGGCGCTTCAGTATTTACAGCAACTTGAACATTAGTAACATCAGGAAAGGCATCTAAATTTAGTTTTGGTATAACCATAATTGCGCCGACAATTGTGGCAAACAGCGCAATCAAAATCAGGAGTCTATTATTAACAGACCAATCTATTATTTTATTAAACATAGTCTTGCTCCTTAGTGGTTATGCGGATCAAATCCGCCTTTAGCGATTTCAGAAGCAACAAAAAATGCGCCTTTGGTTACAATTCGCGTCCCACTATCAAGGCCAATGATTTCCCTAAAATCACCTAAGGCTCGGCCTAGTTCTACTTCTACAGCTTTAAATTCTCCAGGGTGGTCTTCGACAAATACGGTCCAATCACCATCTGCGCTGCGGATCAATGCTTCTTCTGGCACAGCCATCACTTTCTGCTTTGTGGCAAACTGAAAGTAAACTTTTACAAACATACCTGAATGAAGGTTATCATCAGCATTCTGTACCCCCAATCTAATAATTCTTGTACGAGTTACGGGATCAATTGTATGGGCTTCTTGGATAACTTTGGCATTGTAACTCTGGCCTTCTAATTTAAGTACCGCAGGAGAATCAATTGATAAATTTAGCTTTTTATTTGGAGAAACTTTTGCTTCAACCCATAGTTGTTTTTCATCAGCTAACAACATGACTGAATCCCCAGCATCAACACGTTGCCCTTGGATAAAGTCGTCTTGAAGCACGACACCTTCACGGTGCGCCGTTAATGCATATTGCCCAAATGCTTTAATGTCTTTGTTAGAAATACCATTTATTGCTTTTTCAGTTAACCCTAAAGCAATGAGCTTGCCATAGCTCGCATTGTATGTTGTTTCAGCTTGTAATAATCGACTTTCACTCACCGTCTTATTACCCAGCTTTTTTACACGTTGCCATTCGGTTGAAGCGATTAAATAGTCAGCTTGTGCTTGTGCCATTGCTTCACTAAATAATGTAACTAACTTCTGACCTATTTCTACATACTCGCCAAGCGCTGCATGGCGACTGATAATGACTGACTCTGTACGTGGTGATACCACATAACTTTTATAGCCATTAGCTTTTATTTCGCCAGGTGCATATACGGAGCTAAATTGATATTCAGGCTTAACACTTTCCACTTTAATTTTAGCAAGCGACATCTTCTTTGGATCAATAGTGATACCTTCTTCATGTTCTTCTTCTCCCTCTTTATTACCACCTTCATGGCCGTGCTCGTCATGGTCACCTTTATCTTCTTCATGTCCCTTTTCGTGTTCATGCTCATCTTGATGTTCTTTTTCTTCTTGTTTCGAAACGTTTGTGACAGAACCAGTTCCATCTGACGACTGTGCAAAAGCATCATGATTTGTAGTAAACCCAACTAACAGGCTGCTAATTACTACGGCTAAAAATTTTTTACTAATTACTGTATTCATTTTTGTAACCTATATTTTTAATAAATTTAAGATTTCGTTTTTCGCTACTGAAAAAACAAAGCGCTCAAATCTCAAATTTGGATAACTGACCCATACTTAAAATGAAGGATATTTCTGCAAGCTTGAATTGATTTTCCAAACGTATTCCTGCATGAAGCCCTTCCGCACGTTGATTTAATGCAAGTAAGTAGTCAGAAGTATTAATATCACCAGCTTGCCAGCGCTTATTTAATAAGTTTTCGCTGCTATCTAATCTGCCTTTTGTCAGTTTTTGCCATTGCTCATAATATTTTCTACTGACATTAAGCGATTCATAATTAGCTTTTGCTTCAAAAGACTGCTTTCGATATACCGACTGAAAATTCGCCTCGGCTGCAATGGCTTCTGAATAAGCGGCTTTAACATTATCTGTATAGTTATTTCTGATGTTTAAAGGCATTGAAAAAGTCACACCAACCAAGTCTTCATCTCCACTTTTCCCTGCGCTAACGCCAATGGTTGGATTAGCTTTAGATTCCATAGTGGTTAGTTGAGCTTTAGATTGTTGTCCCTTCCATTTCGCTCTAGCAAGTTTAACTTTTGGATGTTCCTCAACCCACTGGGAGTTAAATGAGTAGCTTGTTGCTCCAAAAGTAAATGAAAACAAATTGGTAGTATTAGGCGTCCAATCAGGCAATAACTCCTGAACCTTTACCTCTGCATTTTTCAAAGCAATTTGAGACTCAGATATTTCACTAAAAATTTGCGACAAGTTTAAATAGACTAGCTCAGCGTCAAGTGGCTCTAGAAGTCCAGCTTTTCGTTTGTCTTCAACAATTCCAACGAGCGTTTGCAATTGCTCTTCTCTTTCTGAAAGTAACTGAGCAGCTTTTTTTGCTGCTTGCCAATTAACTAATGCAGTTAAGGCATTAGCCTTTTTAGAATCGAGTAGAGATAACAATTGTTGCTGGTTTGCATAAACATCAATTTCACCAATGGTTTTATTTGTTGATTGCTTATCCCAAAAATCTATCGTTTGACTGATACCAATAGAGTAATTATCAAAATCACCTTCTTTTTCATAGCTTGCTTCAAGCTCTGGGTTATATACGGCTTGAGTTAAGCTTTTGGCTCTATGATTACTTGCATTAAGTAACTCTTTAGCCGCAACAACTTCGGGATCTTTATTTATTTGACTATCTAGCCATGAAATACTTTTCTGTTTGCCATAAGTGGCAACTGAAAAACTCACAGCCATGCATAAAGACAGGGTTAAACCTGTATTTTTTAAAAATATATACATAAAACTTCTTAATTTTTTAATTTATAAACACGAACCCTTTATCCTTCTCATGGACAAATAGGTCATTAAAAATCAATCTAATTAAGAAATGGGTGGGCGAAGTATCGCTTCAAGGTAAGTATTTGTTTGATCAATTTGATAAGGCGTTTTATTGATAATGTTTAGTTTGCCCGTGGTATTTGAATTACTGACTAAAATCCAAGATAAGTGGCTGCCACTGCAATGACCGCAGTGATGACAATCTTTTTCATTATGCTGCTCATCACCTACATTATCATTTGAGACATTTCGATCATCTGCATGATCATGTTGAGTTTGAAGGTGCTCTATATCTATTTGGTGATTCTCAGATGTTGAGGATGCTACAGCAGTTAACGATTGTAAAACAATCGAAATAACCAAGAGCATTTTTAGTACAACATTAAGGTTCAAAGTTATCACCAGTTAAATATAGTATTTAAAATACTAGCAGAAACTATTTTCTTAAACTAGCTTTTCAATTCAGTTTCCACGCTTTTACATTAAATAATTTTTTATTTGACTCTATAGCCACTATAGATTTTATACTTATTTTAATATTATTACGGAGTGTTAAATATGTCAGAAAAATGTAGTGGTCAGTGTCAATCATCTTCTACCAATGAAGATGTAAAAATTGATACACAATTAGATAACTATAGTGGCGCGTTTGTCAGTACATTTAAAGTACCTCAAATGGACTGTCCTTCAGAAGAGAGATTGATTAGGTTAGCACTTGACTCAATTGAGCCTTCAGTTGGGTTGCAATTTGATATTCCTAGCCGTTTAGTCAAGGTTTTTCATGATGAAAATTTAGATGAGATAACAAAAAAATTACAACAACTCAATCTCGGTGCAGAGTTGGCATCAACTAAAGAAAGTTGCAGCACCGAAGCTGCAAAAGCAAAAGATCTAGCCCAAAAAAATGAGATGAAAGAAGCATCAACGCTAAAATGGTTGTTAGCCATTAATGGAGTCATGTTTTTTATAGAAGTAATTGCTGGGATTATTGCGCAATCTGCTGGCCTTATTGCCGACTCATTAGATATGTTTGCTGATGCTGCTGTTTATGGTTTAGCTATATATGCTGTCGGTAAAAGCATAAGCATGAAACTTAGAGCGGCACATATATCTGGTGTACTTCAAATTATTCTAGCGCTAGGTGCTTTGAGTGAAGTCGTAAGACGCTTTATTTACGGTAGTGAACCTATCTCTTCTTTAATGATGATATTTGGTGGAATAGCACTAATCGCTAACATTGCTTGTCTGTTTTTAATATTTGGCAACAAAGAAGACGGCGCTCATATGAAAGCGAGTTGGATTTTTTCCGCAAATGACGTAATCGCAAACGTAGGTGTAATCTTAGCTGGCTTATTAGTTACAGTAACTAGCAGCCGTTATCCAGATTTAGTGATTGGTTTGATTATTGCTGTTGTCGTTTTAAACGGTGCTCGCCGCATCTTACAGCTAAAGTCTTAAGTAGAAAGTAGTTAAAAGAATGCACCCGTCATATTTTAAACCATATATATCATACGTGATAATGATTTTAATCGCGGTGCAGTCTGTGTTTTTTTCGCAAGAAGAGATTGAAGGAAACTTAATTGAAAGTTCTTTTAATATATCACTAACTGAGTCTATTACCCCGCTAAAAGCTCCTGAAAGCTCTAATTTATTTGAGGAGGGTAATAGCCAAACTTTAATTGATAATTGTAATTTTTGTTGCTGCTGTCAGTTATTTTTAAATACAGATTCTTCTTGTAATATTTTACAAGCAATAGAATATTTCCCTACCTACGCCTTAGTTTCCCCTGAGCTAAAAGGCTATATCTCGGTGCCATTCCGCCCACCTAAATACGCCTAAATTTTATAGAAAATTAAGAAAGGTCAAATGTTAATGACCTAAATATCACATATAAATTTATAGGAAAGTATACATGGCACTTAATACCTGTGTGCATCGCAAGATAGCAATTTTAAGGTGTGTAACACCTCGGCTTAAATATATCGCGTTTCTCGCTTTGTCACTTTTTACATTTAATGTTTATGCCTTTGAGAAGCAGTTAAACCTTCAAGAGGCAATTCAGTGGACGCTTAAACAAAATCCAGAACTTAAAATATTTGATTTCAAGCAAACGGCATTAATTGGACGAGAACAAATCGCAAGTTTAAATCCTGCTTATGAACTAGAGCTTGAAGCTGAGAACTTTGCAGGCTCAGGTGAATTTAATACATTCGACAGTGCTGAATTAACAGTCGCTCTATCTTCGGTTATCGAAATGGGAGATAAACGCTCAGCGCGGATTGGAATTGTTTCAAAATCAAGAACACTACTCACTGCTGAAAAAGAAGTCTCTGCGCTTAATTTAATGGCTCAAGTCACTGAGAAGTACGTGGAAGTACTTGCAGCCCAACAAAGAGTTATATTGGCAGAAAATGCTTTGAGCTTAGCACAAGAAACCTTAGAGATTGTATCTCAGCGTAACCGCGCAGGTGCTACTCCTGAGGCTGAAGTGAAACGCTCAAAAGCAGTTATTGCTCAGGCTAACCTCACCCTTCAATCTGAACAAAAGCGCTTGGAATATCTAAAGCTTTCTTTATCAGCTTACTGGGGAGAAACATCAGTGTCATTCTCTAGAGTAACTGGAGATCTGTTTCAGTTTGGCAATGATAGTGATTTTAGTAGTCTCTTTGCGAAATTAGAGAAAAACCCTGCTATTCAAGTTTATGCAAGTGAGCAGCGACTAAAAGAGGCCGAGTTACAGTTGGCTAAAACAGAGTCAACGGCCAATATCAAATGGTCTGTTGGTGTTAGGCGCTCTCAAGAAGCCAATGATACGGCACTGGTCGCTGGCTTTAGCTTACCTTTGTTTGCTGAAAAGCGAAATTCTGGCGCAATCGCTAGTGCGCTAGCAGAGCGTGACCAAGTTGCCATAGAGAAAGAGGCGACTAAGTTAAGATTTAGAAATCACTTACTACGAGCATACTCCAATAGAAAACAAGCCATATTAACAGCTAATTCATTAAAGCAGTCGGTTATCCCAATGCTTGAAGATGCACTGGAAGATACTCAAGACGCCTATCAAAAAGGTCGATATGGATATCTTGATTATGTATCGGCTAGACAAGAGCTGTTAAATGCTCGGCGAACCCTTATTGACGCGGCATCTGCTGCCCTAATTTATGGCGCAGAGATAGAAAAACTAACAAACGAAGCGCTGTCACTCTAAATAAACATCACTTTAAGTTTAATAACAATTTATTGATTCAGTGATTAACTGAATCGTTTAGGAATTCAAAATGAAAAACTATTTACTCGCACTATTGATTTTTATTGGGTATCTATCACCCATTCAAAGTGTTTTCGCTAGTGAAGATGAACATGAAGGCGAAGAAGGCATAAGCAAAATCGACAATAACATGGCAAAAAAGGTTGGTGTTGAAACAGCCTATTTAGCTTCAAAAACGTTGAACCAAACTATCCCTGTATACGGCTCTACGACGATAGGCGCTGAACAATTATTTCAAGTTAGCGCTAGATATAACGGCGTTATAAAGACAATAAACTTCACTGTTGGTGATACGGTAAAAAAAGGCGATCTATTAGCCGTTATTGAATCTAATGAGAGCTTAAATACTTATAAAATAACATCGCCTGTTTCTGGGACTGTTTTACAGCGAAATGGAAATATTGGCGGTATCACGCAAAACACTAGCTTGTTTGAAATCGTCAAATTTGACACCTTGTGGGCTGAATTTAAGGTGTTTACCAGCCAATATAATCAAATCAAAGTCGGTCAGCATGTTGATATTGAGCAAGGTGAACACGCATTCAGTTCAGTCATCACTAATATTATTCCAGCTAAAGATCAGCCTTATGTTTTAGCACGGGTACGATTAAACAACACTGAGTTAAAGCTAACGTCAGGTCAATTATTAAAAGGCAACGTAAAGATAAACCAATTTGAGGTGGATTTAGCGGTCGAGAAAGTTGCCATACAAGAGCTAGGTGGACAATTAGGTGTCTTTGTAAAAGAAAATGAAGAGTACGAGTTTGCACCACTTGTCCTTGGTCGTTCAGACAAAAACTATATCGAGGTCATTGATGGCCTCAGTAAAGACGCTGAATATGTAAACAAAAACAGTTATCTGATTAAAGCAGATATCTTGAAATCTGAAGTAGAAGACGACGATTAGGAGACGCAATATGATTGAATCAATTTTGCGTCTTGCAATAAATAGGCGCTATTTAGTATTAAGCTTGCTGATGGTAATCATCGGCGTTGGTATGTGGAGTTATCAAAAACTTCCCATTGATGCTGTTCCAGATATAACAAACGTACAGGTACAAATAAATACCTCTGCCCCCGGTTATTCACCTTTAGAAGCGGAGCAAAGGGTAACTTTTCCAGTAGAAAACGCATTAGCTGGACTACCAAAGCTGTCTCACACCCGCTCTCTTTCAAGATATGGTTTATCCCAGGTGACCGTTATCTTTGAAGAGGGAACCGATATTTATTTCGCACGCAACTTAATCAATGCAAGATTAGCTGCGATAAAAGGCGTTATTCCCTCTGGCTTAGAGCCAGAGATGGGTCCTATTTCCACAGGGCTTGGTGAAATATTTATGTATACCGTACAAGCTTCTCCTGACGCTAAAATGCCTAATGGAGAGCCTTATACCGCTATTGCCTTAAGAGAAATACAAGACTGGATCATTAAACCGCAATTGGCTCAAGTTAAAGGCGTCATTGAGGTCAACAGCATCGGCGGCTATAACAAGCAGTATCATATAACGCCGAAACCCGAAAAATTACTTTTTCATCAGGTAAGCTTTGAAGACGTTTCTGATGCATTACGTAAAAATAATGATAACCGTGGCGCGGGTTATATTGAGCAAAACGGACAACAAGTGTTAGTGCGCTCCATCGGGCAACTTGCGACAATGGATGAAATCCTCAATGTCATCATCAAAAAGAACGATGGTATTCCTGTAAAAATAAGTGATGTTGCCAATGTTGCTATAGGCAAAGAACTTAGAACAGGGGCTGCTACTCGTAATGGCATTGAGACAGTGCTTGGTACAACCATGATGCTGATTGGTGAGAATTCTCGCACCGTTGCTTTAGAAGTGGAACATAAGCTCAGCGAAATACAAAAATCTCTGCCAAAGGGCATTACCGCAGAGCCTGTTTACGACAGAACAACGTTAGTAGATAAAGCGATTGCAACCGTTACCAAAAACCTCGTTGAAGGTGCGCTTTTAGTTATTGTTGTGTTATTTATTCTACTTGGAAATTTACGTGCAGCTCTCATTACCGCTGCTGTTATCCCTATTTCCATGTTAATGACAATCACAGGTATGGTGCAAGCAGGAGTATCTGCCAATTTAATGAGTCTCGGCGCATTGGACTTTGGCTTGATAGTGGACGGGGCTGTAATCATCGTTGAAAACTCTGTCCGTAGGTTAGCACAGGCCCAACACAACGGTCATAGGCAAGACTTAAGAGAACGCCTAAATACCGTTTTTGAAGCCACTTCAGAAGTGATACGTCCAAGCTTGTTTGGTGTGGCAATTATCACTGTTGTTTACATCCCCATTTTCACGCTAACTGGCGTTGAAGGGAAAATGTTCCACCCTATGGCGGCAACTGTCGTTATGGCGTTAATTTCCGCAATGATCCTTTCAGTTACACTGGTTCCTGCTGCTGTAGCTGTGTTTATGAAAGGTAAAATCAGCGAAAAAGAAAGTGTAGTTATTCGTTCAACCAAGTCTATTTATGAACCATTGTTAAAAATGGCGATGAAATTTCGTTGGATTATTGTTTCATTCTCAACGCTGTTAATGGGGTATAGCCTTTGGTTAGCAACTACGCTTGGGACAGAATTTGTTCCTCAATTAAATGAAGGTGATATTGCACTACAGGCATTAAGAATTCCATCGACTGGCCTAGAGCAATCAGTAGAAATGCAAGAAGTACTTGAGCAACGTATTAAAGCGTTTCCTGAAGTTGATAAAGTATTCTCGCGCATTGGCACACCAGAAGTAGCAACCGACCCAATGCCACCGAGTATTGCTGATATCTTTGTTATTTTAAAACCACGTAAAGAATGGGCCGAACCTTCAAAACCAAAAAGTGAATTAGTTGAAGAAATGGAAAAAGTACTGAAAAACATTCCAGGCAACAACTATGAATTCACTCAGCCTATTCAAATGCGTTTCAATGAATTGATTTCTGGCGTTAGAGCTGATGTCGGCATCAAAATATTTGGTGATGATTTGGATCGGTTATTACTTACCGCAAAAGATATTCTAAATATTGTGAAAACCGTGGATGGTGCCGCTGATGCTCGAATAGAACAGGTCACAGGTGTTCCATCTTTATCAGTAATTCCTAAACGAGAAGCGCTTGGTAGGTATGGATTGAACGTTACCGAATTGCAAGACTGGGTTGCCACTGCGATTGGCGGTGAATCTGCGGGGATCATTTATGAAGGTGACAGACGGTTTGAGTTAGTTGTTCGCCTACCAGAGCAAATAAGAACGGATATCGATAGCTTGAAGCATCTGCCGCTTCCACTTGAGAATGGTAACTATGTGCCAATTGAAGAAGTTGCAGAGCTTAAATCAGAGTCTTTACCCGCGCAGATTAGCCGAGAGAACGGAAAAAGAAGAGTTGTGGTTACCGTCAATGTTCGTGGTAGAGATTTAGGCGGTTTTGTAAAAGAAGTTAAAGCTAAAATTAATCAGGAAGGAGAAATTCCAGCAGGATACTGGCTTGATTATGGTGGAACGTTTGAACAACTAGAATCAGCAAGTAAGCGATTAAGCCTAGTTGTACCGATAACATTGGTTGTTATCCTAGGTATTTTGATTATAGCATTTGGTTCATTAAAAGATGCATTAATCATTTTCAGTGGCGTGCCTTTAGCATTAACAGGGGGCGTATTTTCACTTTATTTAAGAGACATGCCCTTATCAATTTCGGCAGGTGTCGGCTTCATTGCATTGTCAGGTGTCGCAGTATTAAATGGCTTGGTTATGTTGGCTTTTATTCGAGATCTTTGGCATGAAAAAGGCGACCTATACGTAGCGATCATTGAAGGTGCCATCATTCGTTTAAGACCTATTTTAATGACGGCACTGGTCGCAAGTTTAGGTTTTATTCCAATGGCGTTAAACACTGGAATTGGTGCAGAAGTACAACGACCACTAGCAACAGTTGTTATCGGCGGTATTGTATCTTCTACCATTTTAACTTTGTTTGTATTGCCTATTTTATATCAATGGGCGCATGGCGCTGAGAGTAACAAACAGCAATCCGACGAAATCTAAAAGCAAAAAAGCAGCTTAATTACTAAGTTATGCCTAATTAAGCTGCTTTTTATATTGTATGCTCCAAAATTTTATTGATAAAACTTACTCTGCTTCATCCCTACAATTTTCATTTAAAAACTCAAACTCTATCGTCGTATGCGATAAATGATAGGAAGATAATTTAGCTGCAACCTCTTGTTTAAGCTTAATTAATTCTTTAACGTCAAAGTTGTCACTCAGCTCAAGGTGCGCTGTTAAAACGTGACTTTCACCATCCAGTGACCAAAAATGCATATGGTGTATACCATTTACTTCAGGAAATTCAATTAATGACTGCTTAATACGCTCTTGGGTCTCTTTATCGGGTGCAGCTTGAAGAAAAAGCACCAATGTTGATTTAAGATTTTTGAAAACGTTAAATAAGATAAACAGCGTAAACCCTATTGATAATAGAGGATCTAATATCGGCAGTTCAACGAACAACAATACAATAGAGACTATAAGAACGGCAACCCAACCGAGTACATCTTCAAGTAGGTGCCATGTCAGCACTTTTTCATTTAGTGTTTCACCCGCTTTTAATTTGAATACCGCATAACCATTTACGGCAACACCGAGTATGGCTAGCCCTAACATCCCCTCAACTACAGGCATTTCAGGATTGGACAGCTTAGGTATTGCTTCAAATAAAACCCAAATAGAGCCGATAATCAAAACAATACTATTTACCAATGCACCAAAAAGTGTAAGTCGGCGATAACCATAGCTGAATTTGTCTGATGCTTCTTTATCTGAAAAACGACTTAAAATCCACGCAAAACCTATTGAAAGACTATCACCAAGATCGTGAACGGCATCCGCCATTATCGCCGTACTGTTTGTGAGCCAACCACCTATAAATTCGATAATGGTAAATATCACATTAAGGAAAAATGCCCAACCAATCCGGTCGTCTTTACCATGCTGATGACTGTGACTATGGTTGTGCATTTTGTACCTCCAGTACTTTTTTATTTCTTATTTTTGATACATTCATATTAATCAAATGTCGGATCACTCGTTGATACAACCAACGTTTTACACCTGATAGATTAGTACCTTTTTCGAGATAGAACTTATCTGGTGAATCATAAAGCCCAAAGTCGTCATGAATACCTTCTTTTTGAATATAGGTATCCTCTCCACGCCAATCCGTACCGGGTGAAGATAAGCACTTTGTTGCAACACCATAACCACAAAACTCATCTTTTGCTTGGCTAAATTTCTGCTGTAGTGAGCTTAAGTATTGCTCATCCAATATAAAGCCCTCTAAGTTTATCCAACGCCCTTCAAAGTAAACTTCTACCCAACTATGAATGATGTATTTAGGTGCTAACCAAAATACAAGCTTAGGATAGCACCTTTTTATAGTTGCTGATCAATGGTAAAACCTTGGAAACGACACTGGATACCTAGTCCACGCAATAGTGCCATTAACAGATTACCCTTAGTATTACATTGTCCATAACCATCTGCTAGCACATCGCTTGCTGAAATATCATCACTCTTGTTATAGCCAAACATTATTTCATCTTTTACAAACTGATAAGCGGCACCAATTTTGTTGAAATTATCCAAATTTTTCCACCCTCGTTGATCGATCAGGGATTGGATATCTTTGTGTTCAAAATTAACGATATTCGTATTGTTTAAATATTTCTCAGTCATTTTTATATATCCCTTTCGTTGCATACCTATACTATAGATCCTATAGTAACTATAGAGTCAAATGTCTGGGGGAAATTGATGAAAATAGGCGAATTGTCAAAAAAATCGGGCTGTTCAATACAAACGATTAGATATTATGAAAGAGAAGGATTACTGTTAAATCCAAACCGTTCAGAAGGTAATTTCAGGCTGTATGATAGTAAAGCACTTAAACAATTGGAATTCGTAAAGCATTGTCGCAGCCTAGATATATCACTCAATGATATTAAACGTCTTATCGAATTAAAAAATAAGCCAGAAGAAAGCTGCTCTAGCGTTAATGCATTAATTGATCAGCAACTTGCACTAGTGAATAAACGTATGAAAGAATTAAGGGCGCTTAAAGCTGAATTACAACAGATGGCAAGTGCTTGTGGTTCAGACAATACAATTGAAGCGTGCGGCATCATCAAATCATTGGATAGCTAAACTAAATATAACTTTAGATTAGTAGTATTCACAAAGGCAATAATGTAAACCATTGGCAAATTAGCACAATCATTAAATTTAAATGTAGAAACCATTCGTTTTTATGAACGAGAAGGGCTGATTACACAACCTGAAAAACCAATATCTGGTTATAGACAATATGACGAAACAATAGCAGGACAACTTAGGTTTATCACAAAAGCCAAAGCGCTCGGCTTTACGTTAAGAGAAATAAAATCGCTAATGTCTATGGACAGCAACTGCACTCAAGTTGAGCTATTAAGCCGACAAAAGTTAGCAATCATTCGAGACAAAATTAATGACCTTCAACGTTTAGAGAAAGTAATTGTGGATATGACAAATACCTGTATGCAAAACGAAGATCCAACACATTGCCCCATAATTGATTCATTAAAATGATTGACTCCGTACTTATATACGGAGTTTAGAATGATGGTAATATCAACCAATAGACTTTCAAATGATAAATAAAATATTAGACAGAGTAGGCTCTAGTGGCGTTTGGCTAGCGGCACGGCCTGCTTCCCTGCATTAAGGTCACTTGCATCGGCATTAGGACTAGGCTTCTTCTCTCACTTCGAAGGAATAGCTGTAAATACGCTTTTACCTATTTTTGCATCTTTGGAACTATTGGTAAACTTATACAACTGGCACAAAAATAAAAACCATACCAGAGCTGTCTTCAGCATTCTAGGGCCTGTAGCAGTGCTATTAACGCTTTATCCTCTTTGGCTATATGATTGAAGCACATACCTATTTTACTTTGGTATTTGCTTAATGGTCGTTATGTCGGTTTTGGATATCGTAAAACCAGTAAGGGAGCAAACATGCAACGTATGGCTAATTGCCGTCGTTGAAACGATTAACGGTCAATGTCTGCTTTTCGCTCTTTGCCGAAGTTCGGCTCAGTGCCATAAGCAGTCATTGGTAATACCTACATAAACCGCGCGACTAAAGGGAGCTAATGTACTTGTTATGTTTCAATTCTATCCGCAGACACTACAGTCTGCGGTGCCAATATCACCTCTAATTCAAAGTCAGCCTTAGAGTGATATATCGCATTTTTTTTGTCCAAACAAGTTCTAACCACGATACCTTGCAGCATGTCACTGTAGGTTTCTTGGGCAAACCTTTTGGCTACATCAAGATTAGTTGTCCAAGATTGTCCAAACTGACCACTATTGAGTTCAGCTTCAGACATACCGCGGTAAATTGACATACCTTCAGTCAATACCTCTACGTCTGACTCTGAAACATCCTCTGGACGGAGCGTTACAATCGGGCCTTGCCATTCAGCTTGCCTGCCCTTGAAAAGCCCGAAACGGCCGCCATCTTTGAACATCCTGATGTAATTAAAGATGACATAGGCGTGGTTATATATTTCACTGTCATCTGAGGTCCCGTGTTGTCTGAAGTGCGAATTAAAATCTTCAGCTTCAAAACTACTTGATGCTTTCCCCCAAAGCTGACTATCAATGTATCTATTAAATTAACACCATCATGGAAGCGTGATGACAAGTCGGCCTGATACAAATCAGGTTCTATGCCCATTTGAATTAGATACTACCTAGATTCATCACTTAAATTCAATGCTCTCTCCTTGAAACATAACGCAGCACTAAGCGGACTAAAACTGCAGGTTCAGATATGTAGCAAAGCTAAAAATAACCCACAGTTTTATCTTTGTTTAAATGCCTTATTATATTTTCTCGCCTGCATACGCATTTAAAATTTGCTCAGTCATTGCTTTGGACTTCAAAGCTTGTTTATCTTCAATAGGAGCACCAGATCTCTCAATAATTGAAACAGCCGCTGTAAATAAGTTTTTATAATCATCATAATTATTTAATTTATCAATAATAGGATTACAATATTTCTCAACTTTTTTCTGACTATTTAAAGGGGGGAAATTATCACTAGAAGCCAACATTGGTACTAACATGGTTAAATAAAATTTAACCTTTCGATATTTTTTATCTATTTCTCCTGAATTGAATAAGGAATCTAATCGGTAATATGCAAGACCTGCTAGATAATATGGTGCAAACTGATGATCTTCTTCGAAAATACCACTACCAGATTTACCCATACTTTTTACTAAGTTACCAAAGTATGTTGTGACCATATGAGGGTTTTTATTAAACATTGAAGAGAATGACTTAAGCTGTATTGGTATTGTAATTACTTTTCTTTTAATCACATTTCGATCAGAGTTAAATTCCTTAGCCCGTCTTTCATAGTATAACTTTCCATCTCCATCAATTGCAGAGTAATAATGTTGCAAGTTTTTTTGAAAATCTGACATTGCAGATAATTGCTCTTTCTTAATGGCTGTTTGATTGTTTGTTGATACTGTAATTTTGGATTTTATATCCTCATTTTTAGTACCTATAAGCCTGAGCGGTATGAATATTTCACCAACTGATGGATTACTTCTATTTTCATATAAAACATTACTAGTTTGGCAGCCATTTACAATTTGATAGTCAATAATTGTGATTGTATTACCTGATGATTTTATTGAATCCGCAACTATTGTTATTCCGTTATTTAATACACTGAATAGGTTTGGTGAATCACCTTGAATTGTTTCTTGAATATTAGTGTTAACAATATTATTAGCGCCTTGAAAATCTCGAACATTATCATCAAAAACACTGCGAATATTACCATTTTCATCAACTAATATTTTTTCAAATTCAGCAAAAGGAATTACCCCATAGAATGATTCATCAATACCGTCTACTTCCGGCAATGTTACTTTATTAGGAAAAGAGAACCTTGAGCTAACAGGGTCCTTTGTTTTTCGATAAAGCTTACCTAATTCATTAGCGCCTAAGACATTAAGCTCAATAGATTCAAACAAATTATAACTTCTTAAATCTTCTTTAGCTGAATCAACAACAGCAGAAATATTAGCGTCTTCGTTAACAACCCCTGTAGTTACATAGTAAGTCCTACATTTAGGGTTTTCTTTAAAGTCAGATGCATAATCAAGTAAATAATCTGAAATTTCAGCAGCTTTAATTATATCTATATTTCTAGGTAACTTAGGGTTTTCAGAGAAAAAATCATTTACCCCGAAATAAAAAGCATGCATTTCTTTAGTATCAAATTTGCTTGATGTTTTAGCTTGAACAAATAAGTAGGTTACGTCTAAATAGCCGTTGCTGGATAATAGATCGTCAATTTCATCAGTATCTTCTACAAGGTGGCCGTTAACAATAATTGCTAATCCATCAATTCCTGTATCTGCACCTGCGCCGACGGTAATGGTTTTACTATCAAATGTTTTATTATATTCATTCGATAGTGCAACATAATTACAAAAAATTTCAAAGTCATCAGGTTCATTAGTCTCTTTTAATTCCTGTCCTCGTAGAAAGTCTTGTAATAATTTTTTAGTAATGCGATCCATTTATTTTGATTCCATACTCGAATTTGATTAAAAATATTTATCATCCCTATCTTTTAGGGATGTGATGTTTATAAAAGCGTCATTGAAATTATGTGTGTGAAATTCATTTCATATAATATGTAGCAGCATCTTTTACATAATTGGCAAAACAATTGAAGTGGGATAAAGGTATTTCATAATACTCTTGATTCCGTGAGCGTGGAGAACGATTTGGTAAATTAAAAGGAATACATAGCGGATCTGATTGCATTTGTGACAAAGCTTTATTCTCTGCGCTTTGGATATCATTTGTACCAAAAACACGGCACTCATGACCTAACTTGATATCCTCGGCTGTGATGGCACGAGTTGGATCTTTTTTTTCAGTCAGTCCTAATTTAACAACGATATATCCAGATCTATTTGCAGAGTATTTAGTTTCTTTTGCATAAACAACTCCTTTTTTAGTACTCTTCGTAGTCTTTAGGTTGAGTAATCCACTAGGTTTTTTAAGTTTAGCTAAATAGTCTTGAAAACTATCAATATCGCAATTAGAGAACTCTTCTAATATTTCTTTACCTTTATTTCTTGGCCAATTAGGAATATCAGATGGAGTTATCTTTTTTTCATGCAATTTATAAACTGAGAGAAGATCAACATACCTAAGTAATTTTTTATTGTCTCCATCATTCGGAAAAAATTTTGCTAAGCTACTTCCAATTTTTAACTGATTTGAATCAATTATTTTGAAAGCTTTTTGGAGCAAGTTCGAACGGTTATCTTTAGTACCGCTTTTGGGTTTACATTCATTAAACTTCAAGTTTAGTTCTTTAGCGGTCGTTTTTATAGAAATTGGTAAACGATTAATTAAACTTTCATTGATTTCTGCACGTTCCGTATTTCTACAAAACTCATAAAACTCACCAGGGCTAACCACCCCACTAAAGTAATTTGACTTAATATATTCATCAAACGCAGTAATTACAAAGTTCTCATTTTGAATTTGATTCCTCATACACTTCCTTTTGTCTCTAGATGATGATTCCCCCCTAAATACAGGGTTAATATAACAATTTAATAGTGCGCTCATCATGCGTATTTCTGCCGATACAAAGCCCATTCACTACTTTATATAGTTTTAGCAAATAACCTAAGGTATTACTATCATTAAGTTTTCTAAAACTTTAAAGAAAAGATAAATAGAGCAATATGCGCGCGTCGCTTATTTTCATGAATATATGCGCAAAGAGCAGTTTAACCAATCTATTAACAACGATATTTAGCCAATCTCAATGTCTGCTTATCGCTCTTTGCCGAAGTTCGCCTAAGTGCCATGAGCGGGCATTAAAGCGTAACTCGTTTCTGCCCCAAAACGTGTTGAGGCGAATGCCTCAAAAGAGCGATTACCGGCCATTGAGGTTGGTTAAATACAATGGAAAACTGTGATAGTAATATCTAAAGTTATTTGTTAAAACTATATAGATTATAAAGGCGAGCTTTACATCCGCTCAGATGTGCCCTTCGAACACTAAGAAATGTTAAGCATTTAAGGAATAAATTTGAAACATCCCAAATATAAAGGTGTTAACTTTCTAGATGCAGAAATACGAAAACTTGAACAAAATGTAATTACTAGAGAGATAGAGTTCGAGTGGGCAGTAAAAAAATTAAAAAATGCAGATCCTTATGACGATATACATAAATTAAGGAAGGCCTTAAAAAGTAAAGAAAAGTCTGTTATTAAAGCTAGACGACAAGTTAAGTCAAAAATAGCTCAAAAAACCAGAAAGTTAGCTGAGCGAAATAAAGAAAAATTTGGTGGTAAAGTTCAAAAAAGAAAGAATATTGCACTTAATCAATCATTAAATGAAGAATTAAAAATTCAGGGAAACATATTGTCTCAATTAAAAAATATGCCGATCAGTTTTGCTAAGGATTTAACTAAGCAAGATGGTAAAGCAAGCGACTTATTTATTTCACACGCCTCTGAAGATAAAGCTGATTTTGTGAAATCATTAGCAGATGAGCTCATAAAACAGGGAGTTTCAGTTTGGTATGATGAATACGCACTAAGAATTGGTGATAGTTTAAGGAAGTCCATTGATAAAGGCCTTTCTCAATCTAGGTTTGGTTTAATTATTTTATCTAAAAGTTTTTTCGAAAAAAACTGGACACAATATGAACTAAATGGATTAGTCGCAAAAGAGATGGAGGGTGAAAAAGTCATTCTTCCTATTTGGCATAATATTAGTAAAGATGAGATTATGAAGTTGAGTCCTACGCTTGTGGATAAGTTTGCTCTTAATTCAGCAACTAATACGGTATATGAAATTGCAGAAAAAGTTGCAGATGCCGTAAACAACGCGTGAAAGCTAATTAATTAGAAAATCCCTAAGAGAGAATAAGAGCAAATTTTGGCTCATGAATCTCATTATCGAACGTCTGCAACTGGCACTTAGCTGAACTTCGCCAAAGAGCTACAAGCAAACATTGAGTTATTGGTTTTAATAATTAGCTTTTAACTAAATTTAAATAAACTTTAAAGCTGGTAGTTTGATTATTTGAACTGACCTCTATATCTCCACCGTTTGCTTGCGCTAGAGCTTTAACTATTGCAAGCCCTAAACCTGCTCCGTCACTGTGTCGTTGCCGCGACTTATCAGGTCGATAAAAGCGGTCAAATAAATAAGGTAAATGCTCAGAAGGTATTCTCTCCCCTGTATTAATCACTGAAATGCATATTTTTTCAGCGGTGGTCATTTCACTGTTTACAGTGATTGATGAGCCTTTTGGAGCGTACCTAATTGCATTGGATAGTAAGTTTGATAATAATTGACGAAAGTGTAATTTGTCACAATAAAAACAAAGGTTTTGACCTTTTTTATTAAATGCAATCAATGAGTCTTCAGCCAAAGCGTCAAAATACTCAAATAACACTTCAATTTCATCATGGCTTTTTAGAGTGTTTTGAACTGGTTTAATTAGCCCGTTTTGAGTTTTGGCGAGCCAAAGCATATCACTAACCATTTTCGTTAATCGCTCGAGTTCTTCTAAGTTAGAAAATAATAATTCTTGATACTCTTCCAACTGCCTTTTTTTAGATAATCCAACCTGTGTTTGAGTAATTATATTCGTTAGTGGAGTTCGTAGTTCATGAGCAATATCACTAGAAAAATTTGATAAGCGAATAAATTCACCCTGGAGCCTGTCGAGCATTGAGTTAAACGACTGCACCATATTAACAAGCTCAATAGGCACTTTATTTTCATCGAGCCTTACATCCATTTTATTAGTTTGGATATCGTGTATTTTCTGACTTAAACCTCGTAAAGGGTTTAATCCTTGATGTACAGCAAACCAAGCCACCAATGAAATGAGTACCGCTGAGCCAAACATAATGGCCCAAAGGCTTTGTTGAAATTGATTGAGAAAGTGTAAATGAAAGCTCATGTCTATCGCTGTAGTAATTTTGTATTGCTGTTGCTCAGTACTTAAATTACTCACCAGAGCTCGGTAGGTGTGGGTATCATTTTGCCATGAGGTAATGTTGTTACGGTTAAAGCCAGTTGAAGCCTTAGCACTCATTACAAAATCACTAAAATCTCGTTCAGAGCTTTGAAAAATGAGATCTCCTTTTGCGGTATTTACCTGATAGTAAACACCGTGATGACCCGCTACAGCGTTAGATAATTCATTTTTAAATTTCAGGTTTGATTTATAGTGTTGTCTTAAAACTAATTCAATAGATTGATTAATAACATGCAGTTCACTACTATCTTGCTGGAAAAAATGATGTTTTATCGAACTATTTATTAAGGTGGCAACTAAAGTTAAGCACGCAATAACGGTTACAGCCACAAACAACACAACACGCATCGTAAGTGATAAAGGCCGTGACTTAATAGCCATCAGTTTCAACCTCTAATTTATAGCCCATACCGCGAACTGTATGAATTAATTTAATAGTAAAGTCATCATCAACTTTTGCTCTTAGCCTACGAATGGCAACATCAATCACATTGGTGTCGCTATCAAAATTCATATCCCATACTTGAGAAGCAATTAACGAACGTGGCAGTACTTCACCTTCGCGCCGTAACAATAGTTCAAGTAAGCTAAACTCTTTATTACTCAATAAAATACGCTTGCCTGCACGTTGTATTTTTCGCTTTGGAATATCCATTTCTAAATCAGCAACGATCAGTATATCGTCAACTGTTTGTACTGCACCACGGCGAATAAGAGTGCGTACTCTTGCTAAAACTTCAGCAAAAGCAAAAGGCTTTATTAAATAGTCATCAGCACCAAGTTCGAGCCCCTTTACTCTATCGTCTATGCTATCGCGAGCAGATAAAAATAGTACTGGGGTTTTGTTATCTGCTTCACGTAGCGACTGTAAAATTTTCCAACCGGATACGTCAGGTAACATGACATCAAGTATTATTACATCAAATAATTCGGTCATTGCTAGGTGATGACCGTCAAGACCATTGCGCGCCAAAGAAACCTGAAAACCAGCTTCACTTAGTCCCTGTTTTAAATAATCTCCCGTTTTTGCTTCATCTTCAACAACTAATAAGCGCATACAATTCCTTCATTAAAGTCCTAACAACTACCTCTGCAAATATTATGCAGTATCTGTCACTACAGCAACATGACACCAAGATTACAACTTTGTAATGTTCGCGTCATGTTGAAGACAGGTCTATTTTCTATACTCAATACATATTCTGCTATGAAGGAGTAAGGAAATGGGGTTTAAAAAGTCATCACAACAGGTTAGCACACCACGAAGACGATTTGTTCAAGGCTTAATTGCAGGAGGTGTACTTGCTGCTTTTCCGAGTGTATTACATGCTGCATCATCTTTAGTAGCAGGAACAATAACAGGCACTGTGCCCGAACTTAGCGGCGAAGTAATTGATCTGGTTATAGATGAATCGCCGGTTAACTTTACTGGCGTAGTACGTATGGCGACAACTATCAATGGATCTATACCCGCTCCTACCTTGCGCCTCAAAGAAGGCGATGACGTTACTATTAGAGTAACAAATAAGTTATCAGTACCGAGTTCAATTCATTGGCATGGCATTATTTTACCGTATCAAATGGATGGCGTACCAGGTATCAGCTTTAAAGGCATTATGCCGGGCGAAACCTTTGTTTATAAATTTAAACTGCAACAAAGCGGTACATATTGGTATCACTCACATAGTGGCTTTCAAGAAATGACAGGCATGTACGGTGCATTAATTATTGAACCGCGAGAAAACGATATTATTAGTGCAGATAACGAGCATGTTATTCAATTATCTGATTGGACTGATGATGACCCAATGGCGCTGTTCCGTAAATTAAAAGTACAGAGTGATGTATTTAATTTCAATCAACCCACTGTCCCAGAGTTTTTCGATGACGTTTCAAGCAGCAGTATTTCAAATGCTCTACAGCGCCGAAAAATGTGGAATCAGATGCGAATGAATCCTACAGATTTAGCTGATTTATCTGCATCAGCAATGACTTTTTTAATGAACGGTAGTACTCCAATGGCAAACTGGCGTGGATTATTTAAAGTCGGTGAAAAGCTTAGGTTAAGGTTTATTAATGGCTCTAGTAATAGCTTTTTTGACGTGCGTATCCCCGAGTTAAAACTAACGGTTGTACAAGCAGATGGGCAAAACGTTGAACCAGTGACAGTTGATGAATTTAGATTCGGCCCTGGTGAAACCTACGACGTAATTGTTGAGCCTAAAAATGATGCCTATACGATTTTTGCTCAAAGTATGGATCGCTCTGGTTACGCAAAAGGAACTTTATCAAGCTCGCCTAATATTGATGCGCCAGTACCTGCACTTGACCCTGTTGAATGGTTAACGATGACCGATATGATGGGCAATATGACCCACGGCGGTGAGCACTCTGCAATGGCTGGTATGGCAGGCATGTCAGGTATGAACTCTAAAGAAATGGATCATAGCGCTATGGGCCACGGTGCAATGGCGATGGATCATAGCAAACATGGTATGTCTGAAAACCCATTAGCGGTTGCCAGCTCTAAAGTGCGTCATGCAAAAACGGAGTATGGAGCTTCAGTTGATATGCGCGTTGATATGCCTAGAACAAATCTTGATGATCCTGGTATTGGTTTACGTAAAAATGGTCGTCGTGTTTTAACACTTGCAGATTTACACTCACTTGAAGGGATCACTAACCAGCAAGAGCCAGAAGCTGAAATTGAGCTGCATTTAACCGGAAACATGGAGCGTTATAGCTGGTCATTTGATGGCTTAGAATTTGGTAAAAGCACGCCAGTGCATATGAAGCATAACCAACGTTTAAGAGTTATTTTACAAAACGATACCATGATGACGCACCCTATGCATTTGCATGGTATGTGGAGTGATTTAGAAAACGAGCAAGGTGATGTGCAAGTGCGACGTCATACGATACCTGTTCAACCCGCACAAAGAATCAGCTTTTTAACCACCCCTCACGATGTAGGTCGCTGGGCTTGGCATTGCCATTTATTATTCCATATGGATGCCGGTATGTTTAGAGAGGTAGTCGTATCATGAAACAATTAAAACTATCTAAATCATTAGGTTTATTAATGTTAACAGGGGCTTCATTAATTAGTTTCCCTTTATTAGCGCAAAGTGAAATGGCACAAATGAATAGCGCTAAGATGCAACCACAAGGAGGAAGTGCACCTAAAGATGCAAGAGACCCCCATGCTTACTCTGCGGGAACAACTTTAACAGAAGGCCCATATGCGCTTGAGGGCAATGAGCGATTAACACTCGCTGATGAGCATCCATTTTACGCATTACTAGGCGATCGTCTTGAATATAACGAGCAAGCAAACGCAGGTGTATTTGACTTACAAGCATGGTACGGCACTACCTTTGATCGATTGGTAATTAAAACCGAGGGTGATTTCAGCGAAGGAAGTATTGAAGAAAACCAAACCGATATTTTATGGGGTCACGCCGTATCAGCATATTGGGATACTCAAGCAGGTGTTCGTCTTGATTACAATAAAGAAGGTGAAAATCGGCAATGGTTGGCTTTTGGCTTACAAGGTTTAGCCCCTTATTGGTTTGAACTTGATATGACAGCATACGTAGGTGAGCGAGGCAATACCGCATTTACGTTAGAGGCAGAGTACGAACTATTACTCACGCAAAAGCTAATTATACAACCGCGAGCCGAAATTACACTTTATGGCAAAAACGATAAACAAAACGAACTTGGAAGTGGCCTATCAAGCAGCGCGATTGGCTTTAGGGTTCGTTATGAATTTACACGCCAGTTTGCGCCCTATATTGGCGTTGAATGGAGCAATAAATTTGGCAATACCGCCGACTATGCCACATCAAGTGGACAAAGTAGCAACAACACCGCATTTGTTACGGGTATTAAATTTTGGTTTTAATCATTTTAAATAAGAGGTAATTATGAAGTTTTTTAATTCTGCAGTAGCTATTTTAGGTTTAGTACTTACATTTTCCGCATCAGCGCATATATCACTCAAGCAATCAACACCTGCGCAAGAAGCCATGTTAATGAAAAGCCCAGAGCAACTTTCGTTAACTTTTGGTGGTGAAGTAAGGCTAGCAAAAGTCATCATCAAAGATGAAAAAAATAAATCAATAAACTTTGATTTCAAACCAAGCTCTACCCCAAGCACAGACTTTAGTTGGTCATTGCCGAGCTTAGTCCAAGGCACTTACACGGTTAAATGGACAGCACTGGGTGGTGATGGACATAAAATGACCGACACGTTTAGATTTATGGTACACAAAAGTGAATCGCATAAGATGATGCAAGTACAATCTAATACCCACAGCAAACATAATCATTAAGTAGCAACATAATGCAATTAAGTGAATGGTCAGTACTCTTACTATTATTAAAACTAGCAAGCTATATCGCAATTTCAGGGCTTGCGGGCACTTTATTAATGCGCTTTATGTGTGGCAACAGCAATGTTGCAGGGCATCACTTAATTAGCTTTTATCAGTTCTTAAAACGTTGGCAAATTACGTGTGTAGTTACAGGTAGTATTGCTGCACTTTTACAAGTACCAATAGAAGCTGGAGCAATGGCTGAATCAGGCTTTATGGGAATGTTTGACCCCTTTATGCTTGAAATTGTTTGGCAATCAGTCATAGGTGACCAAGCAACGTTTAGAATACCAGCGCTTATTATTGCTCTAATTAGCGCATGTATGTGGAGTGTGGAATCAGATGATAACGTAGCAGGTTATAAAAACGTTGCCGTTATACTAATCATGCTTGGGTTTATCGCTTATAGCTTCACTTTTACTGGGCACAGTGCAAATGAAAATGGGTTAGTGAAAAGTATTTTAACCTTTCACCTTATTGCCATTGCGAGCTGGTTAGGGTCATTGTGGCCGCTTTACAAAAGCTGCACTTTACTACCTACCAGTGAAGTAAAGCGGTTAATGCATTACTTTGGTCAACTCGCTATTGTTATTGTATTTGTACTACTTATTTCGGGCTTAACTCTGCTCCTGCAGTACCTAGAGTCATTTTCTGCATTGTTTACATCAAATTATGGGCAACTAATTTTATTAAAGCTGTTACTCGTCAGCGCGATGCTGTTACTAGGTGCATGGCATAAGCTTTTTTTAGTCCCGCAAATCACTCAACAACACCATATAAGTATATTAAAACGCTCGATCACTGTTGAAATATTAATTGCCCTATTTGTACTTATTACAACAAGTGTATTTACAACACTTGTTGGTCCGCCTATTTAACGATTAATAAAAAAGGAAAATGTATGTTAATTAAATCCTCTAATTTAAAAATTTTATTGCTACTAATTTTTAGCGCTGTTAGTTCTTTTGCTGTGAACGCACACACCCATGAAGAGCACACAAAAAAAGGCTGGGTCTTTGTTAATGTTGATAGCGAAGCTGCAAAGGCAGTTAGCTTATTTCATGCATCCCTAAAACAAGGCGATGCCAAAGGTGCCCGTAAATTACTGGCCGACGATGTCGTCATTTTTGAAGGCGGAATTGTTGAGCGTTCTGCAGATGTATACGCGAACCATCATATGATAGCGGATATGAAATTCTTAAGTGCAGTTGATAGTGAACTGCTAGAGCATCAAGTTCACACAAATGGAGACATAGCTTACTCAATTTCAAGAAGTAAAACTCAAGGAAAGTATAAAGGGAAAGATATTAAGTCTACGGGAATGGAATCAATCACATTAAAAAACACCGATAAAGGTTGGAAAATCACTCATATTCACTGGTCTAATTAAGGAGTTAACAATGCGAGTAATCTACATTACCTCAGCGTTTTTTTTATCATTAACTATGTCATTTTCGGCAATGAGTATCGAAAAACAGCATAAAACATCAATAATCTATGAAAATTCAGAAAAACCTGAAATTGAGCTTACCGTTTATAAAAGTAAAAATTGTGGATGTTGTAATAAGTGGATTGCTCATTTGAGTGAAAACAATATTCAAACAAAAGCAATTAACGTTAATGACATGGGGTCGATTAAATCTCAGTATCAAATAAAACCTAATATGCGCTCATGCCATACAGCCGTGTCAGCCGATGGATTTGTATTTGAAGGTCATGTTCCCGTTAAACATATAAAACAGTTTTTATCTGGGCAACACGCTCCGCACATTACAGGCTTAAGTGTACCAGCCATGCCTATTGGCACTCCCGGAATGGAAATGGAGGGTATATTTCACAAATATAATATTGAACTACTCACTGACAACTCAAATGAAGAAACCTACAGATACATAAGTAAATCCAGCGAGCAATTTTAGCCTAACGGCATAATTCTTGAGTTAATTATTAAATACCCATTTTACACAACAGGAAACACTGATTTGTGAGCTTGATAGTGTAAAAATTACTCACATGTAAAAACAAAATACAAAACTTTTAAGGAGCAATACAATGTCACACTATTCAAAATTTTTTTTAATGATAGCAACATCCACAATAACCATGTTTGTATTGATGTATTTGAACACCTACCAACTTAGTCATGTTTATTTTAGTGAAACTCGTACTTATATGGCGCTTTATATGGGAGCCACGATGGCAGTGATAATGCTACTTTTCATGCTCAATATGTATAAAGATAAAAAGAAAAATATAACAGTACTCATTGCTAGTGTTGCCGTATTTGCAGGAAGTTTATTTTTAGTTCGCTCACAAGTGACTGTTGATGATAGCTCATGGATGTCGGCGATGATCCCACATCATTCAATTGCCATACTCACCAGTGACAGGGCAAAAATCAAAGATAAACGCGTTCAAAAGCTTGCTACAAATATAATTGAAGCCCAAGAGCGAGAAATAAAAGAAATGCAATGGCTCCTAAAAGATATAGAGCAAAACGGCATTGCACAAACCAATGCTCAAGCACAATTAAGAGCTGTTCCAGATTTCAATTCAAATAAATAAATAAACCGCATAACATAAGGAGTAAAGCATGAGTAAATCAGCCCAACTTTTTAGAATGGCAACAGATGAGCATATTTGTCCGTTTGGTTTAAAATCAAAAGACCTACTAGAGCGAGAGGGATATACAGTTGATGATCAGCTTTTAACTTCTCGAGAGCAAACAGATGAATTTAAAAAACAACACAGTGTAGAAACTACACCTCAAGCATTTATTGATAATAAACGTATAGGTGGCTACGACGATTTACGTGATTACTTTAATAAGCCACAAGCAGCCCAAGAAGGTACAACTTACACGCCCGTGATTGCGATTTTTTCGGTTAGTTTTTTGCTTAGTGTGGCATTTAGTTTTGCATCGGATAATAGCTTATTATCAATGCAAACCGCTGAACTGTTTGTAGCCCTAACAATGGCAGTGTTAGCAATACAAAAGCTTCAAGACTTATTTAGCTTTACTAATTCATTTATAACCTATGACTTAGTCGCTATGAAAGTAGTCAGGTACGCTTATGTTTACCCATTTTTAGAAGCATTTGTTGGCATTGGAATGATAGCCGGGTTACCAGCCTATATTATTGCCCCTATTTCATTATTCATAGGTGGGGTTGGTGCTGTTTCAGTGATAAAAGCAGTCTATATAGATAAACGAGAGTTAAAATGTGCGTGTGTAGGCGGTGACAGTAACGTACCACTAGGGTTTATCTCTCTAACAGAAAACTTATTTATGATAGCTGCCGGTATTTGGATGTTTGTTAGGTAAATAACAGCTTTAATTTAAAAATATGATGACGAGCTTATTTATAGCACGAACCAGATTCAGTAGTTGAGTCTGGTTCTGCCTGAACTTAAAATGCCATCAATTTGCTCTGGCTTCTCTAAGGTATCTTGAAGTTACAACGAGACTAAAGTTTTTTATCAATTGCATGATTTAAAAAAGCACTAGCCCTCTAATTTTATTAAATAGATCTAATCTAAATTTGATTCCAGAATTCTTTTGGCAATAAATTTTTAATCATCCTAGTGTTTAAGAATTTATAAATTTAATTAATAAATTTTGTGAAATTTTTCTAGTCCGCTTAGAGCGATAAGCGGTCGTTAGCAGTTACTTTTCAATTTCGTCAAAATATATATTGCCTGCATAGTCAAGAAAACGACCGAATCGCTCGTTTTTGTCCTGAAGTAAAAACCAGAACTACTGTATTTTGGTAGTGCTGGCAAATAGTTAAGAAGTTTGTTACAAGTGGGTAATTAAGATAAACGAGCGACGCTGTGGTAGAAGAACGTGCGATTCGCTCGCTATAAACATCCTATATGCTCTAGGAAATTATGAAATATCTAGTCAAACTTTATCTTGTTTTGCTCATGGTGGGCTGCACTTCAACTATTCAGCATGAATTACCTGGAGAAAAAATTTCAACTAGAAAGGCTGCAGATTTTAATGAAAAATCTGATGTTCCAAAGTGGGTCAGTAAGAATAAGAGCCTAATTGAATCACATTTATTTGTTTGCGAAACTTGTTTCGGTCACAAAGTGCAAGTGCATATAAATATTGATGATAATGGTTATCTAAAGTTTTCTAAAATCGTGCGTTCTACGGGCCAAAAAGAGCTAGAAAAAGAAGCGTTAAAAGCCATTAAATCTTCGGAACCGTTTGATATTTCGTACCTAAGTGAAGCAGACAAGAAAGTAGTACAAAATATAATATTTACCTTCGCCCCAGAAAAGAACACTTAACAAGTGACTAAGGTTATGAGTGTCCGCTTATGGCACTCTCCAGCCACTCGATAAAATAATAATTGATAAAGTGTTTTTCTCCGCCTGATGGCTCTTAGCTTATCCGACCTACTCTGGCACTAACTGAAAATACTCTTACTCTAAATTTAAAGTTAAGCTCTAATCAAAAAATATCAATTTTTGTGCCCTACTTTGCTTCAAATTGTAGTTATTATTCTCAATCTGTGACTCAAAATCAGCTTAAGTGATGGTACCCACAAACCCAAACCCGATATCTTATATTTCATAATTTATACGTTGATATTTGTCGAATTAAAATATTTTAACTAGCTTAAAGGCTGGCTGGTCAGTAACTTACATACATATAAAACTAAAAAGCACCCTGATTAACTCAGAGCGCTTTGCGTTTAGGACAAATAAACAAGGGTTATACAAATTTAATAAGGAGATGCTTAAGCATGACCTTCATGCTTGGGGTGTTACTTTTTCGATAATATTCGTAGTTATAGATACCTGTTATCATTCTAGTGCAAAAAAAACTTAGAGCGATAAACCAAGCGAAGTTTTCAGTGGATTGGAACTGTAAACACAATATAGCTGAGCCACTAAATGCGATAATCGAATAGGTAATTTCTATTCGATATTGGCTAAAAGCCTTTAAAATTTTGGACATTAAAAACCGTCATCAAAAGCATCAAAAGAATCATGTTCTATAGAGTCACCTATCGACTCTTCAATTTCATAAACAGTCATTACCCTGTCTGGCTGGCCCACCACATTGCCACCAACATCTACGATATTAGTACTGGCATTTGTGATAGGTAGTCCTGTTGTTGGATTAATAGCAATATCATTAGCGTCGTTTTTCATTTTTAAACCTTAATAATCATTAATTAATGCTTTCAAATTTAATGATTTCGTGATAAAAAACAAACTTGTTTGACTGCGCAGCTCAGCAACAAACAGTTTGAATAAGGCATTCACTTTTCTTCTATTTTCACTTAATTTTTTTAGTAAAAACCCTCTCCTCTTTATCTAAAAAGTTTATTAATAAGTTTAATTTGAAGGCGGCTTTTGTCTGCAAGACAGGTTTTTAGATCGCATTTTTCGGCACGAAAAACTGCAAAATAGCGCCTCAGAATGAGGCCAACAAGCGCGTAATGTGGTGTAGGCGAAGCCGTAGACACATGGAGAAAGCGCGAATGTACAGCTGGTCTGTACTGACCGCGATAGTGTTTCGCATCAGCGAAATTCGATTAAAATTTGGCACAAATTGATATCGAACCATAATTTTCGTCAGAAAATAAAAGCGAAGAAAAATGCGGATAATGGGGCACCCATCGCATTGTCTGAAGCGGCAGTATGGCGGTCAGTACAGAGCGTAGCTCGGTGCATTCGCGCTGGGTATAAAACGCTAGCGCGATAGCGCGTTGAGCCAGCTCGTTGCGGAGCAACACCAGAGCTGACGGGCGTTTTAGACCTATGGTTGAGTAGCGAAGCGACGAGGCCATCCGCTGAAAGCGGCTTTTGTTGCGATAATTATCGCGACAATCATTCCGTACATGCTGCCAGAGCATCTCGGAATGAAAAACGGCAATATAATTATAAAATGATGATAATTTTTGTGTTGCGGTGCTAGTTAATTTTAATAATTAACTCACCAAAAGGATTTTTGAATTGACTCAGCAACCATCAAAAGATTTAGAAACGAAAAACCCGCTTCATACTCACTACCCTCGCTATTTTGATATTAATATGCGGTATTATCTAGGCGAAAATAACCACCAAAAAGGGGTTAACAGAACCAAGGTCTCGGTGCTTATTGCAATTCGGTTTTCTATTGTTACACCAGGCATTGTGCGTTGGCTCTACGGCATTAATCATCGCCTCGCGTTGGAACACCTAAACAGGCTAGAAAAAGATGGTTTACTGCGTGTAGTAAAAACACACCGCAGTCCAGATGGTCGCGTCTATGTGCCTACCTATACTGCTGCCAAATTTGCCGAGGAGTTAATGGGCATCGACGTGTATTTTAGGAGTAATAAAAACCCTGCTCTGCAGTTCAACCAAAATAATGTAGCACACAACCTTATAAACGCATTTGTAATGTTGCGCGGTATACATAATTATCACAGTGATGAAACGTACGCCCCAATGTGGAGTGGATTCATTACCGAGCCTGAATTTAAACGTATTAATAACCTATCTGATGCACGAACTGTGGATGGTGCTGTGCGACTCCTAGATGGCTCTGTTGCAGCAGTTGAAATTGAGCATTCATTTAAAAATAAAACGGCACGACAGGTCATTTTACTAAAATATTTGGCCTCGTTAAAAAAAAACGATTACAGTAAGATTTTTTTATTCTCTCAATCGGTCAAAATTTTTGATGACATTAAACGACTCCACGAACAACTATTTGAGGAAATGCCGCAACGTTTTGACAAGAAGACACGAGCACCACTTCTCAGTGAGAGCGATGCTGAGCTGCTGCGTGCCTCAATAATATACCGAACTAAATTGTGCTCTGAAATTGAAAAAATGTTTTACTCGTAATGCAGTAGTATCAACATTGAGACATCATGATTATTTTATTTATTCAATTGTTTAGAGTAAAAAATCTTAGCTTCATCGTCACCAATGATTTTTGCATACGTTATACAGCGCCTTATATCTGCTTTTGCCAATCTAAAAGCGGGGTTTTCGTTTTGGTTTGATAGCTCATAATTTCCTAATCGATTGAGGTTTCCCCGAGCCCACACACCCTCAGCATGCGACCCCTTATTGACTTTAGGGCGACGAGATAGTCTTGGCCTAGCAAACTCTTCACTTTCACTAGAGCATTGAGTAAAATAGGAAAATTCAATGGCAGTAATACAGTTACCCATTTTTTTAGGCTTAAACGTTACGCGTACATCTGTGTGGGCATTAATTTTTTCAATAGCAGGTAACAGGATGCGGTTTTTAAAATCGCGCCATGCTCCATATGATTCAGATAAAAATAATTTTTGTTTCATCTCTGGCAACTGAAAATTCACAACTACCGCGCCCTGTCGTTTGTAATTTTTATAATTTCGCACCTCGTTTAGGAGTGCATACAACCGAAATGATGCTAGGCTGTTTAATTTTACTGTGTTATGAAAAAATAACCTTGTGAAATTTTTCTCTATATTAAAAATATACGGCTCGATTTCTTCTGAAAACTCAAGTGTAATGAAAGACCCTTGATTTTTCACCTTTTCGTATGAAGCGCTACTCACCCAAGGAATTGAAAGCGACTGCCCGCTATCGTCTAAAATGCTTACAGATTTATCTCTGAGTGACTCTGCGGCAGAACTCAGCTGCTCATAAACGCTGTACTTACTCAGGCCGAAACACTTGGCATATTCCGTTGGATAAATCAGAATTTTTCCTGGGTTAGACTTTTTGGAGTTTACTTTAGACAGCGCGAGATTTATTAATCGCTGCTCATTAATATCGAGCGAATAACCCGCATGTAACAGCTTATTGCCGAAAACAATTCTTGGAGAATTTTTACTACTCATTTCTCTACCTCATTTCTAGTTTATGCTGTTATGCTAACCGCGGCTCAACGAATAAAAGAAATTTCGGTAAGTTTTTTGGTAAAAAAAGTTTTATTTATTTACAGTGAAAATGGCCCCCTAAACCGTATAAATTGCCTACTCATTTCGTATAAAATGCCACAATAAACATATAAATTGCCCACCAAAACAGTAAATATTTTATTTAATTTCAATAAGATAACCCCCTCTAAAAGTATTAAAATAGAAAAAATAAAAATACAGGCACATTTGCAACTTTTATAAATTTATTAATTCATTTCTGACGGTTAAAAAATAA
>NZ_JACJEP010000032.1:0-42694 GCF_014164135.1 Pseudoalteromonas sp. SG45-1
TCCATGCCGAACTCAGTAGTGAAACGAAACAGCGCCGATGATAGTGTAGCATTTGCTATGTGAAAGTAGGACATTACCAGGCTTCAAATTGTAGAGAGCCCGACTAGAAATAGTCGGGCTTTTTTACGTCTGCAGAAAAGTGAAATACGCGCAATTAACACCCACTCATATCGCGACACAAAGATAGTGTAGCATTTCACTGCGACTTTCTACCGCTGTGGGCACTACGACATTACCAGGCTTCAAATTGTAGAGAGCCCGACTAGAAATAGCCGGGCTTTTTTACGTCTGCAGAAAAGTGAAATACGCGTAATTAACACACACTCACAGCAACACCTATCACGTAGGTCGGGCGAGCGTAGCGACTCCCGACACAAAGAGAGTGTAGCATTTTACTGTGACTCTCCACCGCTGTGGGCACTACGACATCCTACTTCGTAGCGCACCGACTTCAAATTGTAGAGAGCCCGACTAGAAATAGTCGGGCTTTTTTACGTCTGCAGAAAAGTGAAATGTGCGCAATTAACACACACTCATATCGCGACACAAAGATAGTGTAGCATTTCACTGTGGCTCTCCACCGCTGTGGGCACTACGACATTACCAGGCTTCAAATTGTAGAGAGCCCGACTAGAAATAGTCGGGCTTTTTTACGTCTGCAGAAAAGTGAAATACACGTAATTAGCATCCACTCACAGCATCACCCATCACGTAGGTCGGGCAAGCGCAGCGACTCCCGACGCAGAAATCACAGAAAAATCCCTTAATATCTCAGTCGGCCAATAAAGTAGTATTTGCTACGTGACTTTCTACCACTGTAGGCACTACGACATCCTACTGCGTAGCGCACCGACTTCAAATTGTAGAGAGCCCGACTAGAAATAGTCGGGCTTTTTTACGTCTGCAGAAAAGTGAAATACACGTAATTAGCATCCACTCACAGCATCACCCATCACGTAGGTCAGGCAAGCGCAGCGACTCCTGAAGTTAATTTAATTTTTTTTATTTTTTATAAAAGCTAATTACTCTCATTTCCTTAGATAACAAATTTAATTTTGCTTTGTTACTGTCTTTGATTTAGGATCAAATCAGTTTAAAACCAAGAACTAACAGCCTGTGTATAGATTATTAATTAGCGCCATATCCATTTTATTTTGTTTTTCTGTGTCGGCAGTTGAAGTAACTGATCTATATCAAGATATTTTAAAAGTGGATGACAAAACACGAGATACTCGATTAGCTGCGAGTCGAAAAGCTTTGCTTAATGTTTTAGTGAAAGTAAGCGGTGATGAAACTGCGGATCAAAATAAATTAGCGCAGCAACGTACTAAAGATATTTCTGATTATATGCTTAAGTTTGAATATGACGAGAGAGCAAATGGACAATTGAAACTCGTTGTTAAATTTGAAGCTCGAAAGATCAACGCGCTAATCAAAGAGTTAAACTTACCTTTATGGGGAGTACAACGTCCATTAGTCGCAATATGGTTAGGTATTGAAGACAATTGGCGCAGAGAATTAGTAACACAAGAAAGTTACCCGCAGTTAGAGCAGTTAATTTATGACAAAGCAGGGCGTCGTGGTTTACCTGTCGTTGTTCCATTACTTGATTTACAAGATCGACGTCTAGTAGGTATTCCTGAGGTGTGGGGTAACTTTTCTGAACCAGTAGAAGAGGCCTCTAGACGCTACAGTGCTGAGCGAAGTATTACAGCAAGAATGTATAAAGAAGCTGATAGCGAAAATTGGATTTTAGATTGGCGTTTTACTAATGACGATCAATTTGATTCAAATAGATTAACGGGCGATAAGCAGCAAATAGTGAGCCAGATGATTGATACCTTAGCACGAGGTCTTGCAAGCGAGTATGCAATTGACCCAAATGCTTATTATGAACAAGCAACTGCTACGCTCACGCTAAAAGGCACACAAAGTTTTGTTGATATAGAATTAGCGAAACGAAGATTATTGAGCCTAAGTGTTGTTACGCAAGTCAAAATTGTTCGTAAAACACCGGAATTTGTTGAATTTAAATTAAATCATACTGGTAACTTGAGTGATCTTAAAAAAGGGTTAGGGCTAGACTCTTCATTTAAAGATTATGAGGATCCACGCGCATTTTATCATGTTGTTGATAAAAATAGCTTAGAGTATCAATGGGTAACACCATAATGCTAATGTCTGAGCCGATGCAAATGGCACTACCGGTTACTTTACCGGATGACGAAACATTTGCATCGTATTTTGGGGGAGAAGACTCTTTGGAGGTTAATCACCTAAAAGATAGCTTTTCCAAATTAGCAAAAACGTTTCAGTATACATACCTATGTGGTTTAGGTGATTCGGGCAAGTCTCATCTTTTATATGCAACCTGCATAAAAGCACAAGAGCGTGGCTTATCTAATATGTTGCTGTCTATGCGCGAAGTAATTGACTTTGGACCTATGGTATTAGACGGTTTAGAAGCACTTGATGTTCTATGTATTGATGACGTGCATTTAGTTGCAGGGAATGATGCGTGGGAAAAAGCACTATTTAACTTTTTTAACCGATTTAACGAACCCGGTAAAATGTTAGTAGTAACTGCTGATTTACTTCCTAGCATGCTCAATATATCTCTGCCTGATTTAGAGTCTCGTTTAACGTGGGGAACAACCTTTCAAATTCGTTCTATGAGTGATGACGATAAAGCACAAGCACTTGTTAAGCGCGCTCACATGCGCGGCCTTGAATTAAGTGATGAGTGTGCACGCTTTTTATTAACCCGTTTAAGCCGTGATATGCGAGCTTTATTAGATGTACTCGACAAATTAGATCATGCATCTATGGCTGCACAGCGAAAATTAACTATTCCTTTTATAAAATCAACGTTAAAGCTGTAGTAGGTCTAGAATCTAGACCCTGCTTTCAGTTATCATAAGCTATTATCAGAGCGTGTTTACCTTTCCTGATTGGAATTTGTTTAATTTAAGTGGGCTTTAATCGCGTCGTGAGGACATTAGCATAGTTTTTATATGCAATACCCGAACAACAAAGAGAGTAGCCACAAGATAAACACTTCAAACTGCATGTGTTTGGTCTTTATTTAGCGTTATTGCATCACTTATGTAGGAAACTACAGCCCAATGCTTAACCTTATTTAATAACCAACCACACTGTTGTAAAGCAATCTTGAAAGGCCAACACGCTCTTAAGCAATCACCTTCTGTGAAAGATCAGGTATCGAATGAACTTAGAAAACATATTAGCGCAAGCACTTGAGGCGGTAGCCAGTGCCAGTGAAATAGCGCAGCTAGAAGATATCAGGGTTAATTACCTTGGTAAAAAAGGCGAAATCACTAGCTTACTTAAAACGTTAGGTAAAATAGCACCTGAAGAACGTAAAGAAGCAGGCCAAGTTATAAACCAAGCTAAACAAGATGTACAAGCTGCTATCAACGAAAAGCGTGAATTGCTTGCAGGTAAAGCACTTGAAGAAAAGCTAGCTGCTGAAACTATAGATGTAACTCTGCCAGGGCGTGTTATGCCTACCGGCGGTTTACACCCTGTTACGCGCACTATTGAGCGCATAGAAAGCTTTTTCGGTGAGTTAGGTTTTGAAGTTAAATCTGGTCCAGAAATCGAAGACGATTTTCATAACTTTGATGCGCTAAATATCCCTGAGCACCATCCAGCACGTGCTGATCACGATACCTTTTATTTCAATCCTAAATTAGTACTACGCACACAAACTAGTGGCGTGCAAATTCGTACTATGGAAACTGAGCAGCCACCACTGCGCATTATTTCACCTGGACGTGTATACCGTAACGATTACGACCAAACACATACACCAATGTTCCACCAGGTTGAAGGTTTAATGGTTGATACCGATGTTAGCTTTACGGAGTTAAAAGGTATTTTGCATGATTTTTTACGTAACTTCTTTGAAGAGGATATGGAAATTCGTTTCCGTCCTTCATTCTTCCCATTTACAGAACCTTCAGCTGAAGTAGATGTTATGGGTAAAGACGGTAAGTGGTTAGAAGTACTAGGCTGCGGCATGGTACATCCCAATGTACTTAAGTCTGTGGGCATTGACCCAGAAAAATACACCGGCTTTGCCTTTGGCATGGGTGTAGAGCGTTTAACAATGTTGCGCTATGGCGTAAACGATTTGCGTGCATTTTTCGAAAATGACTTAAAATTCCTGAACCAGTTCCGTTAAGAGTGAAACAATAAAATGAAATTTAGTGAAAAGTGGTTAAGAGAGTGGGTTAATCCTGCTATTGATACGCAAGCTCTTTCGGAACAGCTTTCAATGGCTGGTCTAGAAGTTGATGGTGTTGAGCCTGCTGCTGCCAAATTTAATGGCGTAGTTGTTGGTGAAGTTGTTGAATGTGGTCAACACCCTGATGCAGATAAACTTCGTGTTACCAAAATTAACGTAGGTGGCGATGAGCTACTTGATATCGTGTGTGGTGCACCAAATTGTCGTTTAGGTATTAAAGTTGCTGTTGCAACTGTGGGCGCTGTACTTCCTGGTGACTTTAAAATTAAAAAAGCCAAACTACGCGGCCAACCTTCAAACGGAATGCTATGTGCTTTTGTTGAGCTAGGTATTAGCGAAGAAGGCGACGGCATTATGGAATTGCCAAGCGATGCACCAGTAGGCACTGATTTACGTGACTACCTAGGTCTTGATGACAATATTATAGATGTTGACTTAACACCAAATCGTGGTGATTGTTTAGGTATTAAAGGCCTTGCTCGTGAAGTAGGTGTTTTAAATAGCATTGACGTAAATGTATTAGATATCCCAGCGGTTACGCCAACAATTGATGACAAAGTATCAATTGAGCTAGTTAACGAAGATGCATGTCCTCGTTACCTTGGCCGTGTGATAAAGGGCATTAACCTTGATGCTGAAACACCACTTTGGATGGTTGAAAAATTACGTCGTAGTGGCGTACGTTCTATCGATCCTGTAGTTGATGTTACTAACTATGTATTACTTGAACTTGGCCACCCAATGCACGCGTTTGATTTAAATGCGATTGAAGGTGGTATTAAAGTTCGTAGTGCAAACGCAGGCGAAGAACTTGTTTTATTAGATGGTAATACCGCTAAATTAAACGACACAACACTTGTGATAGCCGATCATAATAAAGCACTTGCAATTGCGGGTATTTTTGGTGGGGAGCAATCAGGTGTTACAGATAAAACATCTGATATATTACTTGAAAGCGCATTTTTTAATCCTGTAGCAATTGCAGGACAAGCACGTAGCTACGGTTTACACACTGATGCTTCACACCGTTATGAACGCGGTGTTGATTTTGCTCTACAACACGATGCAATGGAACGTGCAACAGCACTTCTTCTTGAAATTGTGGGTGGTCAAGCAGGTCCAGTAGTTGAAGCTGTTGCGGCTGATAAACTACCAAAAGTGACTGAAGTACGTCTTCGTCGTGCACGTTTAGACCGTGTTATTGGTCATCATATTGAAGATGCTAAAGTAACAGATATTCTTACGCGTTTAGGTCTTGATGTTAAAGTAGAAAATGAAAGCTGGAGTGCGGACGTACCAAGCTACCGTTTTGATATTCGCATCGAAGAAGATTTAATTGAAGAAGTAGCACGTGTTTACGGTTACAACAGCATTCCAAATGTTGCACCAACTGCAAAACTTAAAATGACGACACATAACGAAGCAACTATTGCGCTTAGCAAGTTCCGCAATACGTTAGTGACTCGTGGTTACCAAGAAGCAATTACGTACAGCTTTGTAGACCCTAAAGCACAAGCTATTTTACACCCAGAGTGTAAAGCAATGGTATTACCGCATCCTATTTCAATTGAAATGTCAGCAATGCGTGTAAGTTTAATGCCGGGTTTATTAGCGTCTGTAGCGTATAACCAAAATCGCCAACAGCCTCGTATTCGTTTATTCGAACATGGTCTTAAATTTATAAGCGACGAAAGTGCAGAAAATGGTGTTTACCAAGTACCGGTTATTGGCGGTGTTATTACGGGTCTTGTAAATGGTGAACATTGGGTTGAAGAAAAACGCAATGTTGATTTTTACGATTTAAAAGGTGATGTTGAAGCCTTACTTGCAATTACCAATGACATTACTCGCTTTGAAATTAAAGCCGAGCAGTCAGATGGACTTCACCCTGGTCAATCAGCAGTAATATATGTTGATGGTAAAAAGGTTGGTTTTTTTGGTGCTTTACATCCTCAAGCTCAAAAGTCGTTAGATATCAACAACGCAACTTTTGTTTTTGAAATTGAAATGTCAGCAATAGAAAAAAGAAATTTACCGCAAGCCGAAGGGGTGTCTAAATTCCCTTCAAATCGCCGCGACATCGCGATTTTAGTGGCAGACAGCGTTAAATCTGGCGACATTTTAAGCGTGATCGAAAAAGTTGGCGGAAATCAATTGGTTGACCTAAACTTATTCGATGTGTATAAGGGCAAAGGTATTGAGCCAAATTATAAGAGTTTGGCGATTGCTCTAACACTGCAAGCGGTTGATAGAACACTCGAAGAGAAAGATATCAATCTAGTAGTTGATAACGTGGTGGCCGAATTGGCCGAACAGTTTAATGCATCGTTGAGGGACTAGATATGGCGCTTACTAAAGCCGACATAGCTGAACACCTATTTGAAAAGCTCGGGATCAATAAAAAAGATGCCAAAGATTTAGTTGAAGCGTTTTTTGAAGAAATCCGCTCAGCGCTAGAAAAAGGCGAGCAAGTTAAGCTCTCTGGATTTGGTAACTTTGATCTTCGAGACAAAAAAGAAAGACCAGGCCGCAACCCGAAAACAGGCGAAGATATTCCTATTTCGGCACGTCGCGTGGTGACTTTTCGACCAGGTCAAAAGCTTAAAACCCGCGTAGAAGTGGGCACAAGCAAAGCAAAATAAAAAAAGGCAGCGTAAGCTGCCTTTTTATTTGCCTGAATAACCTAGTTATTAAATTATACCAACCTGCATAAATCTTTGATCAATTTAACGAATTAAATAACACTATAACGTCGTTAAAATATTTTTATCTAGAACAACTAGATACAAGATTTTTGCCTAGTTCTAGCGTAATTTCCTTAACGTTAAATAGACCCCATACATAAGCAGATTGGTATTAGGTTATTTTTGCGATTATAAATTAAAACTCTCGAGGAGATACAAAATCACCTGCCATTATTTGCTGAAATGTTTGCTCTGCAAGTACATCTAGGCTATCTAAGCTTTTACCATTTGCGACTAATTTCTGCTCAATTTCAAATACATCAATATTTTCAATCCCCGACATTTGCGCTACTTTAGAAAATATATATGCGTGCTTAAACTTATCATGTTTATAAAAAAGACTAATAAGTGATGTATACACTTCCGGATTCGGTATGTTGTCTTTTTTATTGAGCTCTAGAGTTTTATAAAGTAAATCAATGGTTTTTTCATCATCAAATTTAATATAGTACGATGCTAAAAAAAATTGCATTTCGGCACTTTGCGTTACACTTTTATCATTTTCTATAGCCAATAATTTAGTCAACGCACTTTGGTTGTTATTTCGTGACCATTGGTAGTAGAGCAAACCTGGGTGGTTTGTATTTTGGGTATCTTGATATAACCGAGTCATTTCTTTGATACTCGTTAATTGACCATCAATACGTGACGTTTTTTTAGCTTTTAACTTAATATGTTCAATTTTAGCGGCCAAAGTTATGCATTGGTTATAAGATTCAAAGTCCTTGAGTAATTGGTATTTATTTTCATCAGTAGGGTCTTTGTATTCTATGTAGCGTTTGATAATTACATCAGAACGCTCATCCTTGCAGTGACTGTCTTTGTTTAAGTCGCTACAAAAACCAGGTGTTTCTTTGCACACTTGTGCGAGTGTTAACGGCTCTTCACACCCTGCCAATGTTAGCAAACCCAATAGTACACTTGCTTTTTTAAGCATTCCTTAACCCCAAATGAATATTTACTTTGTTATTCTAACGCAATCATTTAACGCCTAACAGTAGAGAATAACTTCAGTTTAAATTAGAATAGCCCTGCCTGAAGTGCATTACTCTCAAAATATAGTGCATTTTTAAAGGCTATCCGTTCAAAATGATAAACTTAGGTAAATAAAATGACCTCATCTCACGAGTTAGAATACACAAATAGTTGGCAAGAGCGCCAAGATTACGCAGAAAGCATGCAACCAATCATTGGTAAGCTTTACCGTAATCGTGGTATCGAAATCGCTGTATATGGCCGTCCTCTCGTAAATGCCAGTACTATCGATATTATCAAATCTCACAAAACCGTTGCTCAGTTTGAAGGCACTAAATTACGTTTGCGCGAAAGCTTCCCATTTTTAGAAGCTATCAGCAAAATGGAATTAAACTCAGCACGTATTGATATTGGTAAGCTTGCATATAGTTATTTGTTCACTGAAGCCGCAAAAGGTCGTTCAGTAGAAGAGTTTGTAAAAGATGAACTTGCAGAAATAACAGACTCACCAGCGAAAGAGCCACGCGATGTAGTATTGTATGGTTTTGGTCGTATCGGTCGTTTATTAGCGCGCTTATTAATTGAAAAATCAGGTCCATATTCAGATTTACGTTTGCGCGCTATTGTTGTGCGTGGTGGTAAAGATGGGGATCTTGAAAAGCGTGCAAGCTTACTGCGTCGTGATTCAATTCACGGTCCATTCAATGGCTCAATCACGATTGATAAAGAACGCAATGCAATTAAAGCTAACGGTAGCTACATTCAAGTTATTTACGCTAACTCTCCTAGCGAAATTGATTACACTCAATACGGTATCGACAATGCATTAATTGTTGATAACACCGGTATTTGGAAAGACGAAGCGGGCCTTGGCCAGCACCTAGAGTGTAAGGGCGCTGCAAAAGTATTATTAACAGCTCCTGCAAAAGGCAATATCAAAAACATCGTATATGGTGTTAATAACAAAGATATTTTACCTGAAGATAAAATTGTTTGTGCAGCAAGCTGTACAACCAATGCAATTACACCAACGCTTAAAGCATTGAACGATAAGTTTGGTATCAATAATGGCCATGTTGAAACTGTACACTCGTACACGAACGATCAAAACCTTATTGATAACTACCACAAAGCAGAGCGCCGTGGCCGTGCCGCAGCACTTAATATGGTAATTACTGAAACAGGTGCTGCAAAAGCGGTTTCAAAAGCATTACCAGAGCTTGAAGGCAAGTTAACAGGTAACGCAATCCGCGTACCTACACCTAATGTGTCGCTAGCTATTTTAAATCTTAACTTAGCAACAAGCACATCAGTTGAAGAGCTAAACGCATTTTTACGCGATACAGCACTTCATTCAGACTTACGTGACCAAATTGATTACACCGCATCAACGGAAATTGTATCTACCGATTTAGTAGGTAGCCGTTACGCAGGTGTTGTTGATTCACAAGCAACGATTGTTGAAGATAACCGTATCGTTTTATATGTATGGTACGACAATGAGTTTGGTTACAGCTGCCAAGTAGTTCGTTGTATGCGCGATATGGCCGAAGTGTCATTCCCAAGCTTACCTCGCTAATTTATTTGCAGTGACTTAAAAGCCAGCATGTTGCTGGCTTTTTTGGTCGTGTATTATTTTTAAAGCGTATGCCTTGTGATAGGCTTTAATTAAGAAGATGCACATTCGTTTTACTATTTATAAAATAATGTCAGTTCTGTGAATTAATAAGCAGATAAACTTATTCAACCTAAAGGTTTTTTCATGAAAATCAGCAGCAATTTCGACAGTGGTAATATCAAAGTTATTGAAGCCACCGATCCTTTAAATATTCAATTAGAAATTAATAAAGATCACCAGTCTGAATTTTATCAGTGGTTTCACTTTCGTCTTGAAACAACACCTTACCAATTGCATAAGTTAAATATTAATGAGCTTGATAAATCAGCTTACCCAGATGGTTGGGAAGGGTACCAAGCCGTTGCATCATATGACCGCCAAACATGGTTTCGTGTACCATCAAGCTATGAAAATGGCACATTAAGCTTTGAAATTGAACCAGAGTGCGGCAGCGTATATTTTGCTTACTTTGCGCCATACAGTTACGACCGCCATTTAGATTTATTATCTTGGGCACAAAGCCAAGGCGCTTGCCAATTAATAACGCTTGGTGAAACACTCGATGGCCGCGATATGAGTGTGCTTAAAATTGGTGAGCCAAGTGAAGACAAGAAAACCATTTGGATCACAGCACGTCAACACCCAGGTGAAACAATGGCGCAGTGGTATGTTGAAGGTCTACTGCACAAACTTCTTGATGACGAAGACCCACATGCAGCTGCGCTTCTATCAAAAGCAGTTTTTTACGTTGTGCCTAATATGAATCCAGACGGTAGCGCACGCGGACATCTTCGTACTAACGCTAAAGGTGTTAACTTAAACCGTGAATGGCAAACACCAAGCATGGAAAATAGCCCTGAGGTTTACTTAGTGCTTAATAAAATGCGCGAAGCTGGCTTAGATATGCACTTAGACATACACGGCGATGAAGCTATCCCATATAACTTTGTGGCAGGCAGTGAAGGTATTCCAAGTTACGATGAACGCTTAAAAGGCTTAGAAGATAGCTTTAAAGCTGCGCTTTTAACTATTACACCTGAGTTTCAAGATGAGCATGGCTATCCAAAAGATGAGCCAGGTCAAGCTAACCTAACGGTAGGTTCATCAGCTACGGCTGAAGAATTCAAAGCATTAACGTACACAATTGAAATGCCATTTAAAGACAACAACGATTTACCTGATCCAGATTACGGCTGGTCAGATCGTCGTTCGTATCAATTTGGTCAAGATACATTAGCGGCTATTGTTAATGTTGTTGATGATTTAAGATAAAACGTTTATCTAAAAGGGTATCAATAGTTTTGATACCCTTTTTGCTTTTAATAAAACCCTTTGTATAAAAAATAATAATCATATAGCAGCTTTATTCTTAAAACGTTTTCAACGCTTCTTCGCTGCGTATCATCACCGTATCGGTACAAATCAATCTACTTTCATTTAAATACTACAGATGTAATGCCTTTCGCCAAGTGTGTAATTATATATTTTGAAAATTAAGTGTTAACAAAGTTAGGTTACTTAAGTTAAGATTAATTAAATCATGAGTCGGGACGGGAGAGGTAAAACCTTATTTCGTAAAGCTTATGTAGCGTAGTAGCTAAAGCAGAGTCTCGTAATTAAAAATAATAAATATAACTATAGAGGATATCCATGGAAGCTTTTGTAAGTGCTGTTAATGATGTTGTTTGGAGTAATGCACTCATCTATTTATGCCTAGGCGCAGGCTTGTTTTATTCAGTATTAACTCGATTTGCTCAAGTTAGACATTTTAAAGAAATGTGTAAGTTATTATTTAGTCCTAACACGTCTGATAAAGGTATCTCATCTTTTCAAGCCCTTGCAGTATCATTGTCTGGACGCGTAGGCGTTGGTAATATCGCAGGTGTGGCAGCAGCTATCGGTTTTGGTGGGCCAGGTGCTATTTTTTGGATGTGGGTTGTTGCATTTTTAGGTGCAAGCACTGCATACGCAGAGTCTACTTTAGGCCAAATTTATAAAACAGAAGAAGACGGGCAATACCGTGGTGGCCCAGCGTATTATTTTGACCGTTGTTTAGGGCAAAAGTGGCTAGCTGTTTTATTTGCTGTTTCGGCGATTATTGCCTGTGGTGTATTTCTACCTGGTGTACAAGCAAATGCAGTAGGTAATGCGTTTACCCAAGTGTTTGGCAGTGGCAACATGGTTACTACTAGCTTTGGTGACGTAGGTAGCTTTAAGTTAGTCGCTTTAGCAATCATCCTTATTGTTTTAGCGTTTATTATTTTTGGCGGTATAAAGCGTATTGCAAACTTTACGCAAGTAGTAGTGCCATTTATGGCACTGGGTTACATAGTACTGGCATTAATCGTGGTATTTTTAAATTTAGATAAAGTAGCTGATATATTCTATTTAATTATTAGTGATGCATTTACTGCACAGGCTGGTTTTGGTGCCGCTATTGGTTGGGGCGTAAAGCGTGGTATATATTCTAATGAAGCTGGCCAAGGTAGTGGGCCTCATGCTGCAGCCGCTGCAGAGGTTGATCACCCAGCTCAACAGGGTTTAGTGCAAGCTTTTTCGGTTTATGTTGATACCATTTTTGTGTGTACTGCAACAGCATTAATGATTTTAATAACGCAGCAATATAATGTTGTGGGTGATTTACCAGCAGGACAGTTTATTGTACAAAATGTCGATGCAGCGACTGAAGTAGGCTCAGCAGCCTTTACTCAAATGGCTTTATTTAGTGTATTTGGCAGCTTTGGACAAGCATTTGTCGGTATTGCATTATTCTTCTTTGCCTTTACCACAATACTTGCTTATTACTTCATTGCAGAGACAAATATTGCTTACTTAAATCGTTACTTTAAAGGCAATATCCCGCTTGTCCTTGTGAAATTTGTGATTATGTTCATGGTTGCATACGGTATGGTTAATAATTCAGGTTATATTTGGACTATTGGAGATATTGGCGTTGGCTTAATGGCTTGGATTAACATATTGGGTATTTTAGCTATTTTCTTTGTAGCTAAGCCAGCTTTGTTATGTTTGAGCGATTATGAGGATCAGAAGAAAAAAGGCGGAAAAATCACATTTGACCCAGTTAAATTAGGGATTAAAAACGCCTCGTTTTGGGAAAAGCGTCTAGAGAAACAGTCAAAAGACGCTGAGTAATTAAACTTAGTGGGCAACTTAGAAAATTATAGCCCCTAAATCAGTTGTTGGTTTGAATTCAAAAAAGACAACGAGAAATAAAACAAGTACAATAAAGGCGCCGAAAGGCGCTTTTTTTATGCGTAGTATGGAGAGAAGTATGGCGATTATTCGTTGCCCAAAATGTGCAAAATCAATTTCAGATAAACATAAGCAATGTCCGCATTGCGAAAGCAACATTGCAGAGCTAAACGACGAGCAAGTTTTACAACTTCAGCGCGAACAGCGAATTAAAAAAAAGCAGATGTTTATAAATCACTCCTTTTTGGCGCTTATCTTATTTTTAGGTGGTTTTTTCTGCTTGTACTTTTTACAACCGCAAGAAGAAACACTTCAGTGGTATGCTTACACTGCCGCAATAGGCATAGGCTGTATCTGGTACCTTATAAATCGTATTATTTTAGTGACTCTAAAAAAGAAAAAATGACATGAACATCGACAATCTTGTACAAAATATTACTCCCGAATTATTCGAACGCTTACAATACGGTGCTTCTACTGGCAAGTGGCCAGACGGTACCGTTTTATCAGATGAACAAAAGCAACAAACAGTGCAGTTGGTTATGTTGTATCAAGCAAAGGTGGCTCAATCAAACGAGCAATTTACGATTGGTGCTAATGGTGAAATGATCCAAAAGACAAAAGCTCAACTACAAAAAGAATTCAAATCAGACAACGAAATAGCTAGGTTTAGTGAACATGATCTTTAAGCACCTTTTTACACCTAAGTGGAAACACCCAAAGCAACAAGTACGTCTTGATGCTATCGAAAAATTAGACATTGAACGTGATGCAACCATATTAAACACGTTAGCACTTGAAGATAGCTCAGCTGAAATTCGCCGTAAAGCGCTGCAAAAGGTAAACAATTTGCCGCTATGGTGGAAAGCGTATAAACAAGATCAAGCATTAAAAGATATAGCAGAGCTGCAAATATCTAATGCTGTTTTAAATAGCGAAAGTACACTAACAGCGCAAATCAAAAGTGAATACATAGAGCGTTTTGCACCTGTTAAAACACTCGAAAAGTTAGCATTTGCAGAAAAAGAACTGCAAGTACGCGTTAAATTATTAAAACGTTTAGCAAATCCAAAATTAGTAGAAAAAGCATTTAAAGAAGGTAGCGAAGAGCTACAAACTCAGTTAGTTGAACTTGTTATTACCCATCAATTAATTAAGCCATTAGTAAAACATGCAAAAGGTGATGCAAAAACAGCTCTTGAAACGCATATTGAAAATGAGCGTTTAGCAATTGAAATGCCACTTCAGGTTGAAAGTTCAACACGTGTTATTTTAGCTAAGTTAAATGCTTTACGTGAAAAAACAGATTTTGGTGTTGTAAATTCACAAGCCGGCGAATTAATGGCCCAGTGGCAAGCACTTGAGCTCAAATGGTTAAGTGATGAACGTGTAAAGCTTCTTGATGAAAAATACACTTCGATTACCACTAAGTTAGATGCACACATTGAACAGCTAAAAGCGGTACATGACAAAGAGCAGCAGCAATTAGCGCAACAACAGCGTCAATTATTAGCACTTGCAACACTTGAAGCTTTAGGTGAAGAAATTGAAAATGCCTTACAGCTTGGTCTTGAAACTCCAGAGCAAATTCAACAAGATTGGCTTGATGCAAAAGTAGCGCAAGCTAAGCAAGCTATTAGCGAAACAGAACTTGCTAATAATGCACAATCAAAACTCGCTGTAAGCAAGTTAGAAAAACTATTTACTCAAGTTGCTAAGTTACCCGAGCTAACAACGGCTATTAAAGAGTACAAACTCGCTTTTGCAGCATTATGCGAAATTAAGCCAGCAGAGGATTTAGCACAATACGATGCAACTCTAACTGAATTTAATAATGGCTTTAAAGCAGCGCGTAATCATTTGAATATTTTAGATGGCGCACTGCAAAGTACCTTTAAAACACAGTTAAATGGGCATAAAAAGCAATTTTTAGCATCAATGAATGAGCTAGTTAAGCCACTTGAAAAAAACCAAAGCCAAGCAAAGCGCAAAGCTCGTGATGTTAAGCGCCTAATTGAAGAAGGTCGTTTTAATGTTGCTTTTGGCGTGTTTAAAGGCTTTGAAGAGTTATTTAATACACTTACTGAGCAATATCAGCAGCCACTTGTGAACATAAAAGCAGACCTTGAAGCGCAACTTGCAGATGCGAAAGATTGGCAAAAATACGCTGCAGCACCAAAGCGTAAAGCTTTATTAGAAGAAGTAAGTGCATTAGTAAGCGAAGAGTGTACAGACCCACAACAACGCGCAGAGCAAGTAAAAGCGCTACGTAAACGCTGGAATGAGTTAGGTCGTTTAGATACAGATGAAGAAAAGCTACAAGGTGTGCAGTTTGATGAACAAATCGAGTTGTTATTTGCGCCTTGCCGTAGTTACTTCGCAGAGCAAGAAGTGCAACGTGAAGCATCAAAAGCACAGCGTGAAAGTATTATTAACGACATGCATGCGCTCCATTTACAGCCAACTGCTGAGGATGATTTTGATTGGAAACAATATGAAAGCCAATACAATCGTTTAAATAAAGCGTGGCGCAGTGTGGGTAAAGTTGACCCTAAAACATACCGTACACTAAACGATCGTTATAAAAATGAGCAACAACAAGTACTGGCTTTATTAAACGCATTTCATAAAAGTAATGCAGCACTTAAAAATGAGTTAGTAGAAAAAGCGCAGCAATTATCACAAAGCGATGATTTAGCCGCTGCCTGCCAAGAGTTGAAGCAAATGCAGCAGCAATGGCAAACCATTGGCTTTGCTGGTTTAAAAGCTGAAAATGCGTTATGGCAAAAGTTTCGTCAGTATAACGATGAAACATTTACTAAGCGTAGTAGTGAGTTTGAGCAGCAAAAACTCGAGCAAAACGAGTCAGATAAACAAGCAATTGCAGAACTTGCTGAGCTTGAAGCAGCACTTAGTGATGTTAATCAAAGAGCGCAGTTGCACGACCTAGAAACAAAAGTGAAAGGGTACACGCAATTTAGATCGTTAGCGCCAAAGGTTACTAAGCTACTAGCTGCTATTGAAGATAAACTTGCATTGCTTACAAGTAAATCTGAGCAAGCTAATTTAGATGCATTAATTACTGCACTTGAAAACAATGAAGCGTTACCAAGTCAGTATCAAGCACCGCTTAAAACAACATTAAGTAAAGAGCAACTTATTACTCGTATGGAAATACTAGCGAACGTAAGTTCAACCGATAAGTCACTTAGAATGGCAGAACAAGTAGCCATGCTAGATGACAAACATCGTGGCGATCATGCTGATTTAAACTATTATTTAAAACAGTTATTAGCGCTCAGTGACGGTTCAGTTGAACCTGACACACTAACGCGACTTAAAGCGACACTTGCAGCTTAATACACTAGGGGGTGTTGACCTTTCGTGGTTGAATTTGCAGCAGACTGTTTGGTATTTAGGCAAGGCAGTGTCTATGTAGTGTGGTTATTCCCCATAAATAGGCGATAACGCAGCATAAATGCCAAACATGCGCTGCCCTTTGGGTTCTTTCTAGGGACGATTAACTCTTTGTTGCTCGGTTTTGACTTAGCCCGCTAGGTTACAAACCTCACGCCGCGATTAAATCGACCCTAGATTGAACAAATTTCAATCCACAAAGGTCAACACTCCCTAGAACCAGCACAATATGTGCTGGTTACTATTTTACTAAGCCGCTTTAATAGCGGCTTTTTTATGTATCACTAATTCATAAACAAAAGGGTTCTCATGAGAATTTTAGTTATTATTGCAGCGTTATTTTTAACTGCCTGTAATACCACGCAAGGCATATCAGTATATTCATTTACTAACTCTGAGGTTGAGTCTGTACTGGGTAAGCAATTACCAAAGTTAAGTGAAAAAGTAAGCTTAATGGGTTTGCCGGTTCAGTTTGATGTAAACGATTTAAGTGTAAATATTGGGCCTGATAACCGCGATGTTGTTGTGCTTGGTGCCGATTCGAGCGCTGAAATTAATGCATTCGCACTTAAATACCCAGTGCGTTTAAAGCTACAAATTGAAGGTAGCCCATTTTACGACAGTGAGAAAAAAGCGGTATTTTTACGTAATATTAAATTACTTGATTCGAGTGTTGATGCTGGTGGTTTCAAAGGTAATTTAGGTGCACTTGATAGCCAAGCAATGGATGTTATTAATGCTTTTTTAGCGGTTAACCCTGTTTATACTCTAAATATGGATGACCCTAAAATGATGCTACTTAGTAAGCTTCCACTTGATATGAAAGTGGTTGAAGGCGCAATTAAGCTAGTACCTCGTCTATAAGTAGATCTACCTACTTATAATAGACGTATTAATTAGCCTGACTTTCAGGCTAATTAGGTTTTAATATTATGGCGGCTCCTCGTACTGTTCCCACTTCTAGGCTTTCTCGCTTTGCAAAATTAGGCTCACTTGCCACAGGTGTTGCTACCAACATGTTAGTTGATGGCGCTAAGAGCGCGCTAACAGGTAAAGGTTGGGACAATAAAAGCTTACTGCTACAACCTAAAAACATTGAAAAACTAGCTATACAGCTATCTCATTTACGTGGCGCTGCAATGAAGTTGGGGCAATTGCTTTCAATGGATGCCGGTGATTTACTTAGTCCTGAATTGGCTCAGTTACTTGCTTTACTGCGCTCAGACGCGAATCCAATGCCTCATAAGCAGCTTGTTGAAGTGTTAAAAGAGCAATGGGGGGATGAGTGGCTAGCGCGTTTTTCTCATATTGAATTAAGACCTTTTGCAGCGGCTTCTATAGGGCAAGTTCATTTAGCTTATAAAGAAAATGGCGATCAGCTTGCTGTTAAAATTCAATATCCTGGTATTGCTAAAAGTGTAGTAAGTGATGTCGATAACGTTATTTCGTTATTAACGATTTCTCGATTATTGCCAAAAGATCTTAATATTAAACCACTTATTGGTGAGGCTAAGGCACAGTTATTAGCTGAGGCTGATTATAAACGTGAGGCTCAGTACTTAATACGTTATAAAAATGCATTAGCAACTAATCCCCACTTTAAAGTACCCAACGTATATCCAGAGCACAGCACACAACAAGTGCTAACTATGGAGTATATAAAAGCAGAACCTATTGAGAGCATTACAGAGCTACCAGATAGTCAAAAAAGCTTTGTTGCAGAGCAACTGATTGATTTGTTTTTTAAAGAAATGTTTGAATTTAAATTAATTCAAACCGACCCTAACTTTGCCAACTTTCATTATCAGCTTGATACACAAAAAATTGTTTTATTTGATTTTGGTGCAACGCGAGAAATATCAACCGAGCTTAGCTTAGCGTACTTAGCCTTATTTAAAGCGGGTAGCGAAAACAACCGAGAAGGTGTACTTAAAGCGGCATCACACATAGGTTATTTTAAAAATGACTTAGTTGATGAGTATAAAAACAACGTCATTGATTTATTTTTAATGGCGTGCGAGCCACTAAGAGCAGAAGGGGAATTTGATTTTAAAAATAGCGAACTCGCGCTCAAAATTAAAAATGCAGGGCTTGCCCTTAGTGCGCAATCTCAACAATGGCATACACCGCCCGTTGATGCGTTATTTATTCACCGAAAACTTGCAGGACTTTATTTAATAGCCGCAAGGCTAGGTGCAAAAATAGATGTAAAAACGTTATTTAAGCACTATTTATAGCGTTTTAACTTACGCGTAAGTGCACTTTAAGTAATGAGTGCACTTAGCGTATAAAATTGTCATAATGCTCGCGATATTTCGCGAGGTGTATTTATGATAAAACAATTTTTAAACGATCCTAAATTATTGCTAAACGCAGTAGGTGAGGGCATATACGGTTTTGACCTATCGGGTAATGCGGTGTTTGTTAATCCTGCCGCTGAGCGCATGACAGGTTGGTGCGCTGAGGAACTATTAGGTAAAAAAATACACCAATATCATCACCATACTCATGCTGATGGCACACCTTATCCCGCAGATGAATGCCAAATTTACTGCACCATGTTTGACGGAAAGCGTCGTGAAGTTAAAAATGAAGTTTTTTGGCGTAAAGACGGTAGCTCATTTGCAGTTCAATACACTTCAACACCGGTTTATCAAAATGATAAGTTAATTGGTGCTGTAGCGGTATTTCGCGATATATCACTGCAACAGCAAACACAAAATGCACTGCAAGAGGCACTTACTCAAGTAAAGCACTTAAGTGAGCAGCTAAAAGATGAAAACAACTACTTAATTGCAGAGCTCAACGAAGACTGGCAAGACTCAGGGCTAGTTGGACAAAGCCATATATTTCAAACCATGTTAGATCAAATAAAACTGGTAAGTGAAACCGACAGCACAGTGCTTATACTTGGCGAAAATGGCACGGGTAAAGAATTAGTAGCCCGTAATTTGTATCGACTAAGCAAGCGTAGCGAACAAGCTTTTATAAAAGTAAATTGCGCCGCATTTACCCCAAGCTTGCTAGAATCGGAATTGTTTGGTCATGAAAAGGGCGCGTTTACAGGTGCCAATGACCGCCGTAAAGGGCGCTTTGAACTTGCTGATAAAGGCACCTTGTTTTTAGATGAGATAGCAGAGCTTCCACTTGAGGCGCAAAGTAAATTACTGAGAGTCCTGCAAGAACAAGAGTTTGAGCGTGTGGGTGGCAGCAACACGCTAAAAGTAAACATTAGAGTAATTGCAGCGACTAATCGCGACTTGTGGGAAATGGTACAAAAAGGCACGTTTAGAATTGATTTGTATTATCGGCTCAATGTATTTCCTATAAAAGTACCCGCCCTTAAAGATCGAAAAGAAGATATTCCTTATTTATGCGCTAATTTGATTGCGCAGCTAAATAAACGGCTCGGGAAAAACTTAAAAGGGCTAAGTAAAAAAGCAATTACGCAGCTGCAGGCTTACGATTGGCCAGGCAATATTAGAGAGCTGCAAAATGTACTTGAACGTGAAGCTATTTTATCTAATCAAGCGGTACTTCAGCTAAGTCAGCCTTTGCAAGCGGGTGGTGAAGTTGTTATTAATCCTTCACTTACGCTCGATGAAGCGCAAAAGCAGCATATAACCTCTGTTCTCGCGTTATCGCACTGGCAAATATCAGGTGATAAAGGAGCGGCAGTTAAATTGGGCTTACCTGAGAGTACACTACGCTCAAAAATGCGAAAGTTAGGGATCGCTAAAAATTCGTGATATATCGCGAAGTACGCTTTATATCGCGAGGTTGCTTTTTATTTTTTTGAAATAATTTCTTTAATATCAATGAAGTAATTTAAGTTTCAGCTTGGTCTGAAAGTTGCAAATGCTTGCGTAACACCCGTCATTATGAAGCAAGTACTATGAAGTTTGATATTAAAGAAGAAGACATGATCATTAAGCCCTATAACACAGAAGGGCCAATTTATATCCGCGAGCAAAAAGGATTTTTTCAGCGCATACGCCGTAATTTAGGTTGGCTGCTAATGCTCACTTTTATTGCAATACCGTGGATCCAATATAACGGTCAACAAGCTGTGCTGCTTAATGTGGCAACGCAAACCTTTACTATTTTTGGTTTAACACTCCTTCCTCAAGATTTTATGATTTTAGCCCTGCTATTCATGGTGGGGGCTTTTGCGTTATTTTTTGTAACCAACTGGCTTGGTCGGGTTTGGTGTGGTTATACCTGCCCGCAAACAATATGGATGCTCATGTTTTCGTGGGTAGAGCAGCGCATAGAAGGCACTCGAAATCAGCGAATTAAATTAGATAAATCTCAGTGGACGCTAAGTACTTGGCGCAAAAAAATAACTAAGCACAGTGCGTGGATTATTATTTCAGTTTTAACCGCCACCTCGTTTATGGCGTATTTTATTCCAGCAAAAAGTTTGTATATGGAAATGCTTACATTTGAATGGTCAGGTATTACGAGCTTTTGGGTGTTTTTATTCGCTTTTTGCACTTACGGTAATGCAGGGTTTTTACGCGAAAAAATGTGCACGATTGCTTGCCCGTATTCTCGTTTTCAGGCTGTTATGTTTGATAAAGATACGTTGCTTGTAACCTATGATAGCACGCGCGGTGAAAGCCGAGGGCCACGTAAACGCAAAGCTGATCCAAAAGAGCTTAACTTAGGTGACTGTGTAGACTGTAACTTGTGTGTAGAGGTATGCCCTGCAGGTATAGACATTCGAAATGGCTTACAATATGAATGTATAAACTGTGGCTTATGTATTGATGCTTGCGACGATACCATGGAGAAATTTGGTTATCAAAAAGGCTTAATTAAATACGCCAGCGAAAAACAAATGGAAGGCAAAAAAACCAATCCATTTAGATTAAAACTAATAGGATACGGCGCATTAACGGCTTTGTTAATCATTTCTATGTTTGCATGGATGCTGCAACGCACACCAATAGAAGCCTCAGTACTACGCGATAGGAATGCGCTTTATAGAGTGAACTACGAGGGCTTGGTAGAAAACCCTTATACACTTACTATTATTAATAAAACGCAGCAAGCACTGCATTACAGTATTGCCATAGAGGGCTTGCCAGAAGCAACACTCTCAAGTCCAAGTTCTACACTTATACAGCCAGGTGCAATGAAAAGAGTCCCCGTTACTGTAACAGCCGATGGTTACAATATTGCGCACAAAGTGAGTAAGTTACAATTTATAGTAACAGCGCAAGAAGATGCCAGCATTACTATAACCAAAGACAGCCAATTTTATAAAAATTAGTACAGTATATAAGCTCTATATAAACAACGACTTGAGCTCTACCTAGCTCAAGTCATTGTTTAATTCATTTAAAATAAAATGCTTTGCAGATTCTAGATTATCAAAAAGACAATCTTTGAAAGTAACGTCTCTTTTGGCGTTTTGCATTATTCGTTGCATTTGGCTTATAGCAATAGGTGATGTAAGCACAAACGCGCTAATTAAACAGTTGTTTTGCTGCATGCTGTGGCTTATGGCTACCATTTCTTGCTCGGCCTGTGGGGTTGCAGCTACAACGTTTGATGAGTCACTTATATAACCCCATTTCTCGCCTTTAAATGATTGAATGGTTTCAAAAAGCGCTGTTTTAAAATTACTTAAAAGCTCAAGTTCTAGGTTTCCGCTAAATTGTGCAATAACTATATTATTTTCAAGCGATAAATTAACGTGTCCGTTTTCATTTTTGTATTCCATTAATACCTCCTAAATTAGCTTTTTATCTAAATTTAGTTTAGCAGCCAATAGGGTACAAGCGGCTGCAAACTTATTAAAGTGCTTTAATATAGTTAAGGGCGCTTTTAATAACCGCTACTTGCGCCAAAATACATTCTTCATCTGTGGCTGTTGGACTATCAGGGTATACCTCTGTTGTGGTTACATAGGGTGCATCTGTAAAGCCCATACACAAACCTAAATCGCGTGCTGCGTAATTAATAACGCCAAATTGCTCTTGAGGGACGCCTATTAGCTGGTTATTTTCATCACTCGGTGCAATGTGCGTGACCTTTGCTACATCTTCGATAATTACTTTTTGAAATTCAGGCTCAGGCTTATTGGTATCGGCCACTAAATAAAACCCATCAGGTATGTTCCAATTAGTGTTTGTTGTGCCTTCACGGGCAGCAAGTGCGGGTCTAAATTCACTGTTATCGCTGTCGGTTGTTTCGTGTAAATCAATATGAGCAACTAAGTCTACATTGAGTGATTTTACAAACGCCATAATAGCTGCTGACTCTTGTGCTGGGCTGCCTTCGTAAAATGAGCGGTTAGGATCAATAGCATCAGGGTTCCAGCGGTTTATAGTTTCATATCCCCAAGGGCTAATACAGGGCGCAACAACAATATTAAACTGCTCTGAGTGTTGCATAGCAGATGTTTTAGCAAATCTAAGTGCGCCATGTACGCCACTGGTTTCGTAGCCATGTACACCACCTGTGATTAAAACAGTTGGTTTATTGGCATTAAAGTTAGGCGTTTTTAATATATATAATGGGTAAGTACCAGCGGCGTAATTAAGCTCGCCGTATTGCTCTATATCTAAGGTGCTTTTAAGGTCATTAATTAGCGTTACGACTTCGTTTTGGTAACTGCGTTTAATGTTTTGGCGTGCTAACCACTGGGCTTTATCGTTGTTATTCCATTTTTTGCCTAGTGTGCCAATAGGGTATGTGCTGTTAGTCATAATAAACCTTTATATCAACTGTTATTTGTTCTCCTATAAATAAGGAGGGCAATTACAATTGGTAAAATTACTTAATAAAGGCGTAGCTTAACGCTGAGTAAATTAGCGTGCAAATTAAAACGTTAAAGTCATATTTTTAATAGCGCGTGATTGCTGGGCTTTAATATAACTTTGGTTTGCGAACTCACCCGAAATACTACCTAGTCGTTCACGCTTTACACTAACTGTTAAACTACACGTTTTACTTTGATCTACTTGCGAGCTGCTAAACATATCTAAGCTTTGCAAATCTATTTCAAGGCGCGAAGTGCCAAGCGCAAAAAGCATTGATTGTAAAAGTGTTTCATTATTATTGTTAGTGCAGCTACTGCTAAGTTCTACTTGACTAGTACTATTGGGATCAGTGCCATCTAACTGAACTGTAAGGGGACTATTAATACTAAAAGTTTGGTTGTTACTCGGGGTTAAAATAATAAAATTTAAAGGTAGTTCCACACCTGAATTCGCATTTATGCCATCGTCTCGTTTAAATTTTATATCAAACTGTTGGTTATCATCAGTAGCATTTATATACGCTTGGTAATCAACGTCTAAAAAGTCGGTATCTTTTGTAAGTACAATAGCAGTGTTATTAACAACAGCTTGCAATGAGTCGCTATCGCTTAAAATAATGTTTGAGCCATTAGCATCTCCCGCATTTAGCTCTGCGTTAACACGCGTGCGGTTACCGTCAGAAATCAGTTCAAAGCCTGCCCAAATTCCTTTTGTTTTTACTAAATTCGACTCTGTTTCTGTTGTACAGGCGCATAATAATAAAATTAAAGCAGTTGTGGTAATGCACTTTTTAAGCATGTTAGCTCCTTTTAACCACTGAATTAGCTATAAGTAATTGTTTAATTGCGGATATACCTGGTAAATATATTAAGTGTATTTGTGCATTGTTACACAACACACTATCTGTAAATGTTTAAAATTGTTAATGGTTGTGAGTAAAATGATAACATTAAGTTTTAAAAGTCAGCCTGCTAAGAGGTTGCTTTATAAATGACTACTATTTAGCGTTAAATGCAATATAAAAGAGTATGTTACAATCAAGTCAAAGCATATCTTCATATTGAGTATTATGGCGCAGTATATTGCTACTCCAAGTTGGCTAGGCCGTTTTTTTACCCGTATTAAACACGTAACTATTGAGCAAGAGCGCCTTGTTGTGCATTTTAGAAGTGCTCCCGCACGGACATTTTTAATTAAAGACTTTGATAATTACTCAATACTTAAAAATCGTTTATTTAGCGCCAAAATTAATTTGTGCGATAGTAGCAATACATCAATTAGCTTTTTAAACAAAGCACAAGCTAAGTCTTTAAATACCGCCCTTAATACGCAATTTTCAGCCATGCTTGAGCAAAAAGTAAATAACGCCAAGGCTTTGCTAAAGCGTTATGCTTTAGATGAGTTTTTACGTGATAGTTCCATGAAAATACTTAATAACGATGTATTTTTACTTGCTAAACAATACGCTCAAAGTACAAATACATGGCAACAACACTTATCGCCAAGCAGTATTAAATTTTTAAATATACTGAGCTCCACACCCAATACTCACGATGCAATCGCACAGCTGCGCCATAAATATGAAAAAAAACAGCTAACTCTTAAAAATGACTTTTTTAATCAAGTAGAGTCAAATCCATTAACAACAGAGCAGCGCTTAGCGGTTATACGCGATAACGATAAAAACCTAGTATTAGCGGCAGCAGGCACAGGTAAAACATCTGTGATGGTCGCAAAATCGTTAGATCTAATAGCGTGTGATATTGCCAAGCCTGAGCAAATTTTGGTGCTGGCCTATAATAAAACAGCAGCAAATGAGCTTAAAGAGCGCTTTATTAAACGCGCCACGTATGCAAAATTGCATACCAAAGCACCCACTATTTTAACGTTTCATGCGCTTGGGCTTAAATTATTACAAAGTGCTAAAAAGCCAATCGAATTGTCAAAATTTGCAACCGACCCAGTTCAATTAAATAGTTGGTTAACTGGGTGGGTAAGTAAAAAAATACAAACCGAGCCACAGTTTTTAAAAGCATTTGTAGATTTACTCCATGAGCCGATTGATATATTTAGCTTTAAAGATAATGCACAGTACGAGCGGTACGTACGCGATAACGAATACCGTAGCCTTGCGGGTCATAAAGTAAAAAGTTATCAGGAAGTGCTTATTTCAAACTGGCTACATTTGAATTGCGTGGCGCACAGTTATGAGGTGAATTATCACTTTAATCAAGGCGCAGAGCTAAGTGGGCAATACCAACCAGACTTTTATATACCTCAATACGATATTTACTTAGAGCACTTTGGCATTGATAGGCAAGGGAATACTCGTGCCGATATAGATAAAAAACACTATAACGAGCAAATTGCATTTAAGCGTAAGTTACATAAACAAAATGGCACCACTTTACTCGAAACCTTTCATTACAACTGGGTAGAAGGAAAGCTAGAGCAAACTCTCGCTAAACAATTAAAGCAGCATAATGTTGAATTAACACCTTTAAGTAACGACGAAATATTTCATACTTTAAATAACTCAGGACAGTTACAGCAAGGCATTGATAAGTACATAAAATGCTTACAAGCTATTCGAGTGGAGCAACTAAGTAATAAGCAAATAGCGCAGCGCATCAAGCAAAGTGGTATTAAAAACTATCAACAATATGCAAACTTGTTAGTGCAAATTCATGACGCTTATATAAATGAACTAAGCACGCAAAATGCCATTGATTTTGACGACATGATTATTCAAGCAACAAAGGCGATAGTAAGCGGAGATTTTAATATTCCATGGAGCCACATTTTAGTTGATGAGTTTCAAGATATATCAAGTGCGCGTATGGTTTTTTTAAATGCCATATTAAAATATGGCAAAGGAATACGCTTTACTGCGGTAGGTGATGACTGGCAAGCAATTTATCGGTTCTCGGGTGGTAATTTAGCGCTTACTACACGCTTTAATGAATTAGTGGGCAGCCACTCACTTACTATGTTGCAAAAAACATTTAGATATAACAATAGTATTAGTGATGTAGCGGGGCGCTTTGTAATGCAAAACCCTGAGCAATATAAAAAGCAGATCAGCACACATACGCAAGTAACCACACCACAAGTTATTTTGTTAGACGATTTATACCAAGGCACTAAATCGATAGAAATAAAAGTACAGCAGAGCATAAGCACTATTCAAAAAAACGATGCATCAGCGAGCATTGCCATACTTAGTCGATACCGATACATGTTAAATAGCGTGCAGCAGCATTTAAAAGATAAAAAGCATACAAACCCTCTTTATTTTTGGACATTGCATAGCGCTAAGGGGCTTGAAGCCGATTACTGTATTATTATTGGTTTTGAACAAGGTAAATTAGGGTTTCCTAGCGATAATCAAAATAACGTCCTGGTGGAGTCGTTATTACCAGTGCAAGATGAATTCACTCACTCAGAAGAAAGGCGTTTGCTTTATGTAGGTATTACGCGCGCAAAACATAAAGCGTATTTAATTGCAGACCCTTATGCATGCTCAGCGTTTGTAAAAGAACTAGTAAATGACGATTATCCTATTCAAATCGGCTCCACGTTGTTTAACAAGTCGCAACTAAAGCAAAGAGAGTGTAATACGTGCAGCGACGGATTAATTGTGCCAAAAACGGGTCAGTATGGTGATTATTATAGCTGTACTAATACGCAGATTTGCGAAACTAAACTACGAGTGTGTAAAAGCTGTAGTAGCCCATCAGTTGATAAAAGCACGTATTCACAATGTGTGAATACAGAGTGTAAAACGCAGCATCCAATTTGTGAAAAGTGTGGTCGCGAAATGCGTAAACGTAAATCTAAGCACGGTGAATTTTTAGGGTGCAGTGGTTTCGCGCTTAAAGAGGATAACTGTAAAAACACTCGAAAAATGAATGTTTAATGGCTAACGAGCAGGTTTACACCTGTCTATTTTATAGAACAATGTAAATAGAAATTATATTCATTTGATTGATTTTAACAAGTTATCAATGTCTAATAGAAGAATGAGCTTTAACTGTTGTTTATTATGCATTTTTTCAATAGGTTCTTTTTATTAAACGATCACTATTCAGCCCCTGATCAGGTTGCTAATTGGCGAGTAAGTGCACTGCGCATTATTCTATCATTAGTAATGGTGTTATGTTTTGCTGTGGTGTGCCACACGTACGCAAGCGCTATTGAGTTTAACTTAATTTATATTGTTGTATTAACAAGCAGTTTTTTTGCGACCGTATGCGGTTTGCTTATAGCAAGTAAGCGTTTTTATCACTTCAGCGCTCATGTACTTTTAATAGCCATTGTAGCTGCTAGCGTGTCAATGAACTTATTTTTAACAGACCTAGAACTTGCTAAAGTGGGCTCTATGTATATGTATTCCTGCCCAATAATCGCACTTATGCTACTTGGTTATAGAACAGCCCTTGCTTATGGCGTATTAAATATTGTACCGTTTTATATGATCATCAATAACGTTGATGTATCGGGCTTAACTGGCATTGCTCAGCAACTTCCCGATGCCAGCTTATACATTACAGGGCTAATATTCTTATTTTTTAACATTTGTATTCCCCTTGCTGTCGCACGCACAATTGTGGCTGCTAAGCGTTTAAACAAAACAATGATAAGCGCTAATACACACCTTAAAGATAAAAATGAGCTTTATCGAAGCCTGTTCACCGAATCAAATAAAGCCAAAATTATTGTTGACGAAAATCTTGTCATTACTGATTTTAATCAACACGCTATTGATATGTTTGGTATAAAAAAAGAATTAAAAGAAGAATGCGTTAACCTTTCTCATTTATTTCCTACTTTAGTTTTTGACGCCCCTAATGCTCAAAATAAAATTGTGAAGTACAAAAAAAGCTATTTTAAAGCCTGCTACCAACAAATAACAATGAGTACAAACTACCGTGTATACGACTTTTACGATTGCACGCAAGAACAGCTCATTAAACAAAATTTATCGATGATGGAACAAGAAAATAAACGTTTACGCTTTAGAGACTCGCAAACAAAACTTCCTAATAGAGAATGGTTTGAGCTGCAATGCGACAGATTAACAAGCAAATACCAAAAAGGTTTTTTTATCGTTGTTACCCAAAGTGCAAATAGTGAATACTTAAATTTAAAGCTCACTAAAGCCGACTCTCAAGCATTACTTATTAACGCGTACAAGCGTTTAAAGGCGATGGCAGATGGGCCGTTGTTGTGTGCCCATATAGGAGTAGGAAAGCTTGCTTTTATAATTGGCGCAAACTCGCAAAACGAGCTTGAAGATAAGCTATTAATGCAAATAAAAAATACATTAGATAAAACTTATAATGTGTTTGGCACTAAGTGTCAGCAATCATTTTTATTTGGTTTTGCAAAGTATCCTGATCACGGAAAAAACAGCACAACAGTACTTAGCAATGCGTGCGAAGCACTTAAAGTTGCAAACTGTAATATGCCTCTAAGTGGTTATAACGAAAAACAATCACAAGCTTTTATCGAAAAATACGAAATTTCGATGTTATTAGATGAAGCGCTTCAGCAGGGCGATTTGTCGGTACACTATCAACCTAAAGTAGATGCAACGGGTAAATGTATAGGGCTTGAAGCTTTAGCGCGTTGGAACAGTCCTATACTAGGTAATGTGTCGCCAGTGGTATTTATTCCTATTGCCGAAGAATACAGAATGGTCAGTAGGTTAACCGATCTGATTATTCAAAAAGTCTGCGCTCAAATTTCCAATTGGACTAAGGCGGGTTTACCGAGTGTGCCGGTGGCAATAAATATATCTCTAATTGATTTTAGCCAAACCGATTTTATGTCAAAACTGGTTAAATACCTTGCCGACTTCAACGTAAAGCCAACTCAAATAGAGTTAGAACTGACCGAAACCTCTCTTGAGGCAAACCAAGCGCATTCGCTAAAGCTTATGCAAACACTGCAATCGTGGGGTTTTACTATTTCGGTTGATGATTTTGGAGTGGGGTATTCTAATATTGCACGCCTTGCCGATTACCCTATTAACAAACTTAAGTTAGATCGCTCATTAATCAGCCAAGTAACAAGTTCTACGCGTCAAAAAAGTTTAGTTAAAGCGGTGCACGTTATGTGTGAAGAGCTTGATATTAAGTGTGTAGCCGAAGGAGTAGAAACCCAAGAGCAAGTAGCAATAATGGCGCAAATGGGGTGTAAAGAATTTCAGGGCTTTTACTTTGCGAAACCAATGTCAGCCGAAAATTTTGCAGAGCATGTTAGCCGCCATGGCTTAGTGTTTAACCCCAAAGAGATGACGGCTCAACTTTAAATGTATAGCAGGTATTTTATTACCTAATTACAGAGCTGTTGGGCGTTTATAGTTATTTCACACTGATGAATAACTCCTGCTCCCCAATGCTGTATATCTGATTGAGCAGTACAGCCTGCATCTTCAATTAAAGCAGTATTGGCATCACATAAAAGTAGCACTGCGTTATCATCTTGTACGTTCACGATAAGCGTGTATTTCCCAAAAGGTGCAAGTTTGCTTAAATCGTTATTAACAGCGGCTTTTAACAATTCATCAGTTGTTGAATAGGGTGTTTCACTAAATTTTAGTGTGCCATCAACGGCTGTAGCAATATCTTTTAATTGTGAGGCTAAGTCGGCCATCACTTCTGGATTGTTTTTTTTAGGAGTGTAGCAACCGCTAAGTAATACTATGAGGCTTATATAAAGTAAGTGTTTCATTTTATTTGCTCCATACCGTCATCGTGTTGTGTTCATCGTAGCCTGTATCTAGGTTCCAATTTTTAATTGCACTGTAATCAGTATCTAAAAATACGGCATTGGCAATAATGGTTATGTAGTGCTGAATGTTACTAACGGCAAAGTCAAAAATATCGTTGTAATGCATAGGCTCGTGCGGCGTTTTTAGATGTTCAATAAAAGTGGGGTCTACTTCGTTTGGGCGAGGATAAAACAAGCCTAAATCAGCAGCAACATGGCGTGCACAGGCAAATAATCGATAGCTTTCTTCAACATTATTTACTACAAGCTGAAAACCGTTATGCCATGAATTAAAGTTAGGAGCGTGTTGTGCTGCGTAGCTTGGGTGAACCGTTAATAAAGCATGTCGCCAAATTTTTGCAATATCGGTATCAAAATTATCGTCTTTGTTAGTACAAGATCCAATATTTTGTTGCACGCGGTCAGCATAACCTAACTCACCTAAGTTTAAACGTTGCCAAATAAACGCGTCTTGATTCATTTCGCAGGTACGGTGCGCCGTTTGGTTTTGCGCGTAAGGGCCTACTTTTAATTCAACAACCGGATGCACTGTTATATCTGCAGCAACATGGGCCATATAACCGCATAACCAGGCAAAACATTTCTCAAATGCTTCACCTTCAAGTGTTTTACAGTGTTCAATCATGGCTTTAAGTAAATCGCCTGTGTGCTCATAGTGCATTAGGTCGGCCCACGCATTTTGGCCAGGCTGCGCTACAGCTAAGTAAGGATAATCGGGGGCTACACAGCCTAGTTCAAGGTATGCTTGGCGTTGGCTTAAAATAAGCTTTGCTTTTTTAGGCATATCCATTTTAGCGAGTGACTTGGTTTGCGTTGCAATATTAACAGCAGTGATGTGCGCAAAAGCACCTGGCATTGTCATATCCTTATGATTTATTAATAAGGGTACAGATTAACATTGAGAGGGGGTTAAATAAAGCCAACTAAATGCAAGTATATCGGAGTAAACACCTATTAAATTAGCTGCTCAACTAATTGGCCATTCTCGTATAATTTAGCATGTTGACGCTTATGTTCTTCAAATAGGTAAGCTCTTAATTGCTCTTGACCGCTATGAATTTGCGTTATTTTAGCGGCTATACCTTGCGTGCTTTGCCTTACGGGTTCTATTTCCATCGAAATACTTTGTTTGTTAGGTAAAATAAATTCCATGTGCTGCGACTTATTTAAATGGTTACCTTTTCTGAGGGGTTTTAAAAACATCCCCGTGTTTGATATTGATTCAATTTTAAACCCTTGGCTTTTAATATTTAGCTCACTCCAGCGCCAACTGCGCAGTGTGCCTTGTGTGTCTATTACTTCGGGGGCGGTTAAAATCGGTTTGATTATACCGGCGCTATCAATTTTCAAGTCTAACGGAAACCATAACTGATAGTGTGCAACCTCTGCGAGCAGGGTTAAATTAGCGCTACTAAGTAAGTGAGCAATATTGGCTGGTACTGAACTTTGTAACGTTAAAACGTGACTGTTGTGAGCATGTGACTTTGTATTGGGCTTAAATAACTCAGCAAAAAAATTTATCTCTTCATTAGAAAAGTCCATATTTCACCCCAGTTACATAAAATAATTCACCACCGTAATTTAAACAATGAAATTGGTCAATAAATGCTCCGTTTAAATTTGTTTAGATAATATTTACAAAGACAGAAGGGCAAACTAAACAATGTATTTAAATGCAGTGCTTAACCCGAACGTTTTTCAGAGACTTGAATTATTTAACATTTATAAAAATATATTTAGGCGCTAGTGGCTAGCTGTTAAACTACAGCACATTAGTTTTATTATTTATATTAGAGTTTACATTATGATATGTGCATTTTTACGTGATCAACAGCCAAAGTTACTGGGTATGGTAGTGGCATTGTTCGGTGCCGGTTTTTCAATAAATGCAGTGGCTCAAGAGCAAAGCCAAACTTTAATTTTAGTGGGGTCAGAGCTTACTACCTGTACTAGCGCCAAGCTTAATAACTGCCAAAAAGAGCCTGTTATTGATGGTAAGTCACATAATTTATATACACTTAGCAGCTCTCAAATAAAAAACATCGCGCAGCATTGGCCTAATAATAATGTTGAGGCAAAAACGGCTGTATTAAAAACACTTAAAGCCATACAAAGTAAATCGTCAAATAGCGTATCAAAAACAGATTTACTCTGGCAGTGGCGCGATATAAATAATCAGCAATTAGAAAGTCTAACTCAGCAAGAGTACAACTTTGTATTTGATATGCTAGAAGTACCGCTACTTAATAAAAACGGTGAGCGTGTAAAAGAGCAAGTAAATACCGATTTTAATAATGAGGTTGCGACTAATAATATTTTACAATTTGTGTCGGGCAGTTTAAAAGTTAATAACGCAAAACCAACCATGCTTGCTATTACGGCTTCGAGCCGCGACCCTTATGAGTCGGCAGATGTAGCGCTAAGCCTTTTGGCACAATCAAATATAAACACTCAATGGTTAGCACTAACGCCAGCGCTTGCTAAAGCGATTACGAGTAACTCGTGCGATGAATTACCTGCGCTTAGAAATACATTAATGAATGTGTATAACCGTGAAGTGATTTATCCCGATCGCACAAAGGCCGAATACGCTTTATGTAAAAATGGCACTAATGCACTTGTATCACTTATTAAAAATAGTACCGGTGTGATGTTTAATAGCGGTAATACAGCATTAACTCACAAGGTATTATTTGATCAAAACAATAACCCATACCCGTGGACGCAAGCATTGCAAACTCGCCCAGTAATTGTAGGTGAAGGAGCCGGTGCTGCAATCCAAAGTAAAGTGACGGGCATGCTTACAAATACGACAAGCCTTGAGGCACTTCGTAAAAGTGAAAATAACACTAATGCTGGTGGGCTGGGCAGTTTTAACTTTGGTGTACTAGATACTCAATTTAGCGAACAAAACCGTACATTTAGGCTTGCAGCAGCGCTAAATAAAAACGAAGTGAAAAATACTAAAACAGAGATTCGACATGGTTTTGGTATTGATGAAAATACAGCCTTAGTTGTTATTAAATCGCCAGAAGGTAGCTTAATAACCGTAATAGGCAAAAGTGGTGTAGTGCATTTGGCTAACCAAGGTAAAGCCCAACCTGGGAGTAAGAGCTATAGCTATTCGTACTGGCCTACAAGCAGTGTAATTGAAATTACCAATAATACGTTTACATTAAGCGCACGCACAATAGATGAAGCGTTACCCGCTATAAAAATACCTCCACTGCCAGTGCAGCGTTTTGGCTCAATTTTAACAAATTCAAAACTGCGTTCACTTACTCAAGCGATGTGCCTAAGCCAAGAGCAAAGTGCGGTAGCCCAACAAGACGAGTTTATAATTAGCCTTACAGCAACGAGTGACACGCAGTATCATCGCGTAAATGCAAAAGAGTTTGGTTGTGCGCTAAGCAATTTAGAGTTAGCTATAAAATCGATTTAGTGACTAACCTGAGCCAAGGGTTTAAGTTTTTGGCTCTTCTCTATAAAATAGCCACCATAATGATTTAAAAGCCTTACTAAAAGAGTGTCAAAATGAATAAAGAAAATGATGTAATTTCTAGTCTAGCCGAATTAGAAAGCTTTTTATTAAATGTAGAAAACGGCGGTCTTGGCCTTAAGGGTGTTTCGGGCGTTGGTATGGCAACAAACAATAGTGATGGTAGTCGTTTTGTAGCCGTGTTTGACGATAATCAAAAATTACTTTTAGCGCGCGGTATTACAGAAGATGTATTCCAAACAGGGCAAGATATGGTACGTAATGGTGTAGGGCGCAAGCACTAGTACTTTAATAAAAAAGCGCTTAGAGCGCTTTTTTATTTTAATTTCAATAAATTGAAATCAAATGCCTTCATATAGATTCCACAAAGGCCACTTCAAGTTAATAACAATTAAATATAACCCCCTCAAAAACCACAAAACTAGCCAGCTAAACTCAGTTTTATTAAGTGCGCTTAGATAAATAAGATAGTGCTACGGATAAATTGTAGAATCAAAACAGATGGATTTTGGCTATATTTTGAAGAGAAGTTTAACTTATTGATATAGGTGTAGTTAATTGGTCGGTATGGAGAGATTCGAACTCTCGACCCCTGCCACCCCATGACAGTGCGCTACCAAGCTGCGCTACATACCGACGTTGTTTGCAATAGTACGTGTATTTTTTTAAAAATCAATAAGCGATTGTTTGTTTGGGTGTTTATTACGCAAGAGGCCTAAAAAGGCGCCCTTGCGGTGTATTAATTAGCTAGTCTTTATTTAGCCACTTTTTGATCGAGTCATACATCTCATCTCGTATTAATGGCTGAGCTTTTTTGTTAGGGTGTAAACTATCGTTTTGCATTAGATCAGATTGGCTGGCAATATCTAGCATAAAAAAGTTCATTAAATGCGCATTTGTCTCTTCGCTAACGCGCGAAAAAGTGTCAGTAAACATTTTACTGTAACGCGGGCCGTAATTAGGGGGAATGTAAATCTCCATTAAGGCGGTCATCGCATTAGCTGCTTGGCTTTTTTGAATAAGAGACGTTAAGTTAGTTTGCATTTTTTTAACTGGGAAACCACGTAAACCGTCATTAGCACCTAGCTCAATAAGTACATGAGTGGGTTCGTATTGCTCAAGCAATGCATCTAAACGGCGTAGGGCTCCACCAGATGTTTCGCCACTAATACTGGCGTTGATAAGTTCAATGTCGGCTTGTTCGTCATCGTATTTATCTTGTAACAATTTTACCCAGCCTTCTTCTTGTTGAAGTCCGTAGGCTGCGCTTAAACTGTCACCGAGTATTAAAATCGTGTTGTCGGCTGCTGCGCTCAGCGGTTTGATAACTAAAAATAAAATGAATACTAAACGAAGGATTGAATGAGTCATATGTCAGCGCTTTCTCAATTAAATATAATTCAGGTTAATGGTTTGTCTAAAGTAGTCTCTACCTTTGAAGGTGAGCTGCCCATCCTCAGCGACATCAGCTTTAATGTCAAGCATGGCGAGTCTGTTGCTATTGTTGGCACGTCGGGCTCTGGTAAATCAACGTTACTCAGTTTATTAGCGGGGCTGGATACCGCAAGCAGCGGCGAAATATTTTTAGATGGTGAACCATTACACAATTTAGATGAAGAAGAGCGTGCTGCACTGCGCGCGGCTAAAATTGGATTTGTGTTTCAATCGTTTATGTTAGTACAAAGCTTAACGGCACTAGAAAACGTTATGCTACCAGCAGAGCTCGCTGGTGAAAGTGATGCAAAAGAGCAAGCAATTGCTTTGCTTGAAAAAGTAGGCTTGAGCCATCGAATTGATCATTACCCGTCGCAACTCTCTGGCGGTGAACAGCAGCGTGTTGCTATTGCGCGAGCATTTATTGGTACACCTAAAATACTATTTGCTGATGAGCCTTCGGCTAATTTAGACAGCAAAAACGGTAAAATGATTGAATCCTTATTATTTGATTTAAATACTCAGCACGGTACTACGCTTATTTTGGTAACTCACGATGAAGGGCTTGCACAAAAATGTGAGCACATTATTCAAATAGAAGCGGGTTTACTGGTAAAAAGCCAAGTAGAGGACGTTGCTAATGTGGGTTAAGTTAGCGCTTAAGTTATTTTCGCGAGAATTTCGCCGTGGTGAGCTCACGGTTATAAGCGCAGCTATCGCTCTTGCTGTGTTAACCGTGCTTACATTGTCTATGGTTACTGAGCGAATAGGGCAAAGTATTGCGCAAAAAAGCAGTGCTTTTATTGCAGCAGACCGTGTACTTGCAAGCGACCATGTTCTGGACACCGCTTTTATTACTCAAGCACAGAGCCAAAATTTAAAAACGGCGCAAATGGTGTACTTCGACACTATGTTGTTTGCCGATGATGAAATGCAGTTTAGCTCAGTAAAAGCGGCATCTAATGCGTACCCGCTAAAAGGGCAGTTAAAAGTTAAAGATACCCTAACCGGTGAAACTAAAGTTGCTAATAGCGGACCAACGCCGGGTAATGTGTGGCTAAGTGAATCGGTATTTTACAGTTTAAATATTGATATAGGCGCACAAGTAGAGCTTGGCGCGGCACTATTTAATGTTTCAAAAGTTATTGTAGAAGAGCCAGACGCGCCATTTAATGTATTTTCGAGTAGCCGCCGTGTGCTTATTAATATTGACGATGTGGCAAAAACTGAAGTTGTGCAGCCGGGTAGTCGTGTTTATTACCGCCAACTTTATGCAGGTAGTGAGGCCGACATAAATAGCTTTTACGAGTGGCTTAAACCACAAATGAAAGAAAACCAACAATGGTATGGCGTTAAAGACCGCCAATCACCCATTTCAAACAGCTTAAACCGCGCAGAGAGCTTTTTATTACTAGCCGGCTTATTAGGTATTATTTTAGCCGCAGTGGCTATAGCTGTTTCAGCAAAACGTTATTGTGAACGCCAATACGACCCAGTAGCGATGATGAAAACGCTAGGCGGTAGCCGTTCAATGATCCGCAAAATATACATGCTCCATTTATTGCTTGTATGTGCAATGGCGGTAAGTATTGGGCTGTTAATTGGTTATGGCTTGCAAGAAATAGCAACAAGTTACTTATCAAAAAGTATGGGCACAGAGTTACCCTTGGGTGGCTTTAAACCTTGGCTGGTGGCTATAAGCACTGGCGTAATTTGTGCCGTTATGTTTTCTATTAAACCGTTATTTGATTTATTTGATATTCCGCCGCTTAGAGTACTGCGCCGTAACTTAGGTGACAAGTTGGCAGTAAGTCGTGTGCATTTAGGTATGAGTGCGCTAACTGTGTTTTTATTAATGTGGTTATTTAGTAACAACATAAAAATAACGCTTATTTTGTTTATATCAACACTTGCGCTAATTGGTGTGCTGTTTTTAGTATCTAAATTAATATTTGGTGGTGGTCGAAAGCTAGGATTAAAGCCAGGTAATAGTTGGTCGCTTGCAATTGCATCTATCCAAAAGCGTGCAAATGTGAACGCGGTACAGTTAATTAGTTTTTCGTTAGCAATTAAATTACTGCTGTTTTTAGTGGTACTTAAAAACGACATGATATCTGATTGGCAGTCGCAACTTCCAAGCGACGCGCCTAATGCGTTTTTGGTTAATATTACGCAAAATGAGCTTGAGCCAATTAATGAATATTTAGCTCAAAAAGATATTCAGGTATCAGAGTTTTATCCCACTATTCGTGGGCGCGTAAATGCGGTAAACGGCGAGTTGGTAGCACGTTCTGTATCGCTGCAAGACAACGAGAAAAAAGACGAAGAAGCACGTGCAGGTATTGGTCGTGAGCTAAACCTTACATGGCTTAAAGATGTGCCTGACCAAAATGAAGTAACACAAGGCACGTGGTTTGGTGAAAATGCGATGGCTGAGGCTTCAGTAGAGGAGTCGATGCTTGAGCGATTAGATGTTGAGATAGGCGATACGCTTACATTTTTAATTGGTTCGCAGTCGTTCGACGCTAAAATCACCAGTGTGCGCAAAGTAAATTGGGCCACGCTTAAACCTAACTTTTTTATTATTTTAAGCCCTGATGTACTTGCAGATTTTCCGGCGACGTATATTTCGTCGGTACGTATAAATCCAGATCAAAAACGTGACTTTAGCCAGTTATTACGTACTTACCCTACTATTACAGCCATTGATATTGATAACTTTGTTAAGCAAATACAAACTACTATTTCGCAAGTATCGCTCGCCATTGGCTTTGTACTTGCAATTGTTGTGCTGTGTGGCGCGCTTGTACTTATATCGCAAGTGCAAGCTAGTTTAGGTGAGCGTATGCAAGAAATTGTAATACTGCGAACGCTTGGGGCTAAAAGCCGATTAATTAAAAACGCGACCCTGTATGAGTTTTTATTACTAGGCGGTTTAGCTGGTTTAGTGGCTGCATTTTTTAGTGATATAGCGCTTTTGATTGTGCAGCAACAAATGTTTGATTTAGCAGGTAAGTTACACCCACATATATGGATTATAGGTCCGGTAGCTGGCGGCGTATTTGTGGCTGGTTTAGGCTATTTAATGATTGCCCGAACACTTAAACAAAATACCCAAGGATTAGTGCGTGCCCTAGGGTAAGCTTAAACTAACATGCTCCTGTAAATGCCCACCTAGTACGTGGGCATTTTTGTTTTTCTTTGTACTGGTAATTTATACAGTGCTCTGGCATTATTAGCGTAATTTAAAAATAATAACAATGGAGCGCTGTTTGGCCATCATTTTAGGGATCGATCCTGGTTCACGTTTGACCGGATATGGTGTTGTTGCCCATCAAGGTTCTAAATTTACATACTTAGGCAGTGGCTGTATTAAGTTAGCCGATCATCCTTTTCCGGTTAGGCTTAAAATGATCTACCAAGGCATTACACAGCTTATTGAGCAGTTTTCGCCAGAAACCTTTGCCATTGAAAAAGTATTTATGGCGCACAACCCCGATTCAGCTTTAAAACTAGGCCAAGCTAGAGGCGCTGCGATTGTTGGCGCTGCAATGGCCGACTTACCCGTATTTGAATACTCAGCTAGGCAAATTAAGCAAGCAGTAGTAGGCAACGGTGGCGCAGATAAAACACAAGTGCAACACATGGTAAAAAATATTTTAAAACTACCCGGTACGCCACAGGCCGATGCAGCTGATGCACTCGCTATTGCGATTTGCCACGCCCACTCAGAACAAAATTTAATTAAACTAGCGGGCAGCGCAAGCAAAACCGTTAGAGGACGTTTAAGGAAATAATTATGATAGGCCGCTTAAATGGTATTTTAGTCGAAAAACAGCCACCAGAAATATTACTCGAAGTAAGTGGTGTAGGTTACGAAGTACAAATGCCGATGACCTGTTTTTACGATTTACCAAAAATTGGTGAAAATGCGATTGTTTACACTCACTTTGTAGTGCGTGAAGATGCTCAACTATTATTTGGTTTTAATAATAAAGTTGAACGTGCCTTGTTTAGAGAGCTATTAAAAGCAAATGGCGTAGGGCCAAAACTTGGCTTAGCTATTTTATCGGGCATGTCGGCAAAACAATTTGTAAGTTGTGTAAATAACGAAGACTCAACATCGCTTGTTAAATTACCCGGTGTAGGTAAAAAAACAGCCGAGCGTTTAGTACTCGAAATGAAAGACAGACTAAAAGATTGGGGCAATGATTTATTTACGCCATTTAGTGACAGCGCAGTAATAGAGCCAATGAGCGATGCGACAATTGCTAATAATGCAGCGGATGATGCCGTATCGGCACTGCTTGCATTAGGTTATAAATTGCCACAAGCTCAAAAAGCAGTAAAATCGATAAGTAAACCCGATATGTCTACTGAGGTTCTTATTAGAGAATCTTTAAAATCTATGTTGTGAGTAACCCATGATTGAAGCGGATCGCTTAATTGATGCGACTGAAAAAATAAATGAAGACTCTATAGATCGTGCAATAAGACCAAAACTTTTAGCCGACTACAGAGGCCAGCCTCATGTTAAGCAGCAAATGGAAATTTTTATTGAAGCTGCCCGAACCCGTGGTGAAGCGCTCGATCATTTATTAATATTTGGCCCACCTGGGCTTGGTAAAACCACGCTTGCAAATATTGTAGCCAATGAGTTACACGTAAGTATTAAAACAACATCAGGCCCTGTACTTGAAAAAGCAGGCGATTTAGCTGCTCTACTTACTAATTTAGAAGAGGGCGATGTACTGTTTATCGATGAAATACACAGGCTAAGCCCGCAAGTTGAAGAAATACTGTATCCCGCAATGGAAGACTACCAGCTTGATATAATGATTGGTGAAGGCCCAGCTGCGCGTTCTATTAAATTAGACTTACCTGCATTTACACTCATTGGTGCAACCACACGAGCAGGCTCGCTTACATCGCCACTGCGTGACCGTTTTGGAATTGTGCAGCGATTAGAGTTTTATTCTGTAGAAGATTTATCGCACATAGTAGGGCGCTCTGCACATTATCTTGGTTTAGAAATGTGTGACGATGGCGCTACCGAAATTGCCCAGCGCTCGCGCGGCACACCACGTATTGCAAACCGCTTATTGCGCCGTGTACGCGATTACACTCAAGTAAAATCTGACGGCACAGTAAACGCCGATGTAGCTAAGCAAGCCCTTGATATGATTGACGTAGATAAAAGTGGTTTTGATTATATGGACCGCAAATATTTACTCGCCATAATCGAAAAATTTATGGGCGGCCCAGTAGGGCTCGACAATGTAGCGGCTGCTATTGGTGAAGAGCGCGAAACAATAGAAGATGTAATAGAGCCATTTTTAATCCAGCAAGGATTTATTCAGCGTACTCCACGCGGGCGCATAGTGTCTGACAGTGCATACCATCACTTTGGTTTACTTCCTAAAAAAGACTAGCCTATATACTTTACTTGCTGTGGTTTATAGCGCAGCAGGTAATTGTTTCAGTATCCCTTTGTTTCAAATTATTATACTCAAAACCTCAACACACTGTTGCAAATGTTATTTCAAAATACTAATACGCTTTATAGTTAACTGTTAATTCACAGGGCGTTAAGACTCGCGAGGCTATCCTGCGTACCATTCAAACTAGTAAGCGAATTACTTATTGTAAATTAGGTAGGGCAATTATTAGTTTATAAATAAAATATGTAGCGCACTAAATTGCAGGCAAAAAAAAGCCCGCAAAAAATGCGGGCAAACAACAAGTTGAAGGAAGTAATCCAGGGGAACTACGTTTTACTAAATTTGGTTTTATCCAGAAAGAGTAAAACAATGTAATACGATAAAATATCCTATTACTAAGAACTTGGCTTAATGAAACTATCTCATTCAGTGCGCTAGCTCGGTATGGGGGAATAATACGTAAGTTTACTTTTTTGTTCAAACTAGAAAATTTGTATTTTCAGATTAGAAAAACTAATTTAGTGAATTTTATTGTTGTTTGAATCTTGTGCGTTAATTAATCGTTAAATTTATAAGCTCATGAAATTTATAACTTAAGTAATTTATTTCGTTATAGCTCGGTATTAGTTTTACTATTACGTGGAGGTGAGGCTTATAGGTTTTGAGTGTTTATGCTCTTATTTTGAATAAACGGCGCATTTTATGACGTTTCATGTATATATTTACGCATATTTATAGTTAGCGAGTTTGTTTTAAAGTTTAAATAAAATACTGAGGCAAAGGGAAATGCTAACTAAAGCTGTTTTTTTAACGTTTTTTGTTGCCTATTCATAGCAATACCGTTGTCAGCTTGAAATGGACTAGATACACTAGATGCAACTTTTGGCCGTGTAAGCGGTCATATTTACACAAATTAACCAATTTGCCGTATTTTGAAATTATTTAGGAGTTTAACGTGGGATCAGGGCTTAATTTTTTAGATCTAATTTTAGAAGCAAGTTTGCTTGTTCAATTAGTAATGTTAGGGCTAGTTGCCATGTCTGTAATGTCGTGGACAATTATATTTCAACGTAAAAAAGCAATATCGGATGCGCTAATAAATGCTAAGAAATTTGAGCAAAAGTTTTGGTCGGGTATTGATTTAAGCAAATTATATAACGAGATATCGTCACGCAGCGGTCAGTCTCAAGGCATTGAAGCTTTGTTTACTTCAGGCTTTAAAGAGTTTGCTCGTCATAAAAAGAATACATTTCAAAGTGCGAGTATTGTTATGGAAGGAACGCACCGCTCTATGCGTGTTGCGCTTTCTCGTGAAATTGAAAAAATGGAATCTAGTCTATCGTTTTTAGCAACAGTAGGTTCTATAAGTCCGTACATCGGTTTGTTTGGTACAGTGTGGGGTATAATGAATGCCTTTATAGCACTAGGTGAAGTTAAGCAAGCTACATTACAAATGGTAGCACCAGGTATTGCAGAGGCACTTATTGCGACTGCTATGGGTTTATTTGCGGCGATCCCTGCTGTTATTGCTTATAACCGTTTTTCAAACAGTGTTGAAAAGCTTGAGTCTCACTATATTAACTTTATGGAAGAGTTTGCTAATATTTTACACCGTCAAGCAGCTACACAAATAGAGGCACAAGCGAATGTATCAGCGTAAAAAGCGCCGTCCGGTCGCAGAGATTAATGTAGTACCTTACATTGATGTAATGTTGGTACTACTTATAATATTTATGGCTACAGCACCGCTTATTACGCATGGTGTAAAAGTTGATTTACCTAAAATGGAAGAGTCTGATTTAGTTGATACTAAAGATACTCCGCCTATTATTGCTTCAATAGATGCACAAGGTAAATATTACGTGAGTGTAGGTACTGATCCTGAAGAGCCTATGGAAGCACTGGATGTAGCGGCGGTTATAAAATTACAGCTAATGAAAAACCCTGACGTGCCGGTAATGATTAAAGGCTCGGGTAAGGTGTCGTATCAAGAAGTATTATTACTAATGGATTTTTTGAAAAATGCAGGCGTACCATCAGTAGGATTAATGACTGAATCCTTTGAGGGGAAGTAGCTGTATGAATAGTTCAGTAGTAAAATCAATAGTACTTCATTTAGGGATTGGTGGGTTTTTGTATGCTTCTGCAAATATTCATCCGCCAACACCTAAAGTAATGGAAGTAACGCTTAATTCGGCTATACCTACGCCAGATAAAGCGGTATCAGCCGTTACAGTTGATCAAAAACAAGTTGAGCAAAAAATTGCTGAACTTCAAAAGAAAGAAAAAGATAAAAAAAGTGCTGAAGATAAACGTATCCGTGATTTAGAACGCAGAGCGGCCAATGCACGTAAGCAACGCGAATCAGAAGCACGTAATATTAAAAAGCTAGAGCAAGAGCGTAAAGCTAAAGAGAAAGAAAAAGCGCAAGCCGAGGCAGAAGCTAAAAAAGCACGTGCCATTGAGCAAAAAGAGCGTGCTAAAGCTAAGCAAGCCGAAAAGCAAAAGCAAG
>NZ_JACJEP010000033.1:0-36317 GCF_014164135.1 Pseudoalteromonas sp. SG45-1
AAATTAGAAACAGCTCAGCTTGTAGTTGACCAAAGTTATACTCAAGAAGAAGCAGCCAAAGCAATGGGGGTGGGTAAATCAACCGTCAGTAAGTGGGTTACTCAATTAAAGCAAGAGCGGAGTGGCCAGACACCATCTGCTTCGCCAATGACGCCCGAACAAATTGAAATCCGCGAACTTAAAAAGCAAATCCAACGCATCGAATTAGAAAAGGATATATTAAAAAAGGCTACCGCTCTCTTGATGTCCGACTCCCTGAACAATTCTCGTTAATTGAGAAACTAAATCAACGAGAGCGTTACCCAATTAGCGTGCTGTGTAACGTATTCAATGTGCATCGTAGCAGCTATAAATATTGGGCTATAAGGGATACAACGCCGACACCAGAACAAATAAGGCTAGAGGCTGAAGTTAGAGCAATACATGCAATGAGCGGCGGCTCAGCTGGGGCGCGGACAATCGCGGCAATAGCAACGAACAATGATTTTGAATTGAGTCGTTATCGTGCTGCTAAGCTAATGGTTAAATTAAAGCTTGAAAGCTGCCAAGTACCTCAACATTCATATAAACGCGGCGGTAATGAGCACCTTGAAATTCCAAATCTGCTTGATAGACAATTTGATGTTGTTGAGCCAGATACCGTGTGGTGCGGTGATGTGACGTATATTTGGGTAGGTAATCGCTGGGCTTATTTAGCCGTTGTTATTGATTTATTTGCACGTAAAGTCGTTGGCTGGGCCATGTCGTTGTCGCCAGATACTAATTTAACGCTAAAAGCGCTTGAACTCGCGTATGAAAGCAGAGGAAAACCGACAGGACTGATGTTTCATTCAGACCAGGGTAGTCATTATACAAGTTTAAAATATCGCCAACGTTTATGGCGCTATAAAATCAAACAAAGTATGAGTAGGCGTGGAAACTGTTGGGATAATGCACCAATGGAGCGATTTTTTAGAAGCTTTAAAACGGAATGGATGCCAAAGGTTGGATATGGAAATTTTATAGATGCTAAATATAGCGTTAGTGATTATATCAACGGATATTACAACAACGTTAGGCCGCATCATTATAATGCCGGTTTAGCGCCAAATGAATCTGAGGTTAGATATCAAGATTCTAAAACTGTGGCCAAATTTTATTGACCACTACAATTTTATGGGCAAATAAAACGGTGTCTCCTAGCTGTATTTCATTAAATCGTTTGTCATTTTTTGGTATCGAATCAAAACCCCAAATCCCACTTTCCATACCTAATGTGTAATTAGGTAAAATAGCCTTGTTGCCACCAACATATATAAGCCAAATTCTTTTTTCTTTTATTACTTTAAACATACTAGTCCTTTAATTTATTTTTCCTGTACCTCAAATATACATGTAAGAAAAAGCACAATCTAGTGGAAGCTATTGCTTTAGGTAAATTAATCTTAACCGCCGTTGCTTTACGTTCTGGCGCTGAGTGTGCGTACCTTAGCGTCATTTTTAAGCCACTATGATCTATCGTTCACAAACCGTATTTAAATCTACACTTGCCTTTACTAGCCACTTTGCAAAGTGGTGCCGTAAGTCATGAAACCTAAAATCGGTAATGTTTGCAACTTCCAACAAAGCCGCCCAATCATATCTAAATCTAATATCTGTTGTTGATTGCTATCTTTGAATTTATGACCAGTAATAAAGATAGTTATGCCAATTAATATTTTACAATTTTTTCTTAGTACCCTGAGTTGTTAGGGTATAGTAATAATTTACTTTGTTAGATTTCTCTTTTTATTGATCAAGGACGAATAATGATCTCATATTCTAAATATAAATTAATTTATTTGTGTGCTCTTACGCTCACCGTTAATCAAACTTACGCTGTCGAAAACTTAAATAACTCTTCGAATATAGAGCAGATAACCAAGCAAATTGAACTTGATTGGAAAAATTATTACAAACCATCTAAAGAATGCAGACCTAAAAAATTATCAAATAACAAAAGCTTTCAACTTTTCGTTAAATGTAATGAACAAAAGGCGACTCAAAAAGATCAATTCAATAAAATAAACAAGGAAGTAATAGAACATCTAGAACATCTTAGGTTGGTAAGAAAAACAGAGTTAAGGCAGCTTTCGTTAGAAAGAGAAGCCAAAGAAAAGGCATTACTGAAAAAAGCCAAAGAGATCGCGGTACTTGAAGATAGAGCAAGAGAAGTGCGTCGGGCTAAAAAGGCTAATGAAATGGGATTAACCTATCAAAAACCTCTACCAAGCAATAACTATATATCAAATAGTATGGCAATATGTAAAAAGGAATGGACTAAACGAGGCCAGCTAGATAATCGAATGTATCAGCATTGTTTAAAAGGGCAGCTTAGTGGAATTGACAAGGTAGATGAGCTCAATAAAAAGTATTCAGAAAGAGAGTTTTATTTTCTTATAGCTTATCCGTATTGCATAAAAAAATGGACGACAAGAGGCGTTGCTAACCCTCGAATGATTGCACATTGTTTAAATTCTGAAATTGAAGGAAAAAAAGATGTTGACTATTATAGAGATAATTATGAACGAGCCGCTATTGATAAAATAGTGGAGACAGCATTAAATAAATATCAATCATGGAATATGGCTGCATACTCTATAAAAAGACGTATTAAATAATAGTAAATATTTAAGTAATCATATGCCTATCCAATCAAATTAACTGCCGCTGCTTTATGTTCTGGCGCTAAGTGTGCATATCTTAGCGTCATTTTTAAATCACTATGACCTAGCAACTCTCGAACTGTATTCAAATCTACGCTTGCCATTACGAGCTTACTTGCAAAGTGGTGGCGTAAGTCATGAAACCTAAAATCGGTAATGTTTGCATCTTCCAATAAAGTCGCCCAATCGTATCTAAAATCTAGTATCCGTTGCTGATTGCTATCTTTAAACACATAGCCAATATTCCCCGATAGCTTTTGCCAATCACTCAAAACATTAAACGCCTGCGTATTTAAAGGTATGTGGCGAGTATTACCAGATTTAGCATTTTGAAAATCTACAGTCAGCACTTTATTTTCTAGGTTAACGTCATTCCAATTAAGCGATAGAATTTCGCCTTTACGCATACCTGTATTTATAGCAAGAATAACGATAGTCGTTAGATGCTTAATATCGAACTTAGCAAGGCTTTCACGCAAGCGGTATTCTTCATCTTTTGATAAATAGCGCACTTTTGCGTTATCTACGGTCTGAGCTTTAACCTTTTGTAAATCGTGGCTATCAATTACTTCCCATTCAACAGCGCGACTCAAACAGCCTTTAATTAAATTTATTTGGCGGTTTGTAGTTGCTGGTTTAATCCCATCAGCCAAACGTTTATTACGCCACTTTTCAACTTCCCATGCTGTAATAGCCGATAACTGAAAATCCATAAATTTGCTAAATGCTGACAGGAATGCTTTTTTTGTTTTATCTGCTGTTTTGGGGTTACGAGATAAAAGCCAAGGAAAGTACTTTTCATCTAAAAAGTGTTGCAGGGTAGATAGCTTTGATTCTTTAGTTTTAATGCGGTCTTGCTTTTTTACTTCGTGAACATTAATCCCTTGGGTTACTTCAGCGATTTTATTTTTAGCTAAGTCTCTAGCTTGTGCTGGAGTAATTTGCCCATCATAACCTAAGTGATAATTTACTTGTTTACCCTTGTGCCTATAAAACAAGAAGTAGGAGATTGCTCCAATACTAGAAATGCGCGCATGGAAACCTGTGACTTCTGTATCATTTAATCGTTTATCTGCTGGCGTTAAGCTTTTAATACTCGACAATGTTATTTTTGCTTTGATTGGCATGCGGCTTTTCCTGTGTAGCACATATGTAGCAGGTGCATTGTGCCGCAAAGAACAAGGAAGAACAATGGTGTATTGTTTTTGTGTTTTTTAACTAATATAAAACAACAGGTTAAGTTTGTTTTTTGTTTTTGCTTGTTCATTGGGGTTTATGTGAATACATTGATAAAATGCACTCCTAAGGGGCAGTTGCAGGTTCGATTCCTGCAGGGGCTACCAATTAAATTTAATGAGTTATGCTTGAGTAGCACATATGTAGCGTGATGAGTTTATTAAATAGTGGATTACACTCAACTCTTATAATTGTACCTAGCCATTGTTTCACTGATATCAACTAGCATAGATTTATTACGAATAGCCCAGTTAAGAATAAAGTGTAAAAAAAGCCGAAAGGTTTTTTAAAGTTAGCCAATAAAGTTAAGTAGAAAGTAGAAACCTCATCAAATTTGAAATTAATTGACCGCTACATCACTCCTGATTTTTTATAAAATATAAATGATAAAGATTTCTAAAAATCAGCTTAACTAATGATGCATTAATTTCTCAGGCTTAATATTATATAGTTTAATTGATTTCTTAACTATTTTTAGGCGTTTCGTAGTTAGCTTGAACGTTCTTCAAAGTGATGTAGTTCAAGGCGTTCACATTCAATACCCGTGGTGTTTTACCTCTAAATGAGCCGTAAGCGTGCTGCTGATTGTAGTGTAGTAATGCCGTCATTCAGGTAAAGTTTAACTTTTGAGATCTCCAAAATCCAAATTAACGGTCGAATAAAACTCTCCTTTGTCGATTCTTTGTGGCCTCTTAACTTTACCATTTAAGTGAGGAGAGCCTGATTTGTTGGGACGAAATTTAATGTTATGCTCCATCAATTTGAGCAGTACCTTCTCAGCAAAAAACTCCATTGCGCGATCAGTTTGTACCGTCGTGTTGGAAATGGCATTTCTTCTATCACTTTATCGACAAAGGTAAGTGTATTGTTTGCCGTTCTACGTTTAAAGGCGTCTAACACGCGATATCTAGAGCAATCATCAATGGTAGTGTACTGATAAATTCAGGCGCGACTTTACATGTATCCATCTGAATTTAGTCACTAGGAATAGGCCTTTATTATCGAATGAAGTATTTTTCTTTTGCTGAAAAACTATTGGCTTTACTTCGTATTTGGTCAGGACTTTATGAATTGAGTCAAGTGATGGATGGAAGTTATGCTCGTGTAGAAGCTGATTTTGGAGCTTCTAGCACCCATTTTCTATTTGATAATAAATATTAGTGCTTGGGGGTCTGTGAGTACGTCTATGCTGTTTTCTATGTATCGCTGGTAGCAATTTGAAGAGTAGGTCTAGATATACCAACGACGTCAAACTAGACCCACAACATTGTTTTTTCTTAAAGCTCAATCCACTTTAATAGCTGTTGAGTTTCTTTGTTCATAGAGAGATAGTATATTGAAACGATACCTATGAATCACACAATAACCAGCAACATCTTAAAATACAATCTAGGCTAAATTTCACGGAGTAGGGCCCAAGCCCGCATTACCTTTACTGCGAGTGACCGGGGCAACCTTGAGAGGGGTTAGCTCAAATAAACTCAGTTCCGTATTTCCTCCAATTGACTCGACCGATAGGTCATTTGCACCGGGAGCGCCGAATACAAGGTTTGAAAGTACAACTTCGCCGTTATTTACAAAGACCTCAATGGATGTTGTATCTACAATGATATCCAGCATGACAAAGCCATCGCGCGCTTGTACGGGGGACTTTCGAACCTCGCGGTAAACTTTGGGCATCGCATTGGCTATAGCATCCTTATCGCGTTTGACAAAAACAGTGTCATTCGCAAAGTTGTATCCAACGACAGAAAAGTGCCCATTGCCTTCCTTAAGACGGAAGTGGATCTCTTTAGCATCTGAGTCAGCGTCAATCTTAACCCGGAGTCGGTAGGCATCGGATTGAGGCTGAGGAAGTGCCATCTTCGACGCTTCCATCACCCGAATATTGGATCGAGCTACTGTATTACCCTCAAGTTTGTCGATCGCATTGATGGGCTGCGAGACAAGCTGCGGCTTACCGTCTACAGACCGTAGCATGATGCGCCGTACGATCGAGTTGGCCCCCCCGTGCCAATCATCGGTTGGGAGTTTGGTGGCGTAGGCCCAGTTATTGAGCCAACCAATGGCATAGCGAGAAGCAAGGCGTTCGGCGTCATTGTGGCGTGGGTCTTCCCATGTCACTGCGGCATAAAAGTCGGCGCCAAAGTCTAGCCATTGAGGTTCATCGCTATCCACGGTGAAATTTTTTCCGTCCCATACTCCGGTCCAGTACAGGGTTCCCGTGGTCATTCCTTTTTTAAAGCCGTTCGCGCCAGTTGCCAGCACCCATCGTGTAGTTGCACTGTCACCGTTGACCGACATTTGGAATAGGTCGGGACATTCCAGAATCCCAAGGTCGTCGCGCTCGAACCCAGACTGATACTTCCAATGCTTCAAATCGGGCGACGTGTAAAAGCCGATCTTATGACCCTCAGCCAGCACCATCAGCCATTCATTGCGCGTGTCGTCCCAGATGATCTTAGGATCACGCCAATGCTCGGATCCAGGGTTGTCCATGACAGGATTGTCGTGGTACGCCTTAAATCGATAGCCGCCGTCAGTCGAGACAAAGAGCGACTGGCGCTGTACACCCTCGTGTTGTTGAGTCATGATGGCGATTACAGCGCCAGGGCCGAAGCCTGCAGTGTTATCGATGTCAATTACTGCGCTACCGGTTTCAATGTCGCCGAGGCCGTTCTTGTATTTGTCGATTGCCACACCGTGATCTTGCCAGTGCACAAGATCAACCGAGGTCGCGTGGTACCACTCAGTACCGTTTCCTATGGGATAATCGGCATTGTAGAGGTAATAGTAGTGCCAGATACCGTCAATCAGAATTGGACGCTGGGGATCGTTCATCCAGTGTTTGGCGGGGGTTAGGTGCACCGCGGGCCGATATCTCGCCCAATTAGCTGGGCGCTTGTATTTAGATGATTCTTCTGTCAACAGAGGCAACGGTGAAGAGCTAAACGCTGCTTCAGAACCTAATTCGACGGCCAGCGACATTCCTGAGCAGAACAACACGACCAACACGCAAATTGTCATATACCAGCGACTTGCAAATATTAAAATAAGATTGTGGTTCATAATTCCCCTTATTGGAGCACCGATTACAAAGCAATGTAATTGCGCAAAGGTACTCATTGAGCATGATAGATGATATTGGGCAGTACGAAAAACTTGTAAAATAAGGAAATGCAGTGCTTCAGAAATCACTGCTGTAAAACAAAAAAACAGAGCGACAGTTCGAGAGACTGTCGAATAAGTCGAGCATACCTTTATTTGCCATTTACAAACAAGGGAGAAGAGGATACGCCGGTACATCGCCATCTCCTCTTCCCACCGATAAGGGCTGTATAGATTAATTTACTAAAGCTATTTCTTTAGAGGCTTGATCTGTCCACCCGAATTCACATTAAGGTTTGCAGGGATATCGGCCCAACCACCTAGCCCATAACCATTTACGCTATAGGAATAATCAACCTCTGACGAGTCGCCGTTGATTTCTATCCTGACTGTAGGTGCAAGCGTCCCACCGCGACGAAAATTTTCTTGAGTGCCGATCGTGTCGATGAACGATTGGATCAAGCCCCCAGGCATCACGTAGTGCGAGTACGACTGGAATTGACCTGGATGCTGATTATAGTCTGGCGCAAACGGACTACCCGGCCAGTAGTTGAGGTTCGTTGGGTTACCCAGCACCAGTCCGGATCCCTGGTTCATCGGCTGGTAATCGCTGCGAATACCGTTGCCTACGAAACCATATACGCCCTCGGGGCCAGTAATACCTGTTGCGTATGTGGTGCTGTGGCTAATAGTGAAAAGGTAGTACTTGCCATCTTGTTGGTAGATCTGCGGTCGTTCAGTCTGATCGGTGACACAGTTTGCAGATAGAATAGGCGGCAGAAATTCCCACTCGGTTAGGTCGTCGTTCGTAGCCCTTGCCAGACCGACGTTACCGATCTGAAAGGGCGCACCCGATGCATTCACTTGGGTTACGGTTTCTGCATAAGGGTCGCCGTCCCGGTAGCCAAGGTCGTCCGCATCACACTGTGCAGTTGTCCGGTCCATGGCCGAGTTGCCCTCAAATACCATATAGGTCTCACCTGGATGAGCCGGATCTTCGAAAGTAAACGGGTCGCGGAAGTTATAGTAAGGGTTTTGCTCAGCATTTTGGTAGTAAGTGCCGTCAGCCTCGAGTAGCGACGTAACCTTGTTGAAACCGGTGAATCTCACGCCGTGTTTATTAGCATGCACATGGCCTACGCTTAGCGCGAGCCGAGAGTCGTAAGGCTTGATGTCCGGTCCACCGTCTTGATCACGGTAGAAGGCAACATCTGTGAAAAATAACTTTATTTCGCCACCCGGAAAAATACGCGCCGAGCCTGACCACTGGGTCTGGTGGCTGTAAGACTGGTCTTCGAAAATTTCACCGGTGACACCTTCATCGAACACGAGACCACCATAGGTCCAACCACCATTTTCGGGGCGTTGGTCAGCGGAAATCCCAGCCGGCCGATAGAAGTAGCCGATCTTTGCGTAAACGTGGCGGTCATCAAAGCCAAGGCTACGGTCGGCTACTAAAGAAAAAATGATTTCCTGTCCATTGACACTGTACTGATTAGCATCCTCGTCAGTCAGAGGCCAAGAGTCCCATACCCAGACCTGTTCGTTCGACATGTCAGGGAAGTTCTGCGGGATGTCAGGCATAGTGTATTCTTCAGGCATCGAATTCTGACGTGAACCAGCCGTCGGATCAGACATTCGCTTGATTTGGCGTGCATCAGCCCGCGTCCACTTCGCAGTGAAATTACTCTCAGGTGCAAATGCCTCTTGGGTGTGAAATGTCGGCTCGGGACCCGGCTGTAGATAAGGTTCTGCAACAGCTGCCGTTGTTAAGCCCAGAAATGAACACAGAATTGGGATTGTCGATTTACCTATTTTACTATTCATCAATATCTTCTCACTAAATTAAAAATTGTTTCCCGTAAAAGGATGGCCTCAGCCTAATAAGACCCCTGTTATCCTAGTCTAAATCAATTATTTTGAGTGAAAACCAGTTGTATTCACTTGAATATATGTGACTTTTATAGCGAAATCGATTCGAACAAAGGTTGTCTTCTGGAATTAGCCAGGAAATTCGGGCGTAATAATGCCCGCGCTACATGATGTTAGCTTTTTTACTATATACCACTCTTTTAAAAACTTAAACGATTAAGTTTTTTTTGTAATGGTTCACCGATTTAACAATCAAAAATAATCGAAAATATAAATATAAAATACTATTGCATATATGAACTTTCAAATGACCCCGTTAATTCATCTTGAATTAAGGTTATCTAGTATATGCGTGCTCTATGTTGTTAGTGTTTACTGGCTTTTTTGTAAGTAACTTAGAGGTAGGAATTTAAAAGTGAATATTAATATTAAAAAAATAAGTTTTTATGCTTGAAAGTTATCATCATTCATTTAAATCTTAACGAAAAAATAATGTATTAATTCTCACGCGGCACCTGTTGAATGAAGGTTTAACTTAATCGATTAAGTCGTTAAGAAGGAAGTTATAATACTTTTTATGCTAACGCTTATGCATTAGAAGAATGAATACCGATTAAAGGATCCCGTGTTGTTATTTTTCGATGAGTCAAAAAGCGATGCCTACCCATAAAATACTGTTGCTTCGAGGCTTGAGGAGCTTTCCTGCTAAGGTTTTAATCTGCAGCATGACGCCAATTAACTCGAAGTGCCCCACTTAGTAAATTAAGTCGCACTAGGTAATTTATCGAACACCACTGCTGAGTTTTTATATCCCAAACATTTTCTTGGCCGAAAGTTAAGGTCTCGTTGAGCTCCAGCAATTTGCTTTGCTGCGATAGGGATCCGTTAAAGTTTTTACTTACCTTAAGTTTTTAATATGGGTTTTATTTGGCGAGGGGGGGGCAGTTTTTTAGTTTGTTTGCTACCAGCCATGGTCACAGAATTTACTGGTATTACCTACTGTGATCGTGAGGAAATGATGACGGTAGTATCTTAAGATGCAATCATCGCCCGAACTATCCCAGCAGAGCTTTTAGCAGTCACTTTGCGTATCGGATACATTTTTCTTCGACGTTAAATCATACTAACTATGCCCTTCTACCTTGCTCGCCAAACACTAGGTACACATACTAGCCACTGCTAAAAAATTATTTTTAACAGTGGCTAGTCGGCACTCAATACTAACACTATTGGTGATAATAACGTGCTTTGCTAGGCTACTTTTCGCCACGTAATCTATCGCGCTGCATGAAAACATAAATCAACTTATGGTTGAAAGTATGATCAATAATTTTACCCACACCCGGAATGAATTCAGGATCCTAACTTTGGTTCAACCCAAACTCAACTGAGGCTATAGTCAATACTAATACACTATATTTCGCTGCTAGGTAGATAACAGCTTACAACTAACCATCACTTGTAATTTTATCAATCAATTCGCTAAGTACAGCTTCAGCTTTACTTGTTTCTACTTGGCAAGTACCTGCATTTAAATGGCCGCCGCCGCCGTATTTAAGGCACAGTTCGCCAACATTGGTGTTTGAACTGCGGTTAGTTATTGATTTACCTATGGCATACACTACATTTTGCTTTTTAAGGCCCCACATTTTATGAATCGAGATATTGCAGTCGGGGTACATGGCATAAATAACAAATCGGTTTGTGGCGTAAATTGTTTCTTCCTGAGTTAAATCAAGGACTACTAAGTTTTTATGAACGGTAGCGCATTGAGAAATTTGCTCTTTGGCTTTTTCGTTATGCTCGTTATATAAAGCAACACGTTCGGCTACGTCTTCCATTTGTAGGATTTCTTCGATGCTCTGATCTTTACACGCATCAATCAGTTTCATCATTAATTGGTAATTTGAAATTTTAAACTCGCGAAAACGGCCAAGTCCAGTTCGCGCATCCATAATAAAGTTCATTAATACCCAATCGGTTGGGTTTAATATTTCGTCTTTTGAAAACTGAGCAGCATCGCCTTTGTCTACCGCGTCCATCATTTCAACAGAAATATTTGGAAGTTTTTCAGCGCCGCCATAATAGTCATAAACTACGCGAGCTGCTGATGGGGCTTTTGGGTCAATAATATGGTTTTTTATGTCGCTTGAGTTGCGAACGGTTTCGCTAAGGTGATGATCGAATGCTATATGACAGCCTGCAACGTAGGGGAGGTTGGTCGTAATGTCGTTTTCGGTAATGTCTATTTTGCCATCTTGCATGTCTTTTGGATGAACAAATAAAATATCGTCAATTAGGTCTAAGTCTTTGAGCAATACGGCACAAACTAAGCCATCAAAATCGCTGCGAGTGACTAGTCTAAATTTATTATTGGGCATAGCTATTCCATTTTTTTAATTGAATTATCAATTAAGTGTAACAGCTAAAATTTTTTTTGAGAGGTCAGCTTAAAAAAATTATAAAAAAAGTCAAAACGTTAGTTTTGGCTTTTGCTTAGCAACTTTGTATGTGTGGTAAATAGGCTATGCGCCTGGGCCACATTCCATACATGAATTTACAATGTCTGGGCCAAATTTAAGTTTGGCGTTTAAGTCGCGAAGAGCGGTGCGTAACCCTTCTTCAATTACTGGGTGGTAAAATGGCATATCAAGCATTTCTGGTACGGTCATTTTGTTGCTACCGAGCTTATAACCAAGATGACGCATATAACAACTTTACACCGATAATAAGTTTTTAGTGGACTGTTGAACAATGTCCATTTGTTTGTGCATTAAATCTCGAACAGCCCTGAGTTCTCGGGGATAAATATAGCCTCCAGAGAGTATATCTAGACTTAGCATTTCAGCTAACCGGCGTGCATCACTATGCTCGTTGGTATATTTTTAACCAGAGTATTGCTGGATTGCAGCTGGATTCGCTAAGTGAAGTTTAAACTTTGCAGCTATTAATGCATCAACTAACCAATACAAATTAAATGTTGATTCAACAACAAGTCCTGCTAGCTTGTATTTATAAGGGGCTAAAAAGATAAAATGACAGAGATGTCATTATTTAAACGATTGCAGTTAAGCGTTTCACCCTGTTCATTAATGATAGGAATTACACTATTATTTGAATGCAAGTCAACTCCACCCCACCATATAGTTTTATACTAAGCTCCTCTGATAACGTTTATGTCTTGGTCAACACAACTATATCGAAAAACTCTAGGAGCTTTGTATATGATCATCAAATTTTGACTTTATACACCACAATTTTGCCTTGTCATTGTGCTATTTTCTTAGCGCTATAATAGATCACTTATTTAATGCAATTGCTATTAGTTGATTGAGCGTAGCCCATTTTTGTTTGTTCCTTTTTTAGTCTCTTTCATCAGTTTTTGTTCAGTTTGCTTATTATAGTGTGTCCCTAGAGTAGATTATTAATTGCTCGAGCTTGGGTTAGTATATGCTTTCACCTTGCTTTTGCTCACTCAAAAGAAAGGGAAATACGATAATGAAACAAATGGCTTCTTTTTTTCATTTATTAATGCGCGCTTTTTTACCGATCAGTGCATTGATTGTGTTAGTGCTAGTTCTGTTTTTAAATCCTTATAATTACCTCTCAATATTCGTCATCATTATTGCTGGTTTTTTTGTGGCACTAGGCATTAAAGACAGGTTGCAAACTAGTAGCACGTTGCTTAGAAATTATCCGGTAATAGCATGGATAAGGCACATATTTTACGACTTACGACCATTTTTACGCCAATACATTGTGGAGGATGATTTAGAAGGTACACCTTACAGTTTTGAAGCGCGTAATCTTATTTATGCTCGCTCGCAAGGTAAAAGTGATACGCGGCCTTTAGGTACAGAACGCAACGTAAAAGAAGATGGTTATACGTGGGTTTGCCACTCTATGGCACCTAAATCTCAGCCAGATACTAAGCCAAGGGTAACTATTGGTAATGAGCAATCTAGCCAACCTTATGAAGCATCCTTATTAAATATATCGGCAATGAGCTTCGGCGCATTATCGGGTAGAGCAGTTGAGGCATTAAATAAAGGCGCTAAAATAGGTGACTTTTATCATGATACCGGGGAAGGAGGGCTTAGTGAGTATCATAAAAAGCATGGTGGCGACATTGTATGGGAGTTAGGCACTGGCTACTTTGGTTGTCGCGACGAGCACGGCAATTTTGATCCAAAGCAGTTTGCTGATACTGCACAAAGTGAACAAGTAAAAATGACTGAAATAAAACTCAGTCAAGGTGCTAAACCAGGCCATGGTGGCTTGTTACCAGGCTCTAAGGTAACTGAAGAAATAGCCCGCACCCGTAAAGTTCCCGCTCATGAAGATTGTTTGTCGCCCGCTGGGCACTCTGCTTTTTCAACACCCGTTGAATTACTTGAATTTGCACAACATATGCGTGAGCTTTCTGGCGGTAAGCCAGTAGGGTTAAAGCTGTGCGTTGGTATGCCCCACGAGGTTATGGCGTTGGGTAAAGCTATGCTTAGCACTGAAATTTACCCTGATTTTATTGTGGTCGATGGCGCAGAAGGCGGTACGGGCGCTGCACCTAATGAATTGTCGGATTGGGTTGGTATGCCTTTAGAGGATGGTTTAGTAATGATGCAAAATATGTTAGTGGGTACGGGGTTAAGGAAGCATATAAAGCTCGGTGCCAGTGGTAAAATTTATAATGGTATGGGCATGGCTAAGCATATTGCTTTAGGCGCTGATTGGTGTAATGCCGCGCGTGCGTTTATGTTTTCCATTGGTTGTGTGCAAGCTAAGCGTTGTGACAAAGGGACGTGCCCTACGGGGATCACCACCCAAGATCCACAGCGCCAACGCTCGTTAGATATAGAAATACAATCACAAAGAGCAGCGCTGTTTCATTCTAAAACGTTAGCTGCATTAGGTGAAATTGTGGGCTCCTGCGGTGGCGTTCATCCTAGTGAGTTAGATCCCCATCAAATTATAACGCGCATAGATGCAGCACAATCTAAGTCAATTATGGAAGTCCATCCATTTTTACCTCCTAACAGTTTGCTTGATACCCCTGGCGATACAGCGTATTGCGATTGGTGGGAAGCTGCTTCTAAAGATACATTTAAGCCAATTAAAAATTTAACCGATGCAATGGGAACAACGTTATTAGCACATAAAAGAGGACATTACTAATGAGTACAACAGTTTCACACGTTATAGCAGACACTCTCGTACAAGCGGGAGCAAAACGTTGTTATGGTATTGTTGGCGACACAATAAATCATTTTACTGATGCGATTAGGCACACCGATTTAAAGTGGGTCAATGTACGTCATGAAGAAGTAGGTGGCTTTGCCGCCGGTGCAGAAGCTTATATGACAGAGCAGCTTGCTGTTTGTGCTGGAACGTGTGGACCTGGCAGCTTACATTTTGTAAATGGTATTTTTGAAAGCCACCGTAATGGTGCCCCTGTTGTTTTAATAGCCTCCAACATTGATAGGGCGGAGGAAGGAATGGATTTTCCACAAGAGTTGGACCAAACCAAAATTTACGAGCAGTGCTCTGTATTTTGTAAGCGTATTAGCCACCCAGATCAAGCTCGGCGTATCGTAACCCAGGCAGCTCAAGCGGCATTGGCACACAAGGGGGTGGCGGTGGTTGTAGTTAATGGCGATGTATTTAAGGAGAAAATAGATGATGATTTGCCTTGGTCGGTTCACCAGCCTCAACCGGTTATTCGTCCAAGTGACGACGAACTCAAAAAGCTTGCTGGTATGATTCTCGATGCAAAGCGCATTACCATTTACGCAGGTATTGGCGCCCGAAAGGCGCATGATCAACTTATTACTTTGGCAAAAAAGTTAAACGCTCCGATAGCTCATAGTTCGCGAGCAAAAGAATTTGTAGAGCCTAATAACCCTTTTAACATTGGTATGACAGGGATTTTAGGAAATCTTGCAGGAGTGCAAGCAATGAGCGATTGCGATTTGTTAATTTGCTTAGGTTCTGACTTTGCCTATACCCAATTTTATCCTGAAAAAGCCCGTATTGTGCAAATCAATAAAGAGGCTAACCATTTAGGGCGCCGTTCGCCTATCGAACTTGGTTTAGTGGGCGATGTTAAAGATACTTTAGCTGCGTTAACCCCACTACTTGAACAAAAATCAGATAATAGACATTTGAATGAATCGCTTGAGCAGTGGAAAAAAGACACTCAGGGCTACAATAAAAAGGCAAAACACGACTCTGACCTTATTCACCCGCAGTACCTGGCGCAGCTACTCAGTGAACAGGCCACTGATAATGCTATTTTTACCGCCGATGGAGGAAGTCCAATGGTTTGGTTATTAAGGCATTTAAAGGCTACAGGAGAGCGCCGTTTTTTAGCCAGTTTATTGCATGGTACTATGGCAAATGCGTATCCTCAGGCATTAGGAATTGCAAATGCATATCCTGATAGGCAAGTAATAGCAATGTGTGGCGATGGCGGGATCACCATGTTATTGGGAGATTTACTTACCTTAGTGCAAGAGAAAATAGCAGTTAAAATTTTAATTTTTAACAATGACTCACTCGGCTTTGTAGAAATGGAGCAAAGGGTAGAAGGCTTACTTGATAGTTACACAGGTCTCTCGAACCCTAATTTTGCTCTATTAGCACAGCAAATTGGCTTGCACAGTTGGCAAGTATCAGACCCTGATGAACTGCCTTCAACGATGCGCGCATGGCTAGATGCAAAAGGACCGGCTTTATTAGAAGTAAAAGTAAATAGAATGGAGTTAGTCATGCCGCCTAAAATAGAAGCAGGGCAGGTAGCCTCTACGGCTTTATTTGGCCTTAAAGCAGTACTAAATGGTCGTACTAACGAAGTAGTGTCGTTACTCAGAGATAACTTTATTAAATAATACAAATCTGCTTATATAGAGAGTCTATCTAACGTTAAGAAAATTGCGCTAGAACTAGGTGATGTTTTTATCTTTTTTGATTCGATTAACAATTAAGTGTAACAACTAAATTTTTTTGAGAGGTCAGCTTAAAAAAATACATAAAAATGCCAAAACAGATGTTTTGGCTTTTGCTTAGCAAGTTTGTATGTGTGGTAAATAGGCTATGCGCCTGGGCCACATTCCATACATGAATTTACAATGTCTGGGCCAAATTTAAGTTTGGCGTTTAAGTCGCGAAGGGCGGTACGTAACCCTTCTTCAATTACTGGGTGGTAAAATGGCATATCAAGCATTTCTGGTACGGTCATTTTGTTTTGTACAGCCCAAGCTAATAAGTGAGCGATGTGTTCGGCTTGTGGGCCAATAAATTCTGCACCTAAAAATAAGCCTGTGCCTTGCTCTGCATATACACGCATATGACCTTTGTTTTTAAGCATTACTCGGCTACGGCCTTGGTTTTCAAAGCTTACTTCGCCTACTTCAAAACAACCGCATGGGCCTAATCGGTCAGTAATTTGCTTGTAGCTTTCGCCTACCATTGCTATTTGTGGGTCGCTAAATACAGCTGCAATTTTTGCTCTGCGCAGACCTATACGTACATCTGGGAAGCGCCCTGCATTTTGACCTGCAATAGCACCTTGGTCAGATGCTTCGTGTAACAATGGGAGCATGTTACTTGCATCGCCTGCTATAAATATGTTCGACTCACCACACTGCATTGTATGTGTGTCTGCGTGCGGTACGCCGCGTTCATCAAGTTCAATGCCTGTGTTTTCAAGGCCTAGTTTATCTACGTTAGGTACTCGGCCTGTGGCTGCAAGTACGTAGTCAAACTGTTCGGTGTGTTTTTCACCTTGTTTGTCGGTGTAAGTTAGCTGTGCTTTGTCGCCAACTTGCATCATGTCAGATACGTTTGAGTCGGTATCTACAAAAAATTCTTCAGCAAAAACAGTATTTGCGTAGTCTTTTACTACTGGATCTGTAAGTGGGCCTATTGCGCCGCCTACACCAAATAGTTTTACATTTACGCCTAGTCGGCTAAGTGCTTGGCCAATTTCAAGACCTATTACACCAGGGCCAAATACAGCGACTGATTCTGGTAGGTCATCCCAATCAAATACGTCGTCGTTTATAATAAGTTTGTCGCCAAAGTTATTAAATACGCCAGGGTATGAAGGGCGTGAACCGGTGGCAATGACAAAGCGTTTTGCTGTAATAATTGTATGGTCGTCTATTTGTACGCGGTTTGCGTCTAAAAATTTAGCGTAACCACGAATTTTATCACCATCTGGTAATTCATCTACGGCTTCTACTACGAATCCTGCAAAACGATCTCGTTCACTTTTAACGCGTGCCATAACTGCTTTGCCATCAATGACAGGCTTTGAGCTATGAACACCAAATGCAGGTGCCATTTCAATTGCGTGTGCGGCTTCGGCGGCTGCAATCAATAACTTGCTTGGCATACAACCAACACGTGCACATGTGGTGCCGTATGGGCCTGATTCGATCATTAATACATTTTGTGTGAACTGTTTAGCATTACGATAAGCACTTAAACCAGCAGTGCCAGCGCCTATAACAACAACATCGGTTTGCAATTCTTTCATAGTGGTATCCTTTATTATTTTCAATCTAAGCGATGAGATTGATATAGAGGGGCGCGTACGCCCCTGCTATTTTTTACTTAATTAAGCAAAGTATTTTTCTAAGTCGTCTGAACCACCGATGTGCTTACCACCAATGAATATTTGTGGAACAGTGTCACGACCAGATACAGCTTTTAGACTTGTTAGTGATGCGCCTGCACCCATAACAATCTCTTCATATGCGAAGCCTTTTTCTGCAAGAAGCTCTTTTGCTTTTTTACAAAAAGGACAGCCAGGTTTAGTAAAGATGCTTACAGGTTCTGGTTTAGCTTGCTTAGGGTTGATGTAATCAAGCATTGTGTCTGCGTCAGATACTTCAAACGGGTCACCTGGTAAATCTGGTTCGATGAACATTTTGTCAACCACGCCATCTTTAACAAGCATAGAGTATCTCCAGCTGCGCTTACCAAAGCCTAGATCGTTTTTGTCTACTAACATGCCCATGCCGTCAGTAAATTCGCCGTTGCCGTCTGGTAATAAAGTAATGTTTTGCGCTTCTTGATGCTCAGCCCATGCGTTCATTACAAAGGTATCGTTTACTGATAAACATACAATTTCGTCAACGCCGTTTTGCTTAAGTACGCCTGCTAATTCGTTGTAACGTGGTAAGTGAGTTGATGAACATGTTGGTGTGAATGCACCAGGTAGTGAAAACACTACAACCGTTTTACCTTTAAAAATTTCATCTGTTGTTACTGATTTCCATTCGTTATTTTGACGAGTTGCAAATGTAACACTTGGGACTGTTTGACCTTCGATATTGTTTAACATAGTTTTTTGTTCCTCTTGATTTGTTGATAGCCATTATGGCGAACAATTAAATATAGTTCCAATCGTTTGTTTGTATTAAACTGATAGTTATAAACTATCATGCGGAGCTGAATATGAACTTAAAAGATTTTGAATATGTAAAAGCAATAGCGCAATACAAGCACTTTCGCAAAGCTGCCAATGCATGTTTTGTAAGTCAGCCTACATTAAGTGGCCAAGTAAAAAAACTCGAACATGAGCTTGGCGTTACTTTATTTGACCGCTCAACTAAACAAGTTACGTTAACAGCAAAAGGTGAACGTTTGTTGACGCAAATAGAGATTATTTTAGAACAAACGCAAATACTCAAAGAACTTGCTGCTACTTCTAATGAGCCTCTACAAGGTAAATTAACTATTGGTATTATTCCTACCATTGCGCCTTACTTGTTGCCTGCGTTATTAACATCAATGAAAGCGGCATTTATTGATAGTCAGTTTTCGTTTATTGAGATGCAAACAGCAACAATTTTAGAAGCTTTAAATAATGGCGAACTCGACTTTGCTATTTTAGCCGATGTGCCAGAGCTTATTAATTACCATACGGTTGCTTTATACAAAGAAGATTTTTTAGTGGCGGTATCACAAGATAACGCGCTTTCTAAGCATAAAAAAGTGGCGTTGAGCGACCTTCAAGGATGCAGCCTACTAATGTTAAGTGATGGTCATTGCTTTAAAGATCAAGCCCAAAAGTTTTGTTTTTCTGCGGGAGTCGATATATCTAATCAGTATAAAGGTAATAGTTTAGAAACATTATTAGCGTTAGTGGCCATGGATGACGGTATTACATTTGTACCAAAACTGGCATGTACCGACCGTGTAGGGATTGATTACTTGCCTATATTCCCTAATCAGCAGCGTAATGTGGTGTTTGCATGCAGAAAGCATTATCCGCATTTATCGGGTGTAGAACAATTGGGCAAGTGGTTATCGGCTCACCCTAATTTAAAAGCTAAATTAACTAAAGATCTTGGCTGATTATTTCTACTACATCGTTAATTTGCACGCCAGGTAGTGGTTTGTCATCAATACTGACAGCTACTGCAGTTTGCTGATAAAGCTGCTCAACGCGAATTTTATTAAGCGTGGTGATGGTGTGTGGCATAACATTACCCGCTGCGTCGGTTAAATAGTTATGGTGCGCAATGCTTAGCATCTGGCCTTTTTTTAACCCATGAGCTTTACCTAAATTAATAACGATTTTGCTATTTTCCATGTGCATTATTTTGCCTTGAGTTGGCAAACACGCCATGGCTGCTTGAATGTCATAACTTACTGCTTGGTTGATATCGGTTATGCTTTGCCCATAAGGCGATTGCCAAAACCTATCACTATTGACGTCAACTATGGTTGTTTTTTCAAATGGCCAAATTGCTTGAGTATGGTAACTATTTTGCCAAAGTTGCTCATAGGTAGTGCCATCAAATAATACAAATTCAATGTTGTAACTGCGCTCATACGCCTCGTCTTGCCAAAATGCATAATCGTTATTGAGTTTGTCGCTAGTTGAAAGGCTGGTTATTTGGCTAAGCAGAACATATTGAGCGTTACTGCGCGAAGATATTTCTTCTAATTGGGCATTTGAATAGTCGTGCTGCTGCGAAAAGTACTTATCAACGCTTATTGCATTATTATAGTAAGCAATAGGTACTGCGCTCATTTTTGATTTTTGCAGGGAAGTAAAAATATTTTTGCTAATAGCTTTGCTTACGTCAAATATTTGACCCATTTTGGCGTGTTCACGATGAACAAGTTGGCTTTGTGTAACGGCCACAAACTTATTAAAACTATTTTGTGGGCATTGCTCTGTTTGAGAAAAAATATCGAGCCGTAATGTAACGGCAAATTTATTGTCGTATTTATTTTCGCTGACCAGTTCAATTTTTTGAATTTCGCCGTGGCTGCTAATTTTTAGCTGATCTTGCATTAACACGCCATCTACCAAGGTTTGCACAGAGCTAACCCGTGCGCCAGAGAATACTAACGCCTGTGTAATCGCATCTTTTATAGCGGCAGATTTAGCAGCGCTTGTATCACCATTTTGGACGTTCGCGTGACCCGTTGATTCATACCACTGTGCTTTAGTAAAAGGGGAGAATGTTAATAATGCCGTTGCACTTAACCCTACAAATGCCAATGATAAAAACGACTTCATAATTTTACTCCAATTAAACGTTAGCTATTAACTAGGTAGAGCAAGGACTGTACCAATGTTATTTGGTAATTATTAGTAATGCTATAAATGGCATTAAACGTGCATATGTACTGCTAATTACTATACAAGGGCTAAATGCTATGCGAGCAATTTCATTACTTATTACACTTGGGTGTTTAACCTTAGGTGGTTGTAGCAGCGTTTTTGATAAGCATGTTGAATATAAATATGTAGAGCCAAATAATTACCCCGTTTTAAAAGCGATAGGGTATGCACCTATTAGCTTGCAAAAAGGTGCTAACTTGTCGCAAAAGCAACTTATGGCCATTAAGGCTTCTAAGCTTGAAGCTTACCGCGAGCTTACTGAGCAAGTCTATGGGCAAAAAATTACCGCAGGAACAACGGTGGAAGGCTCAATTGCTCAAGACGATTACTTAGAAAGTAAAGTGCAGGGGCTTATTAAAGGTGCACAAATAATTAAAACTTACGCAGTAGATGATACTTACGTGACCGAGCTTGAGCTTAATATGAAGCGTGTGCACGATTTATACATAGGTGAAGTAAAACCACGCGAAGTTAAAAAAGTAACGTACTACTAAAAAAGTTATTCAAAATACCTCATCCTCCTATATTGAGTGCTATGCTGTTGTTAGGATTAATTTTAAGCAGATTGCGTAGTGCTCAACAGATGTATTTTATTGCCACTTATATTAACAGTGGCTCTGTAAATGGCGATTAAGCCAAGTCATTTAAATCCTCAATTATTTATATGGTGCAAAGCCAATTTGCGCTACCTATTGCTGTTTTTTGTACTCTCCAGTGGTGTGCTTGCAAGCCGACTAACTATTCAATTTAATACCTTTATAGAGCTCATGGGTCAAAAATACGGGCCTGCGCGAGCGGCGGTTGCACGCAACTGGCAAAGCATGTTGGTGCAAACTCAAAACAAGCCAGAGCAACAACAAATTCTTATTGTTAATGATTTTTTTGCGCGTAATTTACGCTACCAAACAGATATTTTGCTTTGGAAACAAAATGATTATTGGGCAACCCCTTTAGAAACATTAGGCAGAGGCCTCGGTGATTGTGAAGATTACGCAATAGCAAAATATATAAGCTTAAGAGCGTTAGGTGTGAGCGACGACAAGTTACGCCTTATTTATGTAAAAGCAAAAATTGCGGGCACTAACAAAACACAAGCGCATATGGTGTTAGGTTATTTTGCTACACCAAACGCTCAGCCACTTATTTTAGACAGCTTAATAACAAAGGTTTTACCTGCTGCAAAACGTGTAGATTTAAGCCCTGTTTTTAGCTTTAACAGCCAAGGTTTATGGGCTAATAATTCAACCAAAAGTGTAGCCAGCCCAACAGCAAGACTTTCACGCTGGCGTAAAATTTTGGAGCAGACAACCAAAGAAGGAGTTATGTGGTAATGGCATCATTTTCCTTATCTAAGTATCTTAAAAAACGAAAAATAACACTCAGGCAAGAGCTATGGATTGCATTATTAATTGTTATTTTTGTGGGCTTTATAAGTAGTGTTTTAATTAGTACTAATTCGGCTAAAAATTATTTTTCGACCCAGCTGTACTTAAAAAATGTAGATAACGCCAGCTCACTTGCGTTGATGATCAGTCAATTAGACAAAGACCCCGTTGAGCTTGAATTATTAGTTTCAGCCACATTTGATACCGGTCACTATAAGCGAATAGAGCTACAAAACCCTAATGGTGAGGTGATTGTTAAACGCACATTTACCGATGAGCTTAAAGCGACGGCTCCACAGTGGTTTAGGGCAATGTATGGGTTAAATGTTCAACCAGGGGTTGGGCAAGTAAATAATGGTTGGCAGCAATTTGGAACTTTGTTTATAGAAAGCCACAGTCAATATGCTGAGCAAGCCTTATGGGAAAGTGCGCTTAAACTATTTTTTAGTTTTTTAATTGTCGCTTTTTTTGCTTGTATAGTTAGTGCTTACTTTTTAAGTAGGATATTAAAACCGCTAGATGATGTTGTGTATCAGGCTAATGCATTTGGTGAAAAACGTTTTATTAAATCTACCGTCCCTCGTACATTTGAGTTTGCACGTTTAGTGCAATCTATGAACCAATTATCTACCCGTTTTAGTCGTATTATTAAAGAAGATAGTAAACGTTTAGAAGAGCTTAGATTTAAATCACAACATGATGAGCTAACTGGTTTAGCAAATAGAGAATACTTTGGTGCAACGCTTGAGGCCCACTTACAAAAATCGAAAGATCATGCCCATGGCGCCTTGTTTTTATTTCGGGTTGTAAACCTAGATAAAATGAGCGAACAAATTAGCCGTGTAGAAATGGTTAATTTCTTACGTCGTTTTTCGCAGGTTTTAATCGAGTTTTTAGAATCAAATGAAGCACACTTTTCAGAAAACTACATAGCCCGAATATCACATAATGACTTTACTGTACTGTTTAGTGATACTGATGATATTGAGGTATTGAGTAAAAAAGTAGTTAGGCTCCATGAATCTTTTATTGAAGAGTATAAAAATATTGAATTAGCTATACCGCATAGTTGCACTTACATACAAAAGAATGACACGCGGTTTGATGTATTAAAACGAGCCGATGAACTTTTAAAATCAGCCGATAATAAACCAGGTGTTCAAGCAAAAGTAAGTGACAATAAACAAAAAAGCGAGTTATTTGATGATGCAACGAGTTGGCAAAATGCAATAGAAGAAGCTCTAGATAACAAAGCGCTAGAAATTAACACATACCCAGTAACGAGTTTTACGGGGCAGTTGATGCAAAATCAATTAGGACTGAGCCTAGAGCTTGGCGGGCAAATATATCGGGCAAGTTATTATTACCAATGGGCTAATCGCTTAAAGTTATTAGCGCGTTTAGATTGGGGATTAATTAAGGCGTTGGTTGCTCAGTATAGTATTGAGCCACCAAGTGAGCTGATTTCGGTTGAGTTATCTGCCCAAACATTACTTGATGATGCTGCGCTTGCTTCAATTCTTACCTATCTATCGGCATTTCCTGATTTAGCCTCTAAAATTTGCTTTGATATACGAGAAAGTATTGCCGTCAGCGAAATTAAAATATTTAAAGGCTTTTGTGAAGATGTAAGGTGTATGGGCGCTAAGGTGGCGTTAAAACGTGTAGGTCCTGAATTTACTAAAATTGAAAAAATTCAGGAGTTTGGGCTTGAAATGATTAAGATTGATAGCGTTTATGGGCATAATATTAGTTACAGCCAAGATAACCAAACATTCCTGCGAGGGGTTTGTACGTTAGCGCACTCTATTGGTATTAAAGTGGTCGCACAAGGTGTTACCAGTCAAGATGACCTCGATACACTTATTAACTTAGGCTTTGATGGGGTTATTAAAGAGTAAAAGGGCATTAACCGTGCGGTTAATGCCCTTTTACAACTAACATTAATTGGATGCGGTCGCGTACTTTTAGCTTATTAAATATAGAACCCATATGCTCTTTAATCGTACGCTCTGTAATATTTAAAGACTCTGCAGCCTGTTTATTAGTAGCACCAGTTACAACAATATCAACTACTTGGCGTTCTCTTTTGGTGAGTAAATCAAGCTCGCACGTCCTCGCATATTTAAATGGTGTATTTGATAAAGCTCCCACTAAATTAGATAGTAATTGTCCTGGTAACCATATTCCGCCAGAACAAATTGTCTCAAGTACTTGTTCAATAATTACTTTGGTGGCGAGTGCTTCTACGTATCCTCTAGCTCCTGCTTCAAGCGCACTCCTAAGTTGATTTATTTCAAGTTCGTTGGTCATAACAATAACGAGTAAACGTTGTTGCGAATATTTTTTAACGAGCTCAAGCCAGTTCGGTGTACCGGCTAAAACCCAAATAATACTTGATGCCGTTACTCTGTTTGGTTCTTTTGTGCATATTAAACAACCAGGAAACGCTGCTCGCCAGTGCTTCGATTCAAATTCAGGCTGTGTAATAAAAATACTTTGGCGCATTATTTCTCCATTTATTAAATGCTTAACGCTCTGTCATTGCTTGCGATGTAGCTCTAAGAACTGGTTTTAAAAGATACTCAAGTACGGTTTTTTTACCGGTAATAATATCCACTTGAGTGGTCATACCTGGAATAATAGTCAGCTCTTTTGAAAAGTTATTTTTGGTGGTTTTTAGTTGCACCAAATAAAAGGTATTCTCACGGTCATCTGTAATGGTATCGGCGCTAATATGTAAAACCTCTGCCTCAAGGCCTCCATATACGGCAAAGTCGTAGGCACTAAATTTTATCATCGCAGATTGCCCAGGGCGTAAAAATGCAATGTCTTTAGGCGGAATTTTTGCCTCTACTACAAGTTGATCGTCAAGCGGGACAATTTCTATAACATCGCTACCGGGCTGTAAAATACCGCCAACAGTATTAACTAATAATCGCTGTACAGTGCCTTTAACAGGAGAACGTATTTCAGTTTGAGTTACTTTATCGGCCAAGCCAGATTCAGTTTCTTTAATTGAATCTAGTCTAAGTAGCGCTTCGGATAGTTCATTGTTCCAACGGTTAATCATAACGAGTTCAACTTCGGTTACTTTATTTTTAGCTTCGTTAATGGCCGAGAGGCTCCTATTTATCACTGCCTTGGTTCTGTTTATCTCGCCGTTTAGATCAACTATTTGGCGCTCTAAACGAATAATATCTATATCTGAGATAGCGCCCGTGCGTAACAATGGGCGAGTAACAGAGAGCTCTCTGTTTGTTAAGCGCAGCGCGCTCGTATGCTGTTCAAGTGCCGCTTTGGCTTCAATGTAATCTTGGTGTCGCTGCTCTAGTTGGCGTTTGTGAATACTTACTTGTTGCTCTAATTCTTGGCTGTTACTCAAATAAAGAGAACGCTCATGTTGCACAACTCTAGGCGCATTTTTAATAACAGACTCGCTAAATACGAGCTCCTTTTTTTGAGTGAGTGCTCTGAGCCTCGCTACTTTTGCGCTTAACGACTCAACTTTGGATTGGTTTTCTCTAAAGCTAGAAATAAAGCGGGTAGGGTCTATTTTAATGAGTACATCACCCTCATTTACTATTTGCCCCTCTTTTACATTTATTTTTTCGACCATACCACCATCATAAGATTGAATAAGTTGTAATTTATTGGAGGGAATAACACGCCCCTCACCACGAGCAACTTCATCTAAATTAGCAAAACCAGACCACACAATAAGGCATATAAACGTTAAACAAATTAAATAGAGCAATAACCTAGCGCTTGCTGGCTCCTGTTGCATTTTTTCCCACTGAGCATCTACTACCCAGTCTTGGCTGTTAGGCGGAGAAATCCATCCTTTAAATAGTTTATTAAATACTGATGGCTTGCCTTGTTTTCTTGCTTCTATTGCTCTGCTAACAGATTCAAAGGAGCGCTGTTCAAGTGGTTTTTTATTGTCACTCATGAGGCTTGCTCCACTGTCTTATTATTTAACGCTGCAATTACTTTTTGTTTTGGTCCATCAGCAACTACTTTTCCGTTATCTAAAACTATAATTCGGTCAACAAGCTCAAGTAATGATGATCGGTGAGTCACCACGATTAAGGTTTTATCTTTAGAATAACCCTTTAAATTGTTAATAATTTTACTTTCACTATTATGATCTAGCGATGAGGTTGGCTCATCTAGTAATAGTATTGGAGGGTCGTTAATTATGGCTCTTGCCATACCTACAGCTTGGCGCTGGCCACCTGATAATTGACGACCTTGCTCGCCTACTTGTAAATCAAATCCGTCTGGGTGCGAATTAATTAAATCAAATAATTGGCTTCGCTCACAGGCTTCAATAATTTGCTCGTCTTTGGCATGCCAAGCACTCATGGTGAGGTTGTCTTTCAAGGTTCCATAAAACAGGGCAACGGTTTGTGGTAGGTAGCCAATATTATGACGAAGCTCAGCTGGGTCAATTTGATGTATATCATTATTGTCCATCAAAATTGATCCTGAACAGGGGTCGTATAGTCCTAAAATAAGCTTTTCTAATGTACTTTTACCTGAGCCATTACGTCCTAAAATGGCGACTTTTTCACCGGCTTTAATTTTAAAACTAACGCCGTTGAGCGCATTATGAGATTCGTCAGAGTATTTAAAACATACATCTTTAAATTCTATATCACCCTTTAAAATAGGGTGGCTTAACCAATGCTTACCAGGTGGACGCTCGACCTCTTTTTCCATAATCTCGTTCAGTGATTGCATTGCTATTGCGGCATGATGATATTGTGCTAAAACAGCGGCCGACTGCCCGATTGGGCCCATAGCACGAGACGATAATAGGTAGGCTGCAATTAACCCGCCTTGAGTTAGCTCACCTTCAATAACGAGGTGTACGCCTATTATCATTATTATTACGCCTACGCATTGCTGTATCCATGATGCTGTATTTGATATAGAGCTAGAAACGAGTCGGCTATGTGCGTTTACTTGTGCAATGTAAATGGTCGACTTTTCCCATACAGACTGTGTTTTACACTCTGAGTGAAAGCTCTTTACATCTTCAATATTGGTTAAGCTTTCGACTAATACTGCATTTCGCATTGAGCTTGCTTTCATTGTTTGTTCTGAAAGAGCCTCAAGTTTGCGGTGTGCGGCTATAGCGTAAGCTAATAATATAAGTGCGCCCGCGATAATAGGTAAACTTAGAGGTACGCCAATAATGGCAATAACAATTAAATACAAAACTACGAATGGCAAGTCTACTAATGCGACAAGTGTTATGGAGCTAAAAAAGTTACGTACAGCTTCAAATGATTGAATGTTGCTAGCAAAGGAGCCTGCGGACGATGGGCGGTTTTTTAGTTTCATACCTAATACCCGCTCCATTATTACAGCCGATACTTTGACATCTATTCTACTGGCAGCAAGCTCTACAAAGTAGCCTCTTACTAAGCGCAAAACAAAGTCAGCAGTGAGTGCTATTAAAATGCCAATGGCAAGTACCCATAAGGTTTCTGTTGCGTGGTTGGGCACTACGCGGTCATATACGTTCATTACAAATAAAGGCATAGCAACCGACAAAAAGCCCAAAGCAACAGCCGAAATAATTACGTCTTTATAAAGTGAGCGGCATTCTTTAATTACTCCCCAAAACCATCCGTCTTTTGATAGTTTTTCAAGTACAGGTGTTCGCTCATCAAATGCAAACTCTGGTTGAGCATAAATAACTAAACCTACACTGTTAGCAGCTAACTCATCAATGCTTTGTTCGATAACTGATTCTGTAAGTTCTGGGTAAATTACACTCACCAACTGTTTATCGTAATCAATAGAATTAATAACACAGGCTTGGTTATCTTTTAAAATTAAGATGGCAGGTAGCAGTGCTGTATTAATTTTTTGTAGTGGCTTATTAACTACTTTTGATTTAAAGCCAATGCGCTTTGCTGCGCGCGAAAAACCTGATGGAGTAAGATTTCCATCAGTTAGAGGAAGTCCATTTAATAGTGCTTCTCTTGAAAACTCTTTGCCATGATGACGACATAAAACTGCTAGGCAGTCAACGAGGATGCCACCATGATCAAGTACATCGTTTAATTCCATACACCATCCAATGTTATGTAGAGCTGCATAGGATTGTTACTAGTAAACCTAAACTCGACTTAAATATTTCATGCCGAGTTTAGGTTATTTACATAACGTTAATTGTCTTAGATATCAGTAATTACAGCTTCGATACGTCGATTCGCAGCATTTGCTCTTACTGATATTTCGTTTACACGTGGTTGATCGATGCCATACCCGAACGATTTAACACGTTTAGGTTCTACATCGAATTGCTTAATCAGAATTTCAGCTACGGCAAACGCACGTTTTTCTGATAGTTTACGGTTGTATATACGGTCTCCATCTAAAGAGGCATGACCTTGTATTTCAACCTGTTTAGTTGGGTTCTCTTTTAAAAAATCTGCAAGCCGACTAATTTCTTGAATATATTGAGACCTTACATCGCTTGAGTCAGCAGAAAAAGGAATACCAATTTCTATATTCGAGGTTGATGCGCTATAAATTGTGCAACCAGATAAATCTACATTTGTACTCAAAGGTGTGCTTGGGCAAGTGTCTTGCTCATTTGGTACGCCGTCACCATCATCATCGGTAAAGCTGCTTGCTGTCGTGTCGGTTTCCAGCGGTATATCTAAGTACCTTGGCATAGCCGTTACACTCATGTATGCATTATCTTGCTTAGCTTTTTTTTGAAGAAATGCCTTGCGGCTAAAGGTGGTTGCTACATCGTAACTCGGACAGATATTTTGTGCGTTATGAACAATAGGGTCGTCAGTTAGCTCTTTTAATGTAGGGTATTTATCTGACATCACGTTAAGTGCTGGCAGTAATTTCCCCATTTCTTTTAGCATAGTTAAAATAGCTGATTGACGGTCATAAAGCGCCACTATGTATGAACGTGTTGATTGAAATGATTCGTTTTCGGCATCAAGTACGTCTAGTAGAGTTCGTTGGCCTATATCGAATTGATCCTTATATGCAATTTTAACTTTGGTTGATGATGCACGATGTTGATCAAGCGCCGGTAACTTTTGTTCTAATATAGTGACGTTGTAATAAGCAATTTGCAGACTCTGACGGATATCAATACAAGACTGATCGCGTTGATACTTTGCAATGTTTATATCCTGATAGGCTTGTTCTAAATTAGCATTATCAAGACCACCATTATATAAATTATAGCTAATATCGATGCCGACTCGCGCTTCTGTTCTGGTTTCATTTTGACCAAGTTCATCTCTATCTTGGCTACCGTAGCGGGCAGATAAATCTACGTTAGGATGAAACGCTGCTTTTTGTGCTTTTGCGTTCGCTTTTTGTGCTTCAATATTATACAAAGAGGCGTAAAATGAAGGGCTATTTTTGTAAGCGACGTCTAGCGCTTGATTAACTGAAATTGGTATATTTTTTTCATCAAGGTCAGCTTGCTTTATATCGTTCATAGGAAGCTCTCCTACAACCCTTAAGTAGCGAGCGCTTACATCATGTAAATTTGAGTACTCCGTTAATACGTTAGATTGTGCTAAAGATAAGCGCCCACTAATTTGTTCTAGATCGGCAGCGCGCGCTACACCAGCTCCTACACTTTGTTCTATTTGTTGATATACAGACTCGTGCTCTTGTAAATTTGCTTCTGCAAGTTGTACTAACTCTTTGAATTTTTGTACGTCAAGCAAGGCTATTGAGGCTTCAAGTGCTGTTTGTTCTGTTTGAGAAATAAGCTCAAAGTACCTAATGAGTTGAATGCGTTTAAAGCGATCAACCGTATTCGAGGTCCTAAAACCGTCGTAAAGCATTTGAGTAACACTTAACTCGGCTGTATTACGGTTATATTCTTCTTCAACACCGTAATTTCTTCTTTCATAGCCCGCGCTTGCCGATACATCAACACTTGGTAAATAACCTGAGCGGGCAGCATCTACTCCATAAATCGAAGATTTAAAAGCATGCCATGCTTCTTGTACTTCAGGATTGTTTTCAATCGCTTTACTTGAGACATAGGTAAGTGGCATTGCTGATTGTTCATTTGCATGCACATAGTTTAGTAGAGTTGCGGCTGTAATCGTTAGTCCGATTAACATAGTCTCTTGATGTTTCTTAAAAGTGTTTTTTGTAATCATTTCTTCCTCTTAGATCCTGTTAAGACCGTAAATACTCCCTTAAGTATTTAGTAAAGGAATACTATTTTTGCAAGTAATCGTTTTGGTTAGCATAAAAAAAATTTTCTACCACTTTTTTGTTGATTTTTTATTTTTGAATTTTTCTTTTAAACCTGTACTTGAGTACAGTATCTATGTGGCTTTTTTGTCCTACCTTTAACTTATTAGATTGTTATTTTAAAAAGTTTGAGGGTACCAAAATGGAAGCAAATCAACTGGTAGTTATTGATATTCAAGGTTCGGCAGGTGTGGTGCTGGATGATGGGTCAATAAGAGCATTAAATGTTGGTGACATTATCACCGTGGGTGATTTAGTTGTTACTGCTATTAAATCGTCTTTACAAATTGATGTGCAAGGTGAAACCTTATCTATACCCGCAAATCAAAAGGTAAAAATAACACCAGACTTATTAGCGAAAGAAGCCAGAGATTCTAGCGAAACAACTGTTTTTGATGAAAGTTTAGATGAAGCAATTGCAAGCTTAGATTTAGGGGCAGAGCAAGACCCATCAACAGCGGCTAATTCTGATGTAACAGATTTTTTAGATGCGTTAGAAGGTGATGGGGACATTCTAGATAATTTAGAGGCAACAGCCGCTGGTGGGGGTAACGCTGCGGGTGCAGATGGAGGCAGTTCGTTTGTACAGCTAACCCGAATTTCTGAAAGTGTTGATCCTAGTAGTGTTACTTTTGATTCATCTTTTGAGCAAGGCGCTACTGAAGCTTTTAATTTAAGAGATACCTCTGACGGTATTGTGCCTGATTCAACTACTGCATCTATTTCACTTAATGAGCTAGGTATTACTAACTCATCACAACCCACAATCACCGGTACGAGCGAAAACTTAATCGGCGAAACGGTTAATGTAACGGTAACTGATGTTGATGGAAACTCTCAAGTAGTTAGTGTTGTAATTGGCCCTGATGGTACCTTTGAAATAACCCTACCAACACCAATTGCTGATGGCCCTGTAACGGTTGTTGTTGAAGCGACGGATCCTGTTGGTAATCCTATAAACGACACTATTTCAATTGAGGTTGATACAACACCTCCACTTATTGCTATTGATCCTGTTGCCGATTCTGCTTCGCAAACAGTGACAGTGACAGGGACAGTATCTGGTTTGAATACTGGGGATAATGTATCAGTCACGTTAACGGATAGTGCAGGTACGGTACAAACAATAGTTACTCAGGTTGATGCTCAAGGAAATTGGGTAATTACTACCACCTCACCTTTATCTGAAGGGGAGTTTAACGTAAGCGCTGTTGCGATTGATGCAGCTGGAAATCAAGCTATAGACCAAGCTTTAGCGAATGTAGATTTAACTGCTCCGGTAATCACCGTAAATGTAACTGATGAAACAAATAACTCAACACCACCACTTGTTGGAACAACAAATGGTGTTCCTGAGGGCACTCAAGTAACAATTACTGTTACAGATAGTGCAGGACAAATACAAACATTAACTGCAGTTACCCAAGCCGATGGAAGCTGGAGTGTAGAAGTAGGGACTCCTTTACCTGAAGGTGATTTTACTGTTGATGCACAAGTAAGCGACAGTGTAGGAAACTTAGCATTAGCAAGTGATTCAGGAGTAATTGATTTAACGGCGCCTTCGGTACAAATTAATAATATTAACGACACTCAAGACACCACGCCAACGATTACAGGTAACGCGCAAGATGTACCTGCAGGCTCTATTATTAGTGTGGTTATTACCGATTTTGATGGTCAAACTCAAACATTATTAACCCAAACTAACGCTGATGGGGATTGGTCTATCGACGTAACTACGCCATTGGCTGAAGGGCAGTTTGAGGTTGATGCAAGTGTAAGTGATGCTGCAGGTAATCAAGCCCAAGCAAATAACCAAGGTGTTGTTGATTTAACAAACCCTGATATTACCGTTACTGCAATTGCTGATACTAACGATACTACACCAACATTTGTAGGTAGGGTGGAAGACGCTCCTGCGGGCTCTGTTATTACAGTATTAGTAACCGATATTAACGGTAACGTACAAACTTTAACTACTTTATTAAATGAAGATGGCACATGGAGTGTTGATGCTAGTGAAATCTTGCCAGGTGGTGAATTTACCGCAACTGCGTCAGTAACCGATGCTGCGGGTAATGAGGCATCTGCTCAAACAAACGGTGAAATAACGTTTGCTCCTATCTCAATTCAAATCGATGCAATTGCTAATACTAACGATACCACTCCATTTTTAAGTGGTAACACCGGTAATGTGCCTGCTGGTACAACCATTACTTTAACTATTACTGCAAGCGATGGCAGCACATTTACATTACTAGCAGTGACGCAAGAAGATGGTTCGTGGTCTGCACAAGTAACAACCCCTCTGCCTGAGGGCGACTTTACTGTAGTTGCAGCGGTTATAGATGACTCGGGCAATGAGGCGCAAGCAAGTGCAGTAGGTAATGTTGATTTAACTGTAAGTATTAATTTTATTATTGATACTAACGATACAACACCAACAGTTAGCGGCTCTACCCAAGACGTAGATCCTGGTGCGGTAGTAACCGTTACATTTACAGGAAGCGATGGCGTAGCAGAAATCGTGCAAGTAGTTACTGGTGCTGACGGAAGCTGGTCAGTTGAGGCAAGTAATGAATTAGTTGAAGGCCAGTTTAGTGTGGTTGCAACTGTAACTGATGCTGCGGGTAATACAGCTTCTGCAAGCGAAACTGGAGAAATTGATTTAACAGATCCTGCAATCACGATTAATCCTATTGAGGATACGAATGATGTAACCCCATCAGTAAGTGGCAACGTAATTGATGTACCAGTAGGAACAGAAGTTACCTTAGTAATAACTGACAGTGAAGGCAATGAACAAACACTCACAACAATTACAAATGCCGATGGTACATATACAGCGGATATTATTGAAGATCTCAGTGAAGGAGATTTCACAGTAACAGCGAGTGTTAGTGATACTGCTGGTAATAGCAGTACTGCAACTGTTACAGGTACGGTTGATTTAACTGCACCAAGTGTGACTATTAACAATATTGCAGATACAAACGATACAACACCTACGCTTACCGGCTCTACCCAAGGATTAGCATCGGGTAGTGAAGTAACTTTAATTGTTACCGATAGTCTAGGAGCAGAGCAACAGTTAGTGACTACTATAAGTGCTGATGGTACTTGGAGTATTGAGATTCCAACTGCTTTAAGTGAGGGGGATTTTACAGTAACAGCTAATGTATCGGATAATGCGGGTAACGCAGCTCAAGATTCACAATTAGGCTCAGTTGATACCACCCCTCCTTTAGTTGCAATAAATGATTTTGCTGATTCAAACGACACAACGCCTACATTTAGCGGAACAACGAGTGATGTAGCACCGGGTAGCCTTGTTAGTGTTTTAGTTACTGATGCAAATGGTGAGTCTCAAACATTGACGGCGGTTGTGTCAGAAGATGGAACTTGGCAAGTAGGTGCAACTCAAGCGGTTGCTGAAGGCGATTTTACAATTACAGCAACAGTAACAGACGCTGCGGGTAATGAAGCAAGCGATACTGTTAGTGGAACAATTGATTTATCAGCTCCAATTATAGCAATTAATACAATCCCAGATAGCGCCGATACTACTCCAACAATTTCAGGTTCTGTACAAAATGTACCAGCCGGAACAACGGTTACGTTAATCGTTACAGATGCTGGTGGTAATACACAAACAATTACAACACAAACGCTAGCTGATGGTAGCTGGACAGCCGATACTACTAATGAGTTAGTTGAAGGTGACTTTAGTGTTAATGCCATCGTTAGTGATGAAGCAGGTAACCAAAGTGAAGCTTCTGCACAGGGAACTATCGATAATACCGCACCAAATATTACGATTGATGCACTGGCGGATAGCAACGATACAACACCAACTATTTCAGGCACCGCAACGGGCGAACCAGAAGGCACGGTTGTTACTATTATAGTTACGGATGAAGCAGGTAACCCACAAACCATAACCACAGAAGTACAAGCCGATGGCACCTTTAATGTTGATGTACCAAATGAATTAAGTGAAGGTGAATTTACCGTTGAAGTATCGGTTACCGATACAGCAGGTAATGAAACTACCGCAACAACAACAGGCGAAGTTGATACTGCCGCGCCAACAGTTATTATTGACCCCGTAGGTGATACTAACGACACCACCCCAACCATTTCAGGCTCCGCAACGGGTGAGCCAGAGGGCACAGTTGTTACTATTACCGTAACTGATGAAGCAGGTAACCCACAAATAATCACCACAGAAGTACAAGCCGATGGGACCTTTAGTGTTGATGTACCGAATGAATTAAGTGAAGGTGAATTTACTGTTGAGGTATCGGTTACAGATACTGCGGGCAATGAAACCACAGCAACTACGACTGGCGAGGTTGATACTTTAGCACCGGTGATCACGATAGATGCACTGGCTGATAGTAACGACACCACCCCAACTATTTCAGGCACCGCAACCGGTGAGCCAGAGGGCACGGTTGTTACTATTACCGTAACTGATGAAGCAGGTAATCCACAAACTATTACCACAGAAGTACAAGCCGATGGCACCTTTAGTGTTGATGTACCGAACGAATTAAGTGAAGGCGAATTTACTGTTGAAGTATCGGTTACCGATAACGCAGGTAATGAAACAACCGCAACAACAACAGGCGAAGTTGATACCACAGCGCCAATAGTTACTATTAATGCGCTAGGCGATACGAGTGATACAACACCGACCATTTCAGGCACAGTTAGTGGGGAGACTGCTGGTTCAACTATTACTCTAACTGTGACTGATGCTAATGGTGCAGTACAAACAATTACAGCACAAGTAATTGCAGACGGGAGTTGGACTGCAGAAGTGTCAGCGGCTTTAGCAGAAGGGACCTACTCTGTAGATGCAAGTATCAGTGATAGCGCAGGTAATGAAGGCACAGCAAGTGCTTTAGGTACAATCGATACAAGCGCATTGACTATCACCATTGATATTATTGGCGAAACTAACGATCAAACACCTCAAATAAATGGTGATACTTTCAATGCACAAGTTGGCTCCTCGGTTGAAGTTCAGATCACTGACTCAGCGGGTGCAACAATTACTTTAACCACAGTTGTTGATGAAAACGGTCTTTGGAGTGTTACTCCGCCTGTAGATTTAGCTGAAGGCACCATTTTAATTAGTGCAACAGTAACAGACATAGGTGGTGGAACGGCTAGTGCAGAGCTTGATGCTGTAATTGATATTACGCCTCCAACCATACAAGTAAATGAACTAGATACAAGTAATGATACAACCCCAGTTATTTCTGGTAACACAACAGACGTAGTTGCAGGCACAGTTATAAATTTAACGGTTACTGATTCTCAAGGGGTTGTTCGCACATTTAGCACTACAACAGATGTAGAAGGTAATTGGAGTATTGAACTTTCTCAAGAGTTGGCCTCGGGCGATTACTCTGTAGAAGCTGAAGTATCTGATGCTGCAGGAAATAGTGCTTCAGATACTGCTACAGGCATTATAGATACATCAGGACCTAGCTTAACCGTTAACTTTGATACTGTAACTAACGACTCAACACCTACTATTTCAGGCACTAGTGATGCAGACGTTGGTACCAGTATCACAGTTGTTATTACAGATGAAAATGGAGTTGAACAAACACTTAGCACCACAGTAGATGCAAATGGTAACTGGGAAGTAACTCCACAAACAGATTTAAATGAAGGTGAGAACACCATCGAAGTGAGTGTATCTGACGAAGCAGGAAATACGACAACAGTTACAGATACAATTACGTTAGACACGCAAGCGCCAATACTCACCATTCAAAACGTAGGCGATGTTAGCGACTTAACACCAGAGCTGCAGGGCACCAGTAATGAAATTGGTGGCACTGTTACACTCACCATCACCGACAGCGTAGGCGCTGTGCAAACCATTGAGACCCTAGTTGGCAGCGATGGCCACTGGAACATTGAGATTCCAGGTGCCCTTGCACAAGGTGACTTTACTGTAAGCGCGAGTATTACTGATGCGGCAGGCAACGAGAGCACAGCAAACAGCAGTGGTAATGTGGATACTATTACGCCAATCGTCACCGTTGATGCACTGGGCTTGGGTAACGACAGCACCCCAGTGATTAGTGGTACTTCAAC
>NZ_JACJEP010000034.1:0-31122 GCF_014164135.1 Pseudoalteromonas sp. SG45-1
AAACACCGCTTTGGGAAGACGTTCACGCTAACTACGAAACTGAAAATGAACGCATTCAGTTATCGAATTATCAGCGTGATCTTCAACTACGAAAAGTGAAATGATGTCTATGAATCACACATCTAAAGTCCCAAAACAAACAGCCACAAAAAAGCTCACATACTGTGAGCTTTTAAACAACTAACTTTAAACTTACAGCTGCTTGTGCGGCGGGAAGTTGCTTAAAATATTAGTGACTGTTTCTTTAATTGATGCTTCACGTTGTTCTGGCGATTGATTTTTCTTTAATCGACCTTCTTTTGCGCCGCGCCATACTAGCTGGTTAGATTCACGGTCTACAATATCAATAATCAGTGTGCCCACTTCGTATTCACGCGCGGTTGTGTCACGTTGAAAACCAGTACCCCAATAACCCCAATGCGGGCGGTAGTTTACATTAAATGTATCTACTTCAAGCTCTTTATCTACCGATGCATGAAAGTTAACAAGTACATCAGCATTTGCTGCATCAACTAAGCTCATACCTAGTGTTTGGCTCAGTTCTGCGTTAACGGCAGTGCGAACACGTTTTTCCATTAGGCCATTAATTTGGTAATTATTTGTGTCTTTAGTTAGGCTGGCGTTTTCTACCCAAGCAAATGTTTTAAAATTACTAAAGTTGGCTGATTTATCGTAATCCCAATCAGGGGTTTGTGTACAGGCTGTAAGTAGTGCTAGCGCTGCAACAATAAGTATATTTTTCATTACGTTTGCTCCAATAAAATGCATTAATTTAAAATAACACACATAGTTTAAATGTGTATTATTTAAACGTCCTATATTTTAGTTTAGTTGGTTTGCCTTAACGGCCAATTAATTGTGTTCAACTTCAATCCAATCTTTTTCATCTACCCAGTTTTGTGCACCGTCTTTTACCGTGCGAATCGGCACAATGTAGTCACAACTTATTTGCGGCTTAACTGAGGCAAATATAGGAACAAAACCAAAGCTTAGTGCGGTTTCTATAATTGCTTTTTGATTTTGTGGGTCAATGTCGGCCGCTTCATCTATGTAAATAGGTATACGGTATAGGTTTTGTTCCTGATCGCTTAATAAGTAACGAATAAACAACATGCCACACAATAACTTAATCGTAATACGTGTGCCGTTTGAACCTGCAGAATCTATTTTTTCAAAGTGTTCGGTTTCACCTGCGCGGTTAACTACTTCAAATCGAATATCAAATAAATCGGTAAGTGTTAAGCCCGCTTTATCTGATGCGAGTTTAATTAAGTGATCTTTTGCTTCGTTTACCGCACTTTCGCTGTACGGTTCTTGGCTAAGTAAATCAAGCGTGTCACCTTGCTCAAACTGATGCGACGTACTGATAATGGTATCGATACTATCAACCAGCATTTTGCGAGGTATTACGTTAATTTTAAACGCTTGCAGGTTTGAAATTCGGTGCTGGCTTATGCCTTTATTAAAGCTATTCATTTCGCGGCGAAGTCGGTCTAAATCTTCTCGCAAGCCTTTAATCGTTGCGGCAACCTCGGTAAGCGCAACACGCGCTTGGCGCTCAACGGCATCGCGTTCGTTATCAATATTATGAAAGGCGCTTATTAGCTTTTGATATTTAGTGTATTCGTCATTTTCGTTGTCGAATTTAGTAATACCCGCGTTATATACATGCAAATAGGTGTTGCGTACGTTTATGTCAAAATTACGCAGCTCTTGGCAGTCTTTATTAAAGTGATGAACAAGGTCGCTTAAGTTATCAAAGTCGACTGTAATATCAATCATATACGGGGTTACTTTACCGCTGTATAAATCAAGCGTGTGGTCAATTCGCTCGCTCTTAACTTGGCGTAAGCGCTCAGTTTGGCGATTAATTTGCTCTTGTTTCGATTTAATTAACGAGCGACGATCGGCAATTGAGCCACTATTTTTTTGAATATCTTGCAAGTAGTCGTCAACTTGTTCGCGCTCAGCTAATAACTGCTCTTTTAGCATGGCTTGCGCTTCAACCGATAGCTGCATTACATCAAACTGCTCTAAACGTTTTAGGGCGCTCTCTGCACTCATAAGCTCATCGTATAACGCGTCTTTTTCTTTTTGCTTGTCGGCAACGTTTGCAGCAACATCGCGCTGTTGCTTAAACTCTTTAAGTGAATGCTCAAGTGCATTTAACTGAGCGGTTAATTGCTCTTTGTTTTCGCCGCTTTGCATTTGCACAGGGGATAGCTTTTTAAGCTTAATGCTCGCACCTGGTAGCGTTAAGACGCCGCCATTAACGTTTTCACTTAATAGCGATAAAAATTCCCCAAACGCGTCTTCGTCATCAATGGTTATATCGCCATTAGTGGTGGTTGCAAACGAGAGAATATCAGGGTTTAAAATGCGCGATATTTCTTCTACTTCTTTTAACGAGAGGTCTTCGCGCATGCGGGTAAACAAATTAAATTCAAGATTTTTAAGTTGCAGCTTTAGGCTCTTAATTTGTTTTTGTGTTTCGCTAATGCGGTAGTCAAGCGTGTGCAGGCTTTGCCCTTGTGCGCTAGTTATAGAGTGCGAAAGCGACTCGTAATCTTGCTTTAACTGAGTCAGGCTGGTTTTAAGGGTGGCTTTATTTACTAGTTCAAACTCGCTTTTAAGCGCATCGTAATCTAAAAACCACTGCTCAATTTGAGTTTGTCTGCGCTCTATATCACGCGATTGCTGTACGTATAGGCTTTGCTTTTGCTCAAACTCGTGTTTTTCGTGCTCTATATCTTCAAGCGCTATACCCAACTCATTAAGTTGCGACTCTTGATAGGTATCAAAATCAATCAGTGCTTGGTCAATTTTAGGCGCGTATGCGGCTAATTTACCTTTAAGCACGGTTTGGTTTTCAAGCATTGATTCAAGCGCGGCTATTGGCTCTTGCATTGACTCAAGGGCTTTTAATTCGCGTTTTGAGCGATTTACTTTATCAAATGAGCGACGCCATACTTCATAAAAGTCGACTTTAGAGTTCGACATATGGCGTTCAAACACGCGTAACATAAAGCGTTTTACGTCGCTTGCGCCTAATTTGTGTAAGTTAAGAATACGTCTAAATATTTCTTTATAAATAGAGGAGTCTTGCACATTATTAAGCGGGATCATTTTTAGGTTAATGTCGCCGTCAAAAGGCGTTGCGCCGCCAGTAAGTAGCGCGTTTAACTCTTGTGCTTTAAGCTCAATAGGGTTGTAGTTAAGCGATTTTAAATGGTTGAACAGCTTGGTAAATTTAATAATAGTTTTACCTTGCGTGTACTGCTCTAAATCAAGCTTTCCTTGATAACAAAAGTACTGATGCGCGTAACCGGCAATTTTACCAAGGCCTGCCACGCCTATTACTACCGAGCCATGAGGCAAGTTAGCTTCTAGTAAAATGTACGACTGATCGGATGAAAAATAAAACTTACGGGTTTCATCTAAATCGTGTCCGTCCCATTCTGTTAAGCGTAAATCGTTAATAAGCGGAAACTGCAGGGCGTTAATAACCGAGCTTTTACCGGTGTTATTGGGCGCGCAAATAGAGCTGCTTTTATCAAGCGGGATCACACATTTTGCATAGCCTGCGGTGTTAAGTAGGGCGAGTTTGCTTAGTCCGTATAGATTTTTCATTCCTCGTCCTCTGTAATGTAGGTTTCTTCGTTTACTTCCATGAGTGCATCTATGTAGCGGTGAATTGGCGCTTGTAGCATAAAGCCGCCTTCTACTTCACGGGCTAAACCTAAGCGCACCATGCGCAGGTAAACGTCTTTACGCAAATCCGATCCCGAAAATATCTCAAGCTGATCAAACAAATGTTTGTTAATTTGCACCAGCGTTTGCATAAGCTCTAAATCGTTTACGTCGTCAAACAATGCGCGCATTGGGTCTTTACCCGTATTGGCGTAGTGCTCAATTAAAATGTAAATGGTGAGCGCGATAGCGCGAGATATTTTGCCCATATTGGGTGTGCTTTCGTCGCTACCAAAATAATAAAAGCCACGGCTGTCGTGTTTTAAATCGTTACCTAAAGCGGTAAATAGGGCGGTGTAGTCTTCTATGCGTTGGTCAAGCTCTTGCCACATTACGTTGTCTTGCTCGCAAATGTGATAACCCGCTACTAATTTTTTATTAATGGCTTGTAGATGGGTTAGCTCGTCTAAGTTTATGTGTGTCATGGTTTATTTACCTGCCTTTGAATCTGGCTGAGGCTCTGAATTAAATGGATATAAAGAAAAGTGCTGACCGGCAATTTTTACGCGGGCTTTTTCATCGCTTTGAATTATTTTAATATCGCTGTCGCTGACTAATTTTTGATACAAAAATAGCATTTCGTCGGCATCGAGATCTGGATAGCTTTCGTCTAAAAATTGCAGCAAGGGCTGCGGCTTTTTGCGTTTTTTATTAAAGCGCTTAGCAAAGCTGGTTTTGACATCGTTGTAGTCAGGAATATTAGGCGTAACAAATGCAGGCACGTCTTGCTGGTCAGGCAATTGGTATTCTTCGTGTTCAAATTCAACCAAGCTTGCCATGTAAGCGACAATATGGCGTTGCTGACCAAGCGAATATCGCTGCGCGTCGCTTACAAAATTTGGCTGCACAGCACTTAGCATATTGTCTACACCACTTTTACGCACCAGCCCAAGTACTTTGGCTGCTTGGCGAGTAATTAAGTTATTACGACGTAACTCTTCGCGTAGCGGCATAAGCATATCGGCACTTTTACGTAAGCTTTCTCGGCCCATTAAATGCATTTCGAGTATACGGGTACGTAATTGCTCCAGCATACGTTTGTCGTTATACGCTTTACCTGAGCGCTCAATGTGCAGTATTTGCTTACTTATTTGCTCTTCAATGAGGGTAAAACACGCATGAAATTCACCACGAATATCAACCATTTCAAGCATTGGCTCTATGTATTCGTCAAAGGCTTCTATTACCGCTTTATAACGCTTTTGCAGCGATTGCACTGCATTATTTGATTTGGCTTGTTCAACAATATTTAAAATAGCGTTTTCGTTGTGCGTATAAAGCTTCATTATTTTACGCACCCGATCATCCATAATGCGGCTGTAGCGGCGTAAGTCGTCAAAGTCTTCTATTTCGCCAGCGTTATCTAGGCGGTTACCTAAACGAGCCAGGTCCTCTACTAATACGCTAATTTCTTGTGCTAAACCTAAATGCTCTTCTTGCAGTAAAAAAGTAGCAAAATCGGCAATGGCACGATTTATTTCAAGTTGAGAGGATTTAGCCAGTGGAATTAAAATATCTTGGTTTAACAAACGATTTGTTTCTTTATAAATGCGTTCGTTTGACCACGTAGGCTGCTTTTGCTTAATCGCGTTTTGTACGTCTTTTAGGCTAAAGTCAGCCATTTTAAAACGTTTAAATAATAGCTCTAATACACCCCAATGTTCGGTTATGGTGTTTAGCAGCTTTTTAGCTGGGATCATAAGGGGTTACAACATCCTAGTATTTTATTATTGAGTTCTTTTAGAAGACTCATTATTACGTATTTTTAATTAACCTTGTCTGTATATAGTATTCGTTTTTAAGACCATTTAATAATAGTTTTTGCATAGAGGCAGTGCTAAAATTCGCGCCGAAAATAGGCACATGAAATGGAATGTTATTTGTGTGTTCTTTAAAACTATATCAAAGGTTGTTTAACTACCATGGTTTCCTCGATTATTCTAACCCTGATAGCGATTGCATTTTTACTGATCGTTATAGAAGATATAATCCATGTAAATAAAGCTAAAACCACGCTGTTTTTTGGTACGCTTTGCTGGATTCTTCTTTTTATATACCCCCTACACGGGCAAAGCCCCGATACGATTCAGCATCTTTTAAACGAAAATATTTTAGAAATTGCCTCATTATGGCTATTTTTAATGGCTGCAATGACCTTTGTCGCGTATTTAAATTCAAAGGGGTTTATAGAAAATATTGTGCACCGTGTTATGCCAAAAAGTATTAGCGAAAAAAAGCTCATGTTTTTGGTGGGTGGTTTTGCGTTTTTGTTTTCGTCGATTTCAGACAACGTAACAGCGACGCTTATATCGCTTGCGGTTGTTATGTCGTTAAAGCTTGAACCTAAAAAGCTCGTTAAATACGCCACGCTTATTGTGTTTGGAGTGAACTCAGGTGGGGTATCGCTAATAACAGGTGACGTAACCACACTAATGATATTTTTAGATGGCAAAGTAACCATTGCTCATTTATTACTACTTATAGCGCCAGCACTTGCAAGCGTTATGCTGCTTGCTGCGTTACTGTCTATAGGTATGAAAGGGCGTGTTGAGTTTGCTAGTGCAGGTAAAACCCGCATTGAAAAAACCGACATAACCATTGCTGTTATATTTTTATCTACCGTAGTGAGCACACTTACGTTGAGTGTAATTTACAGCGTACCGCCTTTATTAACCTTTTTGTTTGGCTTATCAGTGATGTTTTTAGTGGCGCAATTTTTAATGCGCAAAAAAGACATAAACAAAGACATAATCGATTTTGTTCGCGATATAGAATACGACACATTATTGTTTTTTGTAGGTGTACTTTTACTTGTTGGCGCACTTAAAGAAATTGGTATGTTGAGTAAATTTACCGACCTATACACGGTAATGGCACCAGAATACGCAAACTACTTAATGGGCATATTATCAGCTGGGGTCGATAACGTACCGCTTACCGCTGCATTATTAAAAGCCAATATAGTAATGAGCCAACAACATTGGTTGTCGTTTACGTATGCAACGGGTGTGGGCGGTTCAATGCTTATTATTGGTTCGGCTGCGGGCATTATTGCCATGAGTAAAGTTAAAGCGCTTACCTTTATGAGCTACTTGCGTTTATCGCTGCATTTATTAATTTGTTACACGGTTGGATATGCGGGCTCGTATTACATGGGCAGTTTTATTTAACTCATAAATTATTAAATGCTTGACAGCTAGACGTCTAAACGATAACTTTCAAAGCCCCGCTACTTAGTGGGGTTTTGTTTTATTAGCCACTGGTTAATAAAGCATTCAGAAGAGGTGCGATACTTAGGTACTTAATGTTAGGCGACGAAAGCCGATGATCATTAAGGAGGGAAGTACTCGCCGAGGAAAATAATGGTACGTCGTCATTGTTTTTCGGTTTATGGGGCTGAATCCCCAAAACTGTCACCAATATAGGTGGAGAGCTTCTGGCAGTGGACTTATCTTCAAGCATTCCTTTGCCAAGTTCTTCTTGTTTTATTGCGGTTTGGATACCGCGAAAGGAGACTAAATGACTACCCAATCAGTGCCACAAACAGTATCAGGCGCAAAATCAGATTACATCGTTGCCAAATTTGGCGGAACCAGTGTTGCAAATTTTGAAGCGATGAGTCGCTGTAGCGAAATTATTGTTGCAGATAAAAGCGTACGTATTGTTGCCGTGAGCGCCAGTGCCGGCGTAACTAATCACTTAGTTGCACTGTGTAAATCAAGCATTACTCCTAGTGAGCGCCAAGAACACATAAACGGCGTGCTTGCTATTCAACAAACTATTTTAGATGAATTATCGCTAGATGCCGATTTAGCGGTTGGCTTTAACGAAACCCTAAAAGCATTTCAAACATTGGCTCAAGAACCACTAACAACCGATCAGCAACACGACGAGCTACTTAGCTTTGGTGAGCGTTTATCGTCGTATTTGTTTGCTCAAGTGCTGCGTTTACAAGGTTTAAATGCCGATCGCTTTGATGTGCGCAAGGTACTTAAAACCGACAGCCAATTTGGTAAAGCAACGCCCAATGTTGCAGCCACAGCGCAAGCTGCTAAAGAGCATTTAATTCCGTTATTAGACGCTCAAGTAATTGTAACTCAGGGATTTATTGGTAGTGACGAATACGGTCACACCACAACGCTAGGACGTGGTGGTTCAGACTACAGCGCTGCATTACTAGCTGAAGCGATTAACGCTAAAAGTGTGCATATTTGGACCGACGTAGTGGGCATTTTTAGCACCGACCCGCGTTTGTGCGCAAAAGCGACGCCTATTGCACGCTTAAGTTTTGACGAAGCCGCTGAAATGGCAACCTTTGGCGCAAAAGTATTACACCCAGCAACTATTTTACCAGCGAGCCGTAGCCACATTAACGTGTTTGTAGGTTCTAGCCGCGAGCCAGAGCGTGGCGGTACGTGGATTGAGCGCGAAAAATCGCAGCAACCAGGTATACGCGCAGTAACGCAACGTAAAAACCAAATATTGCTTACGCTTAAAAGCCCAGAAATGCTACTAGCAAGCGGCTTTTTAGCACGCGTATTTACACTATTAAGTGAATACAATATATCGGTAGATTTGGTAACTACATCAGAAATCAGTGTGGCTATAACGCTTGATAACGCGCAAAACGCCTCGCGCCCAGAGCTTGATCAAGAATGCCTAGATAAGCTTGCAGAGTTTTGCCATGTTTCGGTAGAAAACAACCTAACATTGGTGGCACTTATTGGCTCTGAGATTCAATTACGCCAACACGAAATGAACTTAATGAGTGTGCTAAAAGATTTTAACATTCGATTAATTTGTCACGGTGCAAGTAAGCACAACCTGTGCTTTTTAGTAGAGCAAACTGAGTCAGATAACGTAGTACAGTCTATTCATAGTCGTTTATTAGAAAATGATTTTGCCGCGTAAATAACGGTTATTCAGGAAAATTAACTAGTAAAATCACTTAACAAAACTGATTAATAAAGTCATTTAATAAAAAGCATCGCCAGTCGGTGCTTTTTTTATGCACCACACTCACATCAAAACAAACATTGCTGTCACTGCTATCAGCTACAGTAACGTGATTACTGCAAGCACTCAGCTTTGTACTATGTAATTCGTCAAACACATTAGGGCTAAGTAACTTTGCAATAGGGCGGCTGGTGGCTTTAGCAAGTGACTCTTTTAATGTCCAAATTCTAAAAAATGTATCTGCTTGGGCTTGGGTATTAGTGGGCTTGGTGATAAGTGTAATTTCATCATTATGATAAAAATGCTTAGCGAGCTTTTCAAACGGGCGCTTTAGGCTTACTTTTTCAATATCAAAACCAAACTCACTTCTATCAAAATTTAGCGCGGCCCCAACCAAACCATGCGAGTGTGAAATACAGGTATTTATAACATCACCACTCACATGTATTTGCAGCTTTGAGCTTGCTTCGTCAAATTCGGTACTCATTTTATTAAGGGGTACATGCGTATGTTGCGGCTGCGTTACTTTAATAAGGTGTTTTAACAATAACCGCGTAGCTAAATACTCTTGCTTAGCTTGTGGGCTTTTACGGCGGTTTATAATAGTTAATTCAAACGGGCTTAAGCAATCGGGCAAATTAAAGTCTCTAAGCTCAAGTGTTTTAGCATTAAATAATAAAATACTGTTACTCGCTAAAGACAAATTTGCCAATTGAGTTGAAGTAATACTCAAGGCGTTTTTAAAATAGTGTTCAGTCATAAAAGCCCTAAAGCAAAAGAAGTCGCTGATATTGTGAGCGGTTAGTGCCACTAATAAAGGCTGGGTACAATTTTATTACTCAGCTGGCATGAAATATGGTTTAATTCACAATAATCAAAATAATAACAGATTTGTAGATGTATGGCACAAGTGCGTGATGGGTTTCAAAGCCGACTTGGTTTTGTTTTAGCCGCTGCTGGCGCAGCAGTGGGTTTGGGTAATATTTGGGGTTTTCCTACGCAAGCGGCCAACCATGGCGGCGGTGCTTTTTTACTGGTTTATTTTATTGTTATATTTTTACTTGCGCTTCCTGCGCTTTATACCGAACTTTATTTAGGTCACAAAGCACAAGCTAACCCGGTAAAAGCATTGGGCGATGCATGGCAAAACACTAGCCGTAAAGTAGGTGCAGCAGCCGGTTACATAGGCCTTGCAGGCGCAGTTGTTATGCTAAGTTTTTATTCAATAGTGGCAGGGTGGATGCTTTCGTACGCTATTGAACCCATAACAACCTTTTTAGGTTTCACAGGCGCAAGCGAATTTTTACATAGCGACTCAGTGCTGCGTAATTTTGTATTTACGCCGCTTATGCTTATTTTAACTGCCAGTATTATTTTAAAAGGGGTTAAATCGGGAATCGAAACCTGGTCGCGCCGTTTAATGCCACTATTACTTGTGCTGCTTGTTGGTTTAATTGCCTACATTGCAACACTCGATGGCGCAAGCGAAGGCTTTGCTGCGTATTTAATCCCTGATTTTAGCCAAATACTCGACCCTAATTTAATTATTGCCGCAATGGGGCAGGCGTTCTTTTCGCTCTCGTTAGGTGTAGGCTGCATGATGATTTATGGCTCGTATTTACAGCCCGATGCTAATTTACCAAAGCTCACCGCAGGTGTTGCACTACTTGACACTGGCGTTGCTTTTTTAGCGGGTTTACTTATTATTCCTGCTATTTATGTGGCGCAGCACAACGGTGTAGAGGTATTTAGTGGCGGTAAACTGATTGGCGAAGGGCAACTTATTTTTGCTATTTTACCTGAGCTATTTAGCACCATGGGCGAAATTGGCTTATTAGTTGGTTTATTATTTTTTGTATTAATGTCTATCGCATCGGTTACGTCAACTATATCGACCACCGAAATTCCGGTAGCGTTTTTAGTCGAAAATCACAACGTTAGCCGCACCAAAGCAACGTGGGCAGTAAGCGCCGTTGTACTTGTGTGTGCAAGCGCCATTATACTAAATTTTGATTGGTTATTTGGTTTGGTAATTATGCTATTTACTCAATACCAATTACCGCTTATGGGTTTATTTTACTTTATTACAGTAGGGTGGATGTGGCAGCGTGGTAATAAATTACACCAAGCAACAACAGGCGTACATTACTGGTTTGCTCAGTATATTCGTTTTGTTTGCCCAATATTAATGACCTTGGTATTTGCAAACGTTGCGTTTGGCTAAGCTCTATTTAAAGTAAATTTTTAAACAAAAAAGCGAAGAGACTAACTTCGCTTTTTTGTGCCTATTATTTAGGTAAAGCTAAGGTATTTATAAAACCTCATTAGTTAGAGGCCTACCTTCATTTACTTCAAGCGCGTTAAGTAGGGTTGTGTTTGCTATTTCGGTGAGTGCCTCTTGGGTAAAAAAGCCCTGATGCCCCGTTACTAAAACATTTTTAAAGCTCACTAAGCGCGAGAATATATCGTCTTGGTTTATTTCGTCGCTGTGATTTTTAAAAAACAGCTCCGACTCTTGCTCGTAAACGTCGAGCCCTAAATACCCTAGTTTTTTAGTTTTAAGCGCACTAATACATGCGCTACTATCAAGTAATGCACCACGAGAGGTGTTAATAAGCATAACGCCGGTTTTCATTTTGCTAAATGCCTCGTCATTTATTAAATGATGAGTTTGCTCCGTTAAAGGGCAATGCAAAGAAATCACATCGCTTTGGCTAAGTAAGGTGTCTATATCGGTAATTGTATAATTGCCAGGTTGTGCGTAGGGGTCGCACACTAATACATTAGCGCCAAAGCCATTTAAAATGTTACACAGCGCAAGGCCAATTTTACCGCAACCTACAATACCCACGGTTTTATTGTGCAAGTTAAAACCAAGCAATCCGTTTAAATCAAAATTGTCTTCGCGTACGCGGTTATACGCTTTATGGGTTTTACGGCTAAGTGTTAGCATAAGTGCAATACAATGCTCGGCTACTGCTTCTGGGCTGTAAGCCGGTACGCGTAATACTTTAATTTTATGTGCTTTTGCTGCAGGTAAATCAACATTATTAAATCCTGCACAACGCAGTAAAATAGTATTTATGCCTTGGCTTGCCAATTGTTCAATAACCGTGTCGTTTACGGTGTCGTTTACAAATACACATATGGCATCAAACCCGCTTGCTAAAATAGCCGTTTGTTCGCTCAGGGATTGCTCAAAATACGTTATTTTTATATCACGATGATCGCGTGTACTTTGTTCAAAAAAAGGCAGTTCGTACTTTTGAGTACTAAAAAAAGCAATGTTCATGGTAATAGCCTCGACGCTTAATAAGTATCAATACAATAAACTACTTTATAAACCTGTGCTTTAGTAACACGCATTTTATTGATTTAAATTAAGCCTTAGCTGGCGTAAACAAAGGTATTTTTGATGCTACCTTTTTACCACCTCTTGCAGCGCTTAACTTTGCAGCTTGCAGTAAGTTGCTTTCTATTACTTGTTTAAGTGTTTCGGGCTTAGTACGCGGTGCATAGCGTGCAACAAGTTGCCCTTGTGAGTTAATTAAAAACTTAGTGAAATTCCACTTAATTGCACGATTTTGCGAAATACCCCGCGTATGCGACTTTAAATAATTAAACAACGGATGTGTTTCTGGCCCGTTTACCATTACCTTACCAAATACCTCAAACGAGATATTAAATTGATCTTGGTAAAAGTCTTTTATGGCTAAATTATCAAGCGGCTCATTTTGGCCAAACTGGTTACACGGAAACGCTAGTACAGTAAAACCATTGCTTTTGTATTGCTGGTAGAGCTTTTCGAGTGCGTTTAATTGCACCGAAAAATTACACTTACTCGCTGTATTAACAATAAGGACGGTTTTGCCCTGTAACTGGCTAAGAGGAAAATTTTCGCTGTTATAAAGTGGTGCATTAAATTGATAAATACTGTCCATAGGTTACCTACTTACCTTTCCCGTTAAGGAAATTTTATAAAGACTTTCATTCGCTTTTTTATCGACCGGTTGACATAATCGAGGTCTAGTTTCTAAGTTATCAGTTAAATAGGTCATTTTTATGTCAATGAAAGTCGCATTTATAGGTTTAGGCGTAATGGGTTACCCAATGGCGGGGCACTTAGCAAAAGCAGGGCACAGCGTATGCGTTTATAACCGCACTCAAGCTAAAGCTCAAACGTGGACTGCAGAACATTCAGGAAGCTTTGCATCAACCCCGCGCGAAGCTGCCAGCAATGCCGATATTGTATTTATGTGTGTTGGGAATGATGACGATTTACGCTCAGTAGTGTATGGCGACGACGGCGTGTTAGCGGGCATGTTACCGCACACTGTTTTGGTTGATCACACCACAACTTCTGCCGAAGTAGCACGTGAAGTGGCTGCAAAAGCGGCTCTGCAAAATATCGACTTTATAGATGCGCCTGTATCGGGCGGACAAGCTGGCGCCGAAAACGGCGTATTAACGGTTATGGCGGGTGGTAGTGAAGCTGTATTTGCTAAAGTGCAGCCAGTTATGGCGGCGTTTAGTCGTTTTAGCCAATTACTAGGCGGCGTTGGCTCGGGACAACTTTGTAAAATGGTTAATCAAATTTGTATTGCTGGTGTAGTGCAAGGTTTAGCCGAAGGCTTACATTTTGCCAAGCAAGCTGGGCTTGATGGTGAAAAAGTAATAGAAACCATTTCTAAAGGTGCAGCCGGTTCGTGGCAAATGGAAAACCGTTATAAAACAATGTGGGCAGGGGAATATGAGTTTGGTTTTGCCGTAGATTGGATGCGTAAAGATTTAGGCATTGCACTCGATGAAGCTAAAAACAACGGCGCTACTTTACCAATGACCGCAACGGTCGATCAATACTACGCCGATGTACAGGCACTTGGCGGCGGCAGATACGACACCTCAAGCTTACTAGCACGCATTGAAGCACTGCATAAAAAATAACGTTTACGTTGAGTATGTCGATGTAGACGGCAAGCTTGCTTGCGTGACGAGCAAAGCCCGTAAAGTGATTTATTCACAAAGAGGTTATGAGGCGCTGCGCTTTTAGAGGCAGTGATAGATAAAAAAGATTGTTGTTGGTCTTTATATTTTCTCATTTACTCCTCATTCGCTTCTCTTTGTGAAATAGATTTTTATTTAAGTAATTAAAAGCTACGCTTTTCACGTGATCAAGCTTGACGTCTACCGCCAAAGTGTCGATATGAGTTTTACTTGTAGACGCGGAGCTTGCTTGCGTGACGGGCAAAGCCCGTAAAAGTGACTTATTCACAAAGAGGTTATGAGACGCTGCGCTTTTAGAGGAATTAATAAGTTTAAAACGGTTGTTGCTTTTATGTCTTCTCATTTATTCCTCTTGCTCTTCTCTTTGTGAAATAGTATTTTATTTAAGTAATTAAAAACTGCGCTTTTCACATGAGCAAGCTCAACGTTTACCCCAAAGTTTCGATATGAGTTTTACTTGTAGACGCGAAGCTTGCTTGCGTGACGGGCAAAGCCCGTAAAGTAATTTATTCACAAAGAGGTTTAGAGGCGCTGCGCTTTTAGAGGAAGTAATAGATCTAAAAAATTATTGTTTTTATGTCTTCTCATTTACTCCTCATTCGCTTCTCTTTGTGAAATAGATTTTGCTTTGTTTTAAGTGGTACAGATATTTATAAACAAAAACGCGACGCTTTATTGCTAAAGCGTCGCGTTTTTAATGCGTTATATAAACAAACTTAAAGCAAATTACATGCTTTGTGCGTAGTTATACAGCGCCTTTAAAATTGTAAGATTTTTTTCGCTGTCGTCATGTTCATGCGCTAGGTTTTCAAGGGTGATCATAAAATCTTGCGCGTTAATCGATGGTTGATCTTCGCCGTGCATTAGCTTGTTTTGGCAATACTGGCGCCATTGATCAAGCTCTTGCTGGTTTAGCGTTTCAGGCCAGTTACGTGCGCGGTATCTAAACAACAATGTATTAAACTTTTTATCTTCAAAGTCTAACTTCAACCCTGCTAATTCATCTGGTTTAGCATCGCGAATAATCGCAAACTTAGCTTTATCGGCATGGCTTGTAAACCCATCGTAAAGTAAGTAGTCAACGTTAGTGGTTGCGCTGTAATCGCCTTGCTCGTTAAACACTTCAGTTACTTTATCACGAAGGTCGGTATTGGCTTTTAAAATAGCTAAGTTAGCTAAGCATTGCTCGCGGTCAATCCCAAGGCGGGCGGCGTTTTCAGGCAATAATGTTTTAGCTGGGGCTAAAATAGGGCACTTGTTTAAATGCACCAGTTTTAAGCCAACAGGTAATTCACCCTCGGCTAAATCAACACGTTTGGTGTATAAGCGTTTGCGTAACTCTTCTACGTTTAAATCAATGAGTACTTGCGGGTTTTGAGTTAAATCAAAACAAATAACCGCGTTTTTATTTACCGGATGAAAGCTCATTGGTGCAACCCAGCTTGTACAGCCTTGTGTTGCAGGTATGCGCGACGTGGTATGCACCAGCGGCGTCATGTTAAATACATCAACCAATTCAGCAAGGGCTTTTTTATTACGCAAACCAAAAAAGAAGTTATACAGCTTTGGTTGTTTTTCTTTTATTAGCTTAGCCAGTGCAATAGTGGCGGTTACATCGCTTAGTGCATCATGCGCTGCGGCGTGTTCAATACCATTAGCTACCGTTAAATGCTCTAGCTTAAAGCTTGGGCTGCCATCTTCTTTTAACGGCCACTCAATGCCTTCAGGGCGCAGTGCATAACAAGCACGTACTAAATCAATAATATCCCAGCGGCTATTGTTATTTTTATATTCACGCTCGTATGGGTCGTAAAAATTACGGTAAAAGCTATAACGGCTTACTTCGTCATCAAACCGAATACTGTTATAACCGGCAACACAGGTGTTTGGCACACTAAATTCGGCATGAATTTTTGCTATAAACTCAGCTTCAACTAAGCCTTTTTTCATCGCCACTTGTGGCGTAATACCTGTAATTAAACACGCCTCAGGGTGAGGTAAGTAATCCGCTTGCGGCTTACAATATTCAATAAGTGGCTCGCCAATAATATTTAAATCAAGATCGGTACGAATACCCGCAAATTGGCTCGGCTTATCCTTTTGAGGGCTCGCCCCCCAAGTCTCGTAGTCGTGCCAATAGATTGTCGCTTGATTCTCTTGATAGCTTTCATTATTCATTCTATGTCTTAGCCCTTTATATTTACGGGTTATTAGCGCTACTCAGTTTCTTTTTGTATTTTCGAGTTTCTTGTAATTGGCGCATGGTGTGTATAGTATTGTGTATAAATTTTTTGCTAACTGTGTATAAAAAATTAAATGGCGATCAGTGACACCAAATTAAGAAAGCTGCTAGGTAAAAATCAAACACCGTTTGTATTATCGCATAGAGATAGTTTAAGTGTAAGGGTATCAGCTAAGGGGACTATAACTTGGCAATATCGTTGCCGTGTTGATACTAAGCAGGTAATTATTACGCTAGGGCGTTATCCTGGGCTAAGCATTAAAGAAGCACAAGATTACATACCGCTGTTTCAAAATTGGTTAAGCCAAGATAAAGATCCACGGCTAGAACTCAAGCTTATGCGTAACAATGCCAAAGGTTTGCCAACAATGGCAGAAGTTGCTGCAACATGGCTAGATAAAAAAGTGCCCGACCTAAAAGAAAAAACACAAATTTTATACACAAACCAAGTCAGCAAATGGATTGTACCAATACTTAATGATAAAAATATGCCACTTGATTTAATGACCATTAAAGATTGGATAACTTACTTTGATGAAGTGAAAGCACAAGGTAGTGCTAAAACAGCCGGTACTATACTAGTACGTATTAAGTCGATTATTGGTTGGGCTGAAAAGCGAGGGGAAGTAAAACCATTTAACCCTGTGCTCACATTAAATGTAAATGATATCGGTGAACAAGCATCGGTTGGCCAACGAGTTATGCGCTTTGATGAAATTGCAAAGCTATGGATACAAATAGAAAGCTCAAAAGCCACACCCGCAACTAAAGCATGCCTTCAGCTAATTTATATAACAGGGGCTAGGCAATCAGAGGTTCGTTTAGCCAAATGGGAGCATTTTGACTTTGACAATAATATTTGGACGGTACCACCCGAAAATTCAAAAACAAATAAAGCAATTCGTCGCCCAATATCAACTAAGATGAAAAGTATATTAGATAAGCTTGCTATGGTATACGGCCGTCAAGATTATTTAATACCTGGCGGTAATCCACACAAACCAATGACCACCCACAGCATCAACCGTTACTGCTGCCGAATGTGGGATCACCTGTATGAAAAATATAAAATGCCCAAGTTTCTACCGCACGATGCACGCCGTTCTTTATCAACATTGTTAAGTGAAAACGGTATAGCGCCGCACGTGACCGAAAAAATGCTAGGCCACACCATGCGTGGCGTAATGGCGGTTTACAACAAACATGATTGGATAAAAGAGCAAGCAGAAGGGTATGAGCTTTATTGTTCTTTAATAGAAAAACACATAATAAAAGAACTGGTTAATTAAGTCTCAGTCAAATTAAATTAAGTTACTTGTAAGTAACTAAAATTATCAGGTGTCTTATGGATATGAAAGAAATAATAGCGAAAGATAAGAAAGAAAAGGATGTAATAAAAGAAAGTAACTTTTATTCCTCATGCGATATGTTAGTTTTCTTATCAAATGAAGGATTTAATAAAACATTGAATTTAAGCTCTTACATGTCTATGTGTGACTCTATATCACATGAGTTAAAATCTTTTAAAGAGGCTAATAAGGGGATTAAAAAGATCTACTACTTTCAAATCGGAATATATGAATCTGATGTTACAAGGGAAATTTTACCAGCTATATCAATGTCAGAGTATATACATAGATTCCATAAAGATAAGCTTGATCTTCACGATGATTTTTTAGGATATCACTTCACATATTTTATTATCGAATACAATGTGAAGACTGATGAAGAACGATTAGTTGATTTGCTCGAACAAAGCCTCATAAAAGTATATGACGGCTTTAAGGCCAGAACACTGTATTTTAATTCTGTATTAGATAGAGATGCGACAGACTACCATGGACATTATCAAGGAATATTTGACTCATATGTTCTAGAAAGGAAAAAGGCAGGTAAGCCTGAAATAATTGAGGTTCATAATGCTATTGAAAAACCAAAAGAATCAAGTTCGGTGAAAGAATTCATATCATATGTAAATAAGTCATTGGAGAGTATATATGTGGGTCAATTGCCATTTCATGCAGCCAAGTTTTTAATGCAGGATACTAGAGAATACAAGTACTTAAGAGAGGAGTTTATTATATTAGCAAGTTATATTAAAGATATTAGGAAGAGTTATGACGGGCAAATTAAGTTAGGTGAAGAAAAAGAAAGATGGGACGCTAAGATAGATTCAGAGCTAATAGAGATTACACAAGCAGTACCAAAATATGAGTATGAAACGAGGAAAGCTTTGGCCTCCACAATACACCAATACCGAGGTTTTTCACTAGACTTAAGAACGAAGCATCAACAAGCTGTGGATAGTTTTTCCAAAGTCATAGTTTCTGCAATTAATGCAAAGCATGACAAAAAATACCCCGAGCCTAGAGTATTATTAATAGGTGCTTTATTTGAATTTTTCGAATGTGATGAATTTATACTCAATAAATCAATACAGTATGTAAAAGAAAATACTACATTAGGTATATTCTCATCAATATTCATTCTAGTTGACTCAGAAGTATGCATTAAAATACACTAAAAGCTTATGAGTAAAGCATACAAAACTAGCTTAGCTTTTTTCACATAGTTTCTGTAATTTTTGTATATCTTTTTTCTCATTTTGGATATGCATTTTTCTATGGCAGTTTGGGCAAAGAGCTACTGTATTCGCGATGGTGTCTTCACCACCTTTAGCAAGCCAAATAATATGATGCGTCTCTAGATACGGTTCATCCGATTTATTTTTAAAAGGTGCCGGTTGATTGCAGAGCTGACAAAACCCTTTCGCCAATCTTTTTGCATGCTCAGCAACCCAAGGGTTACGATCGTGTTGCTGGATAATCACCTTTCTACTACCTACATTCTTTCTGACGTTTTTTGCTCTACGCTCAATTTCTTCGTCACTCAGTCTTTTAGCTTTTTTAGTCTTTGCCTCAAAAACTTTACTTAAATAAATTTTATTAATTGGGGGCGATTCATTACCTTTAAGCTTGAGTGGGAATACACAAACATTTCTAGATAGACCATTTTGATCTGGTTGTTTCTCAAAGTAAGGCTTTGAAGCTAATTGAACAATACCAATATAAACATATTCTTTATCAACAAAAACTTCAAAAAGGTGAACAGTGATACTGGTATCATTAGATTCAGAAAGTGTTTTGTTTTGAGCAAAGTTTAAACTTTGATCACCAGTAGTACCCATTCCAGTGTAATGGCAAATATCACCTTCCCAACGGTCATCATATATTGATTTAATATGGTTTGAGACAATAACTAACGTATTAGATTGATGTGAGCGCCTCATCCCCCCTTGCGGAGAGCAAGCAAATAGCTCACACAATTCTTTATTATTTAAAACTGAGCCCGGCTGAATTTCTAGTGTCATTAATTATCCAATACATTATAAATTTATAATAATAAGTTAAATATACCTCCTTTTTGACCTTACCAGTAGGCTTTCATGTAAGCAATAAACCAATGAAGTTATAAGTTTAGAAATACCACCTTTATGATAAGTATAGCTATAATAGAATTACTTTATGATTTCATTTATTTTTGAAGAGGGACTATGAAGATAATTATTTTTTTAATAGTTCTTGTGATATCTGTTGTTTCAACCATTTATACAAAGCAGCAAGAAATGATTCATGTCGATGTGTCAAAGGTAGACTATATATCGGGTTTTGATGAATCAGTAGTAGTTTCGTTTGGTAAAAATGAAAACGACTTCCATGCATTTGCGATAAAAAAGAAAGATATAAAGCAGGGTGTTGAGCTTGTATCTAAATCAAAAAACAACCCTAATTTTTCTGTATTTGCGGACTTAGAAGGTGAAGCGCTTGTTCGATCTGAACAGGCCGAAACCTTTGCAAAAGTTAGAGTTTTGAGTGTTGATAAAAAAGCACAAAAAGCCGTATTTGAAGTTGAGGCTAATTTATTAAACATAAATACGAATGAGCTTAATAAATTAGATAGAACAAAAGTGATTGTAAAAGATAAGCCTTTTTTAAAGCTTATGTAAGTGCTACCTATCCTAAGGTTAAGTTAGCTCTATGCATTCTAATTGATTGAGTTACAACACCTTCAATATTGTACTGGTCAAACTTAGTTAGTTTAACAGGACTGTGGTCAGAGCTAGCTGAAAGCAATAGATTGTTTTTTAAGTCGGCAATTTTACAAACGAATTGACCATTTAAGCAGGCTACGATTATATCGTAATTTTTAACTGTTTTTGCTCTATCTATTATGAGCACATCGCCATCAAATATCCCAACGCCTTCCATACTTCTACCGCTAGCGCGACCAACAAATGTTGAGTCACTTAAAAAATTAGCATCGATTGTTTTGTCTAACTTTTTTATTTCAGGACCGATTGATACATTTTGAATAAGCATGTTTTTCTCAAAGCTTTAACTAAGTTGATTATAGCCTTAACTGTATATAAAAACAGTACCCATACTTAACTGCAATAGAGATAAGTGCCAAAATGTATCTTTTAATGTTAAAGGTAAAACAATGTCTAATAGTTTAAAAGCTAGAAAGGCGATCCGCAAAATATTCGATGGCAAATATATAGACGCTCCAATTACAAAAGAGGAAGTCGATTTACAATGGGATTTTTTAATGGCGATGAAAGTGCGGCAATTTAGATTAATAAAGATTATAAACGATGAGGAAGTAGATAAGGAATTACTACAGAATATTTTTGACGCATTAAATATTTGCGATGTGGCTTAAACAAAGCCCGCATTATGCGGGCATTAATAATTTCAGCTTAATTCAGTTCAGTTAGATTGATTACCAGAGTTTAATAAATCTTGAGATAAGTTCTCTAACTTTTTTACAAAAATATCCCAGTTGTATCCCGCTACACCGCCAATAGCTACATACCCTAAAGTTGCTCTAACAGGGTCTGACTCATTTGCAATATCACCAGTTAAAACTAGCAACCCGCTTTGGACTATTGCAAATACAAGACAACCTACTAGAGTTGCGAGTAATGGTGCAAGGAAATATCCCCAAATATGTTTAGATTTAAATGAGCAATTAATTGCGTAATGTCTATGGAATGACGTAATACTCAAAATAGCGCTACCCAATAAAGCACCTACTATTGTAAAAAATAAAAAAGGCACTTGAGATGGTACTTTAAAGCTTTCATCTAAATCCCAAAGATTTAAAATTGATGAGAAGCCTGTTAACCAACCATCTACTAGTAACCAAATTGCGAAAATAGAATATGCAAGAGTGTAAACAGGAACTAAAAAAATTGATTTACCAACGTCAGTATCGTTGCCACTTTGGTTTGGAGGTGTGATGTTGTTATCCGGGGCTGGTTCTATAGTGTTGTTATTTTGAGCTGACTCTTCCATAAACTTCTCATATGATTGCTATTTTGGCTATGAGGATACATAATAATTACTATAAATTATAGTTGGCTACATTATTAGCATTGAATTTATTTAATCTCACTTGACTAAAAATGTGCATTGGAAGCAAAAAAGAATAAAAACATGAGTCAAACAAATTTAAATTACACTTGGCCTGCTGATTTTCCAGAAGATATTCCTGAAAGTTGCGATCCTATTCCAGCAGAAGGGTTTGTATACCGGTTAGTTCGTACTATTCCACCTACGGAGGTGGATTTTCAAAAACATAGGGATGAACACCCTGATTATCCATATGTGACAAAAAACAAACCTTTGTCTTATGGAATGTCTTTTTTTACTAAGCTATCTACATTAAAACGTAAAACAGGTAATTACCCAGCACCAGAGCAGTTTGAGTGTTGGCTGATGGTTTGTGGTGAGTTAGTTCCTGAGCTTGGGGTTATAAAAGAAGAGTCTAATCATGTGACTTTATGGGCGCAAGAGGGGGCATTGCCTCATCAATATATTAAGGAAGAGGTAAAATAAGTATGAACATTTTACCAAAAGATACAATCTTAGGCCGTCTAAAAGTTTTTGAAATATATGATGAGTTCTATGGCCCTAAATGTTTTTCTGTAAGAGATGATCTTCAATACCTTTATCTTGTATATTGGAGCGGCGATTATGAAAACGGTGCATGCACTAAATGGGTATACATGCCTGTTTCCACAAAGATATTAGATGAGTTACTTCGTGAGGAGTATACATTTAACAAGGCGTTTACAGGTTCAAAGCGATTAATGCTCGTTTCAACATTTGCTGACGAAAAATCACATACATTAATTGAACCTCTAACTGAGAAAAATATCGACACAGCTAATCTTCCTCCGAAAGATTTCTCGATAGATCCTGATGAGATACAATCATTCGCACCAGAGGCAAAATGGCATTTCAATTTAAAAATAGCTAAAAAAAATGGTAATGACTCTCCATCTGATGGAGCAGTCACTGAAGTACTTGATTCGTTCAGTGAAATAACACGAAGCATTATGAGGGACCCTAAAAACTTGAAGCCCTCAATTCACCCATTAACTGCTGATCATGGTTCTTTTGATGTTAAGCTAGGTTCAAGTAACCAAGAAAGAGCGGCTGTAGCTATTGAATTGTTAGAGACTCTATTATCTGATGAAAATGAAATTGAAAACAGATTAGAAGAATTTAACATAGACCCATACAGACTAAAAAACTTGTTAGATATAGTTAGTCTTAATAAGTTAGATCTAACACTAAAATCTAAAACATCAAACATTCTGAAAAAGCCTATTTCTATCAATGCTGTTAGGCTTAAACCAATCATAGAAAAACTTGAAAATATAACATTAACTATAATTGATTCACTAAAAGTACCTCAAGCAAATTCTTTGGATAGAGTTGTTATTATAGTTAAACATAGGGTTGATAAGGGAGAGTTGAAACATCAATTTATTGATGGAATTAGTTCTCAAAGGCAAGTCCTTTACCATACTCATGCAGCACGTTGTTTGGGGTTATTGAACCAAGATAATACAGTAGCCACCGCTGGACTTGTATTAGCTCAGAAGTGCAGCAAGAAAGCTCAATATGAATTTTTAGCAGATAGAGTAGAATCAAGTGATTTTGGTTGGGCTTGGATGCAATGGGCTGGTGTGAAATCACTATCAGAACTTGACCCGTATTCTTCTAGACCATTTGTTGAGAAATGTGTCAAAGGCCTCAATAGAACGAGTATAAATAGGCGTGCTAGTAGTCTTACTAAGTGGATAAAAGTTTTAAAGGAATACAGGCGAGACTATTCTAAGTAATTTAACTTGGAGAAATTATATTTGTACAATGGCTCGGGATTCCGAGCCATTGTAAAAGCAGAAATAACTAGAGTCGTGCAAGTTGTTTTTTTGTTATTTCATTTAATTCATTCTCTGTGTCTATATCTAGAAATAGACCCAAAACTTTATATGAGTTATTCAAAGAATCTAGATTCAGAGGCTTTATTTTATCAAAACCTTCTTCATTCCTTGCAAAATTAAACAGTAAATTTACCTTCGACTGCAACGCAGCAGTTTCATATATACAACTGAGTATGTATCGACGATGACTGTTTGTTATACATTGAATACGACTTTTATGTACTTGTAATTGTTGTAATATATTAGCGAGATACTTTCCTATTTCAGGTGGTGAATGTCTAATACATTCTTTAAATATTATTATAAAATCATCTGCAAGTTCTGGTGGTGTGGAAATTTTTTGGGCTTCACTATACGGCTTTTCATTATCAATAGGTTCGAGATGAGTAATATAAATATTCGAGCTTTTTTTCAAATAATCACATAAGTCACACAAAGCATTTGGGAGGAGCGCTTTAGCTGCAGTAAATTCCCTTTCTCTCTGCTTTTCCTCATTATATTTAGAAATAGACAATGCAATTATACTTGCTATAAATGCTAAAACACCAATATTTAACGACTGCCAACTATAAAGAACCCTTTGGTATTTATTCCAATCAAAATCAGTAGTGTACAAAGGAATAATGAACATACTCATAAAGTATAGAGCAAGGAGAATGCAAGTTACGATTTTTATTATTTTAGAGTCAAAAGCTTTAACGATTAACATATTAAAGTGACTTACCAGTAAAAATAACTTTTCCAACCAACGTGCAATTACCATTAATCGGTATTAGTTGCTCTGGCCAGTTGGGGTTGGCGGCTTTTAGGAATTTATGGCCGTTTTCGATAATTAGCTGTTTAAATGTAGCTTGGTTATCGTCGTCTAGGCGGGCTACTACGTACGAACCGTGGATGCATTCCGCTTCAGGGTCTACAAAAATTAAATCACCCTCATCAAACTTTGGCTCCATGCTAATACCTTGCACCTTTAAAACAAAGGTTAGGTCACTGCAATTAACAGGGCACATAAAACGTTCTGCGTCATAAGCTTTAATTTCACTTATTTCTGACCAGGCGCCAGCTTGTACCCAGCTGATAAGTGGGGCGGTGGCTTTGATTGTTGGCCCTGGTAATACATTACTGTTGGTGTCTTTGTTATCAGCAATCCCAAACTGTAAAAACTCAGGTGTGCATTTTAGTGCGCGTGCTAACGCTTCAATGTTGCGAGGATTTTTTGTATCTCCACGCTCTATTTTTTGAATAGAGGTTTGCGCTGTACCGACTAGATCAGCTAGTTGGTATTGGGTTAACCCTAACGCTGTGCGGCGTTCCTTTACTCTTTTTGCAATATCCATATTAATCCCCTTAATTAATTTAATAACTATAAGTAATCTGTTAGGAAGATTATCACAACTTTAAGTTATCACAGTCAAATTACTTATTCGGGTATTGCTGATTACCTAAAGTAATAAATTAAATTGACAATCACTTTTAGGGATCATAAGATTACTTAAAGTAATCATTCGTGAGGTGTATATGTCATCTATTGAAAAAGCAGTAAGCCTAATCGGTGGGCAAACAAGATTAGCTCGTCTTTTGGGTACTCAACAAACCGCTGTTTGGAACTGGGTAAATCGACACAGCCAAGCCCCAGCGAAATACATTCCGCGTATTTCAGAACTAACTAACGGTGAAATATCGGTAAACGATTTACTCGCCGATCATCAAAAAGCAAAAAGGAAGATGTAGCATGAGCACTGAACAACAAATCATTTTATTAGATATTCACCCAGACGCTAAAGCCGTGTTGTTTGCATTACTGCAAGAAAACATTCAATTGCGCACTGAGCTTGAAGAACAAAAAGACCGCCTAGTTAGCACTGTTGAAGCATGTGAGGTACTAGGTTGTGCGCGTAAAAAGTTTTGGATTCTATCGAAGTTGTCTGATTTTCCTAAATCAATTCAGTTTGGCAAAACTAATCATTACCGCTTAAACGAGCTAATTAAATTTAGAACGCAGCACCAACAAAGCGTTAATAACTAGGAGCAAAGGCAATGAGCACATACCAAGTATTTGACCAAAACACGTATAACGCATTACCTAACTTAGCTGCCAAAGCTGAGTATTTACTTACGTGCAAAATAAGCACGAAAGACGCCGTTAATTGTCAATCAGTTGAATTTGAACCGTGCTTACAAGCCTTTGTTGGCGAGTTGCCATTACCTATTTACTGCCTCGGCAACGAAAGCCAAACAATACAAAAAGCAGTGTACTGGTTAAAAACACAAGCTTTATCTAAACCGCAGCAACAAGCACAAGGGGTATAACCATGGCAAATGCATTAGTTAAACACACCGAGAACGTACAACCAGCGCCATTAAAAGCTGTAGAAGGGCGCCACATACCAAAAGGCTTAGCTGAAATAAAAGCGCTAATGGGTAGCGAACGCCACACACCAGAGTACGTATACACCAAAGTGTTAAGCGAGCAAGAGCGAACAATAGTGTGTTTTGCTGCAGGCCTCAAACGTCATGACCTTGAAAAAGGCTTTGCCAATTTTAACGCCGATACCCGTCTTAAAATTCACAAAGCTATTTTGCAGTTACAAGAACTGGTTAAAGCATTTGTTGATGCCAACGCCATGGCACCGGCTAAGTTTTTGCAAAATGCGCCTGCTGAGTCTGCAAAAACCAGCTACTCCCACCTAACTGTTAGTTCACACTAAGGATTGATCATGAGCTCAACTAATCGCGGAACCCAGCGCAATGCAGATGATTACTACGTAACACCGCATTGGCTTATTGAAGACTTTTTAGCAGCGTTTAGCGAAAACTGCCGCTTTAATTTTGACGAACAAGCATACCCGTTAATGTTAGACCCAAGCGCAGGCGGCTGCGACAAGTACGAAATGAGCTACCCAACCGTACTAGAAAAACAAGGCTTTACTGTAGAAAGCTGGGATATTCGCGAAGACTCACGCACTAATTTAAAAGGCGTTAATTTTTTAAACGTGCCCAGCGCTTTATTGCCGAAATACGACGTGCTCATCACAAACCCACCGTTTAACGTAGCGCAAGAATTTACAGAACAGGCGCTTGAAATGGTTAAAGAGGGCGGTTTAGTGATCATGCTGCAACGCCTTAATTGGTTAGGTAGCCAAAAGCGAAAACCTATGTGGCAAAAACTACCATTAGCCGCCGTTTATGTTCATAGCAAACGCCCAGGCTTTGACCCACAAAAAACAAGTAAAACAGATTCAACCGAATACGCCCACTTTGTATTTTGCAAAGGCCATGAACTGGCCTCTGAACTTTTCGTAATTTAACACCCAAAAACAACACCCAAAGGACTACTAAAATGAACACAATCAAAGACCAAGATCTATCTAAAAATCAGCTATTAGTTAAAAACATTGTTGAGCACGCGGTAGACCAAGCCAACTTTACTATTAAAAATTTAAGTAAGCGCTCTACCGTTGCCATGCTAATGGAGTGCGAAAACTGCCTAACTGACTTTATGCCTGTGGTTAAGTTTATTGCCGATGACCACATTGAATACGCCCCTATTTACGACCAAATGTGCGCCGCAATTGATGCCGTTCAAATGGGTGAAGATTTAGTTGAAATAGAGTTTGCCGAATAAATGGCTAACCCTAAGCCACTCGACCTACAAGCCCTTAGACTATCTGGTATAGCTAAGGGTTTAATTTCATCTATTAGCGATATTGACGACCGCAACTTTTTAGCGCGTGGCCTGCAAAATGTGCCAGTGCCTCTACAAAGTCGTATGGCCCGTAAATACATAGACCGCTACAACCAAAAAAAAGCGGGTAGCCAATACCGTGCTAATACATGGTTACGCCGTACCATTGCACGTTTAAAGCCACGCTTTGGCGTACTGTTTAGTATTACTCAAAATATGCCATTGCCATGGCATATTTTAAGCAGTATTGAAAAAACCAAAAAACATGCAGGCACACTCGCTATGGAATGCGTGCAAATAACGCTTGATGTAAGCGAAGAAAACCAACACCTACCGTACGAAAAAATAATATCGTTAACCTACGATGCAATAGCAACTCATGCCAAAGCTGTAGGCGCTAATGTGCCATTTTATGCCATGCGCGACGACAACTTGCCAACCGAGTGTTACGAAATTGCACTGCTAAAAATGCAGTGTGATAGATGGTGGGCTCGCCAATTAAAGACTATTCGCCGCCAGTTTGTAGAGTTACTCGAAATTGCCACAGGCCAAGTAGGCAAAGATTTATACCACGATAAAAAAAGCAAAAAGTTTAAACGCCGTGGAATTAGCCCTTACTCGTCAAAACAAGCACAGCGCGAGTTTAACTTTGCACAAGCCAGTGGCCGCCAGTTCCTAGAAATGATGGAACTGCAAAGCAGCGACGGCGACGTAATAAGTTTAATTGAAGCCGTAAAAAGCGGTATGGCAAATCCTGCCAACCGCCGAAACGAGTTAATGTTACGCATACGCGAAACCGAAGAGTTAGCCGACGAAATGGGCTATGTAGGCATGTTTTACACTATTACGTGCCCGTCACGTTTTCATGCAAACTCAAGTAAATGGCACGGCGAAACCCCAAAAGATGCACAAAATTACCTAACCCAAACATGGGCGCGTGCCCGTTCTAAGTTAAACCGACGAGGCCTTAAATACTTTGGTGTGCGCGTAGTTGAGCCACATGCCGACGGTTGCCCGCATTGGCACATGATGTTGTTTATGCCTAAAAATAAACTACAAGAAGTGAACGCTATTTTGCGTTGGTACTTTATTCAAGAGGATAAAACAGAGCTTTACGATTATTACGGTCCTGTGCAAACCCGCGCAAAAGTAGTAAACGAATGGGTAGATATAAACGCCCACGGCACACACATTAAAACTGTAGAGAAATGTGTAAGCTACCGCGCAGGCACTAAAAAAAGTGAGCTGTTTAAAACCTATAAACAAAAGCGCCGCGAGTGGGGCCTTAAAAAAAGCCAAGGCAAAAAAGCTAAAGCGCCCAGTAAATTCTATCGTACCTTTAGCCCTCGCTTTGACGCCATAAAAATGGATAAAAGTAAGGGCAGTGCAGCCAGCTACATTGCTAAATACATCAGTAAAAATATTGATGGCTACCAATTAAGCGACCATGAAGATGCCGAAACAGGCGAAAACTTGCAAGAGCAAGCTAACCCTGTTTTAGCCTGGGCTAGTACATGGAACATTCGCCAGTTTCAATTTCAGGGCTCACCAAGCGTCACCGTGTATCGTGAATTGCGCCGCATGCCTAAGGGCAAAGCAATAAGCGACGAAACCATAGAGCCTATTCGCCACGCTGCTGACACCGCCAACTGGAAAGATTACGTAAAGCTCCAAGGCGGTATGTGTATAGGCCGTGCTGCTAATTTCAAATCAATGTACGAAGACACACAAATGGGCAACGATTACGCCGAAGTAGTACGCCGCATAAAAGGTGTACTTACTAATACCGATTACAAGGCCGTGCTTAAACGCACACTTGAAAACGTACATAACGTAATTACCCAAACAAGCCTTAAAACACGCTTAGTAGAATGGACCAGACAACTCAAAGGCACAGCCGAAAAACTCAATGCTAAGGATAACACCAACGTCGGCGCAGCCGACCTATCTTGGACTAGTGGTAATAACTGTACGCCTATAGCCGCAGGGTCTAGGGCTGTGTTGTTACTCGATATGATGGGCACCTCAAAAAATGATGTTGATGAAGTAATAAAGGATCTAAATAGCGGAAAAAGGATCAGCCGAAACGGTCAAATTTACCAAATACGAGACGGCCAACTTCAAGTTTTAAATGTTGATGAGCAAATAAAGCATGATCAGCGCTTAGCTATTGAGTCATTGGCTAAAACATATTCACAAAAAGCAGGTAGCTGGCACATAACTGAAGCCCACTGGAAACAAGCCCGTGAATATGTAGAGCTTGCTTATAAATACGCGCAGCTTGATGGGCGTAACACACCAAATAACACCCGCTCACAAAATGGCTCAGTCACTATTGGCGATTGGGACCTAGTTACTTTAGTAAAACAAGGCAGCGCATCAGCAATCAGCGACAACGATTGGTGGGCACTGGATTTAATGGCGTAGGAGAAACAATGACTATTCAAATTTCTAAAGTACTCATGCCAAAGGCATGTATTAGTTGCCAGGCATTTTGCCCAAAAGGGTATGCAGAGGATCAGCACAGCCCGTTTATTACTAAATTCGATAAGCCAAAGCCTAAAGCTCAATACGGCCAATGCGGCAAAACCAATAACAGCGTATTTGCTACCGAAATTTGCACCGGCGACCAGCAAGAACCTTACGTCGATGTATTTGCAGTAACTAACAGACCACAGCCAAAACAACATTAAATATTGATACACTGATACTATCTACATTTCTGATTTAGCTGTATTAGCATTAAAAACAGAAGTAACATCTATTAGTCATCGTGATTTATGAACGTAGATTTAAAGTCGTAAATGTACCCGCTAATAGATTAATTAACGGGTACATTTATAAGTTATCAAAATTAGGAATTGATATGAAAAAAGGGTTTGAAATAGCAGCCGATTTAACTGAAGTCGCAGTTAAAAGCCAGCTACTAACAGGTATAGCTAAAGATATACCTTACGTAAGTACGTTGCTTAAAGTATGGAATTTAAGTGATTCTATTAGAGACCGCATGTTTGCAGCTAAAGTAATGCGTTTTTTTGAATCACTTGATGATGTTACAGGTAAAGAACGTGAAGAAATGTCTGGCAAGATAAAGTATGTAAACCAAGATGAGTTAAATAACGCTACCGATAAAATCTTATTTTGCATTGAATCAATAACCGATATTGATAAAGCAGAGTTTATTGCAAATTTATTTATTGCTTACATATATAAATATATTTCTGAAGCTGAATTACGACGTTGCATCGATATAGTACAAATAACTTTTCTTGATGATCTCAAGCATTATGTAATGACTCATTTGTCGAGTCAGTACTTAACAGAAGAAGATTTATTTTCTTATGAAGTATATGGTTTGATCAATACTCCTATCCTTGCACCTTTTAGAGATGATAATCGTTTTCAAAGCCTCAGCGATAGAGATAAATTTGGTAAAGGTTTATTTAAGGAGTCTGCTATAGGTGTAAAACTTAAGTTAGCTTTTGAATATGGAAAAAGGAAAAGACAGTATGAAAACGTTTAACTAATTATGTTCTTAAAAAGTAGGTTATGTTATGTATCAATAGACTGATCCTTTTATAAATTTATAGCAACTTACTTGCAAACCTATAAAATCCAGATAAGGTTAAAAGTGCCGAAGGGCAAATAGATTTTCATTTGTAAACCCACATTTGTGGGTTTTTTCATGCCTTAAATAAAGTGCGGGCTAAAGGCCAATAAGTTCTAATTGCTCTTCACGCGGTAGTTTTTTAATAAGCGATGCCGCTAGTTGCGCGGTAGTTTTACAAGGCGGATTTAAGAAGTGATCAAACGATTGGGTAATACGAAACGTAGCCCCGCATTCTTTAGTATTAGTGCAAGAGCAATATAAATTAACTACATGCGCGCTTTGCTTTTCGCGTGACGTAATTGTTGCTTTAGCTTCGCAATTTGGACAAGTAACCCGCGCCATAACATTCACCAATCGTCAATAAGTAAGCACTGTGATTATACACAGTGGTTTCACTCATAACAAATAACTATTTTTGAAACTTCAGACTGAAAGTTAATTTCCTTTAAAAAGATAAAGAAAATTGTTGAATTATAAAGTTTTAAATATTCTTTAAAACAAAATCAATATTTGAAGTTTAACTAAATTATTCTATTCTTGATAACATAGCTATTTAATCACTGAGGATTTATTGTGTC